>NZ_JBIWPA010000031.1:0-102342 GCF_044768035.1 Kitasatospora sp. NPDC101176
CCGCCACCGGCAACACCGTCCACCTCAACATCCTCGGCGCCGACGGAGCCCTCTACAACACCGACGGCGACTACACCACCGGCCACTGGACCGGCAGTTGGAACCGCATCGGCGGCTCCGCCCTCAAGGCCCTCACCTCCACCCTCACCGGCAACACCGTCCACCTCTACGCCATCGGCGCCACCGGCACCGTCTACACCATGGACGCCGACTACACCGCCGGCCGCTGGAGCAACGCCTGGGCCGAAATCCCCGGCGGCGCCATCGCCGCCCACTGACACGGCGACACCCCGCGGCCCCGCCCAGCCGCACGCCCTCCCCTGCCACGCCCTGACGGCACCGGCCGGATCTCCCCGGCCGGTGCCGCGGGCCGGCGCGCCCCTTCCGGGCAGCGCCCGCACGTACCCGGCACTCCACCCACCGCTCCCGAAGGGCTCCCGCTCCCGATGAAGACCCGCCTGCGCTCGATCCTGCCCGCCCTGGCCACCGCCGCCGCCCTGGCCATCCCCGCCATGGTCACCGCCACCCCCGCCTACGCCCTACTGCCCGACCGCACCTGCGGCACCGTCACCGACGCCGACAGCACCGCCGCCACCACCCTCAACGCCACCATGACCGGCAAGCTCGCCGGCTACATGAACGCCTACCGCGTCTCCTGCGCCCGAGCCATCGTCAACGCCACCCGCACCCGCGGCCTACCCGACCGCGCCGCCGTCATCGCCCTCACCACCGCCATCGTCGAATCCGACCTGCGCAACAACCCCAACAAGCTCGACGCCACCAGCGTCGGCCTCTTCCAGCAACAGGACTGGTGGGGCACCGTCGACCAGCGCCTCGACCCCGCCTACGCCACCAACTCCTTCCTCAACGCCATGCTCAAGGCCTACCCCAACGGCAGCTGGCAGAGCCAGTCCGTCGGCGTCGTCTGCCAGAAGGTCCAGGTCTCCGCCTACCCCGACCGCTACCAACCCCAGGCCACCGACGCCCAACGCATCGTCGACACCATCACCGCCGCGTCGGTGTCGGGTTCGACGGTGGCGGCGTCGGCGACGGGCAACGGGGTGCACCTGGACATCATCGGCTCGGACGGCGGGATGTGGGCCACCGAGGGCGACTACGCCGCCGGGAACTGGACCGGCGCCTGGTCACCCCTGGGCGGCTCCGGCCTCAAGGCCCTCACCAGCGTCACCATCGGCACCAGCATGCACGTCTACGCCATCGGCTCCACCGGCCGCGTCTACTCCATGGACGCCGACTACACCACCGGCCAGTGGAGCGGCACCTGGGTCGAGGTCCCCGGAGGCGCCGCCGGCGCCACCGCCCTCACCGCAACCGCCACCGGCAACACCGTCCACCTCAACATCCTCGGCGCCGACGGAGCCCTCTACAACACCGACGGCGACTACACCACCGGCCACTGGACCGGCGGATGGAACCGCATCGGCGGCTCCGCCCTCCAGGCCCTCACCAGCGTCACCATCGGCAACACCGTCCACCTCTACGCCATCGGCGCCACCGGCCACGTCTACTCCATGGACGCCGACTACACCACCGGCCACTGGACCGACGCCTGGGTCGAGGTCCCCGGCGGCGCCGCCGGCGCCACCGCCCTCACCGCAACCGCCACCGGCAACACCGTCCACCTCAACATCCTCGGCGCCGACGGAGCCCTCTACAACACCGACGGCGACTACACCACCGGCCACTGGACCGGCGCATGGAACCGCATCGGCGGCTCCGCCCTCAAGGCCCTCACCTCCACCCTCACCGGCAACACCGTCCACCTCTACGCCATCGGCGCCACCGGCACCGTCTACACCATGGACGCCGACTACACCGCCGGCCGCTGGAGCAACGCCTGGGCCGAAATCCCCGGCGGCGCCATCGCCGCCCACTGACGCGGCGAACGGACCGGGCCGGGTTCACCGGCGGTCCCTCAGCCGTCACCTCCTGAACGGGGGGTGAGCTCCGGACCGGTCAGGTGTCGGCGGACTCCTGACCGTGTCCGGCACGCGTTCCGCCCTCTCGGGGGAGGGGCGGAGCGCGGCCCGAGCCGCCCGGTCCGTGTGGACCGGGCGGCTCGGTGCGTCCACGTGCGCGGCGGGCGCCTGCGGGCGGTCAGGCGCAGCGGTAGGGGAAGGACGCCGCGGCGGTCCGGGTGTCCGGGGCGAGGAGCTCCAGGGTGGCGGTGGCCTGGAGGGAGCCCTGGCCGTCGAAGGTCCACCGCAGGACCAGATCGGTGTGGTGCGCGCCGGAGCGGACGTCCTGGACGATCTCGTCCGAGGTGGTGCCGTCGCTGCGCACCCAGCGGTAGCGGAGGGTGCCGGTGCCGCCGTTGGTCGCCACCGAGGCCGTGACCACCGCGGTGCCGCCGCAGCCGGGGCCGGCCGGGTCGGTGGTGACGGAGACTCCGGTGACGGCCAGGGCCGGGGTGCGCAGCTGCCGCCAGAAGAGGAAGGCCGCGAGCACCAGGAGGAGGACGAGCAGCGGGGCCAGCCAGCGCCACACCCGGCGGCGCCTCGGCTGCTCGGCCTCCGGGGTCGTCTGGCCGTGCCACACCGCGGCGGCGCGCGGCGGGACACCGGGCCCGAAGCGGCGCAACTCACCTGGCGCGAAGGGAGTTTCCTCCACCGGGGTGGCGGCCTCGACGGTGCGGCCGGGCTCGTCGGCGGGGTCGTGGGGGTCGGGGAGGGTGGCGGTATCCCCCGCCTCCGGGGCGGCCTCGGGCAGGGTGGCGGTCTCCCCGGTCCGTGCGGCGCCGCCCCAGGCGCGGGGGTCGAGGAAGGTGGCGCTCTCGGGCTCGGGCTCGGATGCCGTCCCGGCGGCGGCCCCGGGGAGGGTGACGGTCTCCACGGCCTCCTCGTCGCCGCCCCAGGCTCGGGGGTCCAGGAAGGTCGCGCTGGCGGCCTCCGCCCCGGACCGCGCCTCGGCGGGCGCCTTGTCCGCGAGGCGCACGGTGGCCTCCGCGTCCGGGGAGAGCCGCACGGTGGCCTCGCCGGCGCCCGGACCGAGGGCGACGGTCTGCTCGGCGCCCGGGTCGGGGGCGGAGTCGGGGCGGGGCGTGGGCATGGCTTCTCCAGAACAGGACGAACGGGACGGGGCAGTCGGCGAGGGGACGGGCGGGCGGGTCAGCGGGGCGGGTCGCAGAGGAAGGCGGCCGTCTCGTTGGAGGTGGTGCCCGCCTTGGCCGCCGCCGGGCTGGTCGCGACGCGCACGCCCCAGGTCGGGAAGGTGTCGGCCGAGCCGAAGTCGTGCGCCCGGGTGATGGTGGCGGTGCCGTTCTGGACCGTCACGGTGTCCGTCGCGACGGTGACGGCGCGGCCGCCCGAGCTGTGGTACCAGCTGAGCGTCAGCGTCCCGCTGCCGCCGCCCTGGGCCGTCACCGTGACGTTCGCGGTGAGGCTCCACCGGCCGCTGCAGGTCAGGGAGTTCAGGTTGACCGAGGTGACCTTCAGCACGGGGGCGACGGTCGGGCTGGGGCTGGGCGGGACGACGACGGGCGACGGCGCGGCCGTGGTCGCGGTGGGCGCGGCCGACGTCGGCGCCGGCCCGGCGGGCGGCGGGGTGGGAGCCCCGGCGGGGGTGGACGGCGCCGGCGGCAGGCCGGGCCCGGAGGGAGCCGGTGCCGCGGGGGCCGTGGGCGCCTTGGCCGTCGGTGCGGCGACCGGGCTGCCGCCGGGGCCGCTCGGGGTGGCCGTGGGCGAGGTGGGCGCGGTCGTCGGGGTGGAGGGCGTCGGGCTCGCCGTGGCGCCGTCACCGGTCGGTGTCGGGGCGGCGGCACCCGTCGGCTGCTGCGGGCCCAGGCTGGTGGTCGCCTCCGGCGAGGCCGCGCCGACGGGCGTCCGGGCGTCGCCGTCGGTGGCCCCGGCGACGGCGAGGCCGGCCAGCGTGGCCAGGGTGACGGCTCCGGCCGCGACCCCGACGAGGACCTTGCCCCGGCGCGGCGGGACCTTGCGCAGCAGGCCCCGGGCCGCCCCCGCCCCGAGGGCGAGGTCGGCGCCGAGGGCGCCGCTCTGCGAGCCCGCGGAGGCCTGCGGGCCCAGCGAGGTGTGGGCGAGCGAGGTGCCGCCGGGCGCGGCTCCGCCGGTGGGCAGCAGTGCCGCGAGCAGGGCGAGCAGCGCCAGCAGGTCGAGGCGGCCCCGCTCCTCCCAGCCGGCCCCGTAGCCGGCCGTGGCGACCGCCTCCAGCTCGCGGACGAACACGGCCGCGCTGTCCGGGCGGGACTCCGGGTCCTTGGCCAGGCCCGCCAGGATGAGCGGTCGGACGGGGTCGGGCGCCAGCTCGGCGGGGATCGGCGCCTCGGTGTGCTGGACGGCGAGTTCGGCGATCGTGGTGCCGCCGTAGGGGCGGGCGCCGGTGAGGCACTCGAAGAAGGTGACGGTCGCGGCGTACACGTCCCCGGCCGGGGAGGCGGGGCGGCCCGCCCACTGCTCGGGCGGCATGTAGGCGGGCGTGCCGGAGACATCGCGGTCGGCGCCGCTGGGGACCGCGATGCCGAAGTCGACGAGCTTGGAGACGCCGGCGGCGTCGACGAGGACGTTGGCGGGCTTGTAGTCCCGGTGCACCACGCCGGCCTCGTGCGCGGCGGCCAGGCCCAGCAGGGAGCCCTTCAGGACGACCAGGGCGGCCTCGGGGGTGGTGGCGCCCTCGGCGCGCAGCAGGTCGCGCAGCGCGATGCCGTCGACCAGCTCCATCACGATGGCCGAGCCCTGCTCCCCCTCGACGTACTCGTAGAGCCGGGTGACGTGCGGGGAGTCGACCTGGGCGAGGACCTCGGCCTCGGCGCGCAGCGCGGGCGTGCCGATCCGGTCGTGGAGGTACTTGATGGCGACGGGGGTGCCGGTCTCCCGGTGGTGGGCAAGCACCACGCGTCCGCTGGCCCCGGCGCCGAGCTCGCGCTCGTGGAGGTAGTCCGGGAGCTCCCAGGGGCGGGCGTCCTCGACGGGGGCGGGGGTGAGGGCGGTCGACGGCGCGCCCTCGGCCGGGGTGTCGTCCTCGACGGGGGGGGGGGTGGGGACGGTCGACGCCATGCCCTCGGCCGGGGCGTCGCTCTCGGCGGGGGCCGGAGCCGTGGCCGGGTCGTCCACGGCGACCGGAACCGTGGCCGTGCCACCCGTGGCGGCGGGGGCCTCGGCGGTCCCGCCCGCGGCGGCCTCGGGAACGCTCCCGCCGTCGGGTCTGTCGTCCTGCTGCGTCCGCTCGTCCATCGTCGGTGCTCTCCCCGTTCCTGCCCGCTCGCCGTCCTTCGGCTGCCCGCCGTCCGTCCCGGCGCGGCCCCGCGGCGCCGCACCCTACGACACTGCGGCGGCCGGTGGCGACACGGCCCGCAAACACCGCGTTCCGGGCCCTCCGGGGCGGGTGATCGCGCCGCGGGTGATTCGCACACCCCGCCAATCGTTCGTCCGTGCGACCGGTCCGCGGGCGGCGGGTCGGCCGGGCGGTGGCAGCCGGCCCCGCGGTGGCAGGATGCTTGCGATGGGTGGCACCCGAGCCACCCCGGGGCACGGAACGGCAACGGGAGGAGTCCGATGGGGCACGCGAGGCACCGGGTGGCCGTACTGGTGCTGGAGGGCGCGAAGCCGCTGGACGTCGGCATCCCGGCGCAGGTGTTCTCCCGCCGGCCGAGCATGCCGTACGAGGTGCGGGTGTGCGGGGCGCGGCCCGGGCTGGTGACCGGCGGGGACGGGCTGGCGTACCACGTGGCCGACGGGCTGGAGGCGCTGGCGTGGGCCGACACGGTGTTCGTGCCCGGCTACCGGGACCCTGCGGGCACCCGGCCGCCGGAGGAGGTCGTCCTGGCGCTGGTGGCCGCCCACGAACGGGGGGCACGGCTGGCGGCGATCTCGACGGGGGCGTTCGCCCTGGCGGCCACCGGCCTGCTCGACGGCCGCAAGGCGACGACGCACTGGCATTACACGAGGGCGCTGGCCGAGCAGCACCCGCTGGTGTCGGTGGACGAGAACGTCCTGTTCGTCGACGAGGGCGACGTGCTGACCTCGGCGGGGGCGGCGTCCGGGATCGACCTGTGCCTGCACCTGGTGCGGCGCGACCACGGCGTCGGGCTGTCCAACCACACGGCGCGGCGCCTGGTGGCGGCCCCGTACCGCAGCGGCGGGCAGGCCCAGTACGTGCCGCGCAGCGTGCCCGAGCCGCTGGGGGACCTGTTCGCGGGCACCCGGGAGTGGGCGCTGGCGCACCTGTCCGAGCCGCTGACGCTGGAGGGGCTGGCCCGGATCGCCCGGGTCTCGGAGCGGACCTTCTCCCGGCGGTTCGTGCAGGACACCGGGTACACGCCGATGCAGTGGGTGCTGCGGGCCCGGGTGGACCTGGCGCGCGAGCTGCTGGAGCGCACCGACCTCGGGGTCGAGCAGGTCGCCGACCGGGTCGGGCTGGGGACGGGCGCCAATCTGCGCCTGCACTTCCAGCGCATCCTCGGGACCTCGCCCACGGAGTACCGGCACACCTTCGCCGCCCGGACACCCTGACCGGCCCGACGTGGTCGGCGGGTCAAGGCGTCAGCGCGTCAGCGGGTCGGCGCGTCAGGGCGTCGGCGCAGGTCAGCGCGATCGGGCGGGCCGCCACCGGCTTGGCGGGATCCTTGCGGAGCGTGTCGATCCGGCCCCTGTCGGGGCCGGTGCCCGGTGCAGAGGATGGGGGTGCACCGACGAGGTGCCAGCACGAACGGAACGAAGGGAACCCCCCGTGACCCGCATCGCGATCAACGGTTTCGGCCGCATCGGACGCAACACCCTGCGCGCCCTGCTGGAGCGCGGCAGCGACCTCGAGGTGGTTGCCGTCAACGACCTCACCGCGCCCGACGCCCTGGCCCACCTGCTCAAGTTCGACAGCGCGCTCGGCCGCCTCGGCCGCTCCGTCTCCGTCGACGGCACCGACCTGGTGGTGGACGGCCACCGCATCGCGGTGCTCGCCGAGCGCGACCCGGCCGCGCTGCCCTGGGCGGAGCTGGGCGTGGACCTCGTGCTGGAGGCCACCGGCCGCTTCACCGCCGCCGACGCCGCCCGCGCCCACCTGACCGCCGGTGCCAAGCGCGTCCTGGTGAGCGCCCCCTCGGACGGCGCGGACGTCACGCTGGCCTACGGCGTCAACACCGACGCGTACGACCCGGCCGAGCACGTGATCGTGTCCAACGCGTCGTGCACCACCAACGCGCTGGCTCCGCTGGCCTCCGTGCTGGACGACCTGGCCGGCATCGAGCACGGCTTCATGACCACCGTCCACGCCTACACCCAGGAGCAGAACCTCCAGGACGGCCCGCACCGCGACATGCGCCGCGCCCGGGCCGCCGGGGTCAACATCGTGCCCACCAGCACCGGTGCGGCGAAGGCGATCGGCCTGGTGCTGCCGACCCTGGACGGCAAGCTGTCGGGCGACTCGATCCGGGTGCCCGTCCCGGTCGGCTCCCTGGTGGAGCTGAACACCACGGTCTCCCGCGAGGTGACGCTGGAGCAGGTCCTGGACGCCTACCGGGGGGCCGCCGACGGCCGCCTCAAGGGCATCCTGGACTACTCGGACGAGCCGCTGGTGTCCTCCGACATCACCGGCCAGCCGGCGTCCTCGATCTTCGACGCCGCGCTGACCCGGGTGCACGGACGCCACGTCAAGGTCGTCGCCTGGTACGACAACGAGTGGGGCTTCTCCAACCGCGTCGTCGACACCCTGGAGCTCCTCGCCCGCAGCTGAACCCGCGGCTGAACCCGCAGCTGCTCCCGCGGCCGGACGCGCCCACGAGCCCGACGGAACCCAGCCCCGCACGAGCGCAGCAGCGCACGACCGAACCCGCCGTCGGGGGGGGGGGGCCCCGGGGGGGGCCCCCCCCCCCCCCCCCCCCCCCCCCCCCCCCGCCCCCCCGGGGCGCGCCCCCCCCCCCCCCCCCCGCGGGGGGGGGGGGGGCCCGGGGGGGCCCCCGCCCCCGACGGCCGTCCCGCGTCAGCCGACCGTCACCGTGAAGGGCCCCGCCAGCACCGAGTACCCGTCGTTGGCCAGGTAGTACGCGTCGTACCGGCCCGCGCCGCTCAGCTTGCCGGTGGAGAGGGTGACGGCACCGCTCTGGTTCGGCGCGTAGGACCAGGTCAGCGAGGAGCGCGAGCCCGGGGTGACGCCCGCCGGGTAGATCCCGACCCAGTTCTTCGGGCCGGCCTGGGAGGCGTTCGGCAGGGCGTAGCGCAGGGTGAGGTTGCCGCCGTTGGCCACGGCGTTCAGGTCTCCGGTGAGGGTCGGCCCGGTCGCCCCGGAGGGCGCGAAGGCGGCGTTGAGCGGCGTGGCGTAGGTGTCGTTGCCGGTGAGCCCGGGCAGGCCGAGGGCGGCCTCGATGGTGCGGCCGATGCCGTAGTGGTCGTAGTGCAGCGGGCTGCTGGTGCCGGCCGGGACGGTGCCCTGCGAGCCGACGAGGACGGTGGCGAGGTGGTTGTAGCCCTCGCTCTCGCTCTCGTCCCAGGTGAGGACGAGCAGGGAGCGCTGCTGGGTCCAGGCCGGGGAGGACAGCACGGGGGCGAGGGTCTGCTTCAGCCAGCCGTCCTGCACCTTGAGGCTGGTGGCGCTGCCGTTGCCGGAGCCCTCGCCGTCGTAGTAGTCGTCGGCGGCGATCCAGGAGAAGTTCGGCGTGGTGGCCGCCGACTGCAGGTCGGTGGTCAGCTGCGTGGTGTCGAAGAGGTGCGCCGCGCAGCGGGCCGGGTTGCCGCTGATGTCGGTGTAGTTGATGAACGGCGCGTCGTCCGGCATGTAGGAGCTGTCGTAGGCCTTGGTGGTGTTGCAGGGCGTGCCCATGCCCTGCTCGTAGGCCTTCCAGGTCTTGCCGGCCTCCTCCAGGGTGTCACCGAGGTTGCGCTGCGGGGAGTTGATGTCGGGCCAGTAGGTGGCCCCCTTGGTGTAGGTGTCGCCGCCGGCGACGGCGAGGTAGTTCTCGTCGCTGGGGTGGTAGACGCCGTGGGCGTCGGTGAGGGTGGCGCCCTGGGCCATCAGGCCGTGGATGAACGGCGTGTCCGCGGGGTCGTTCATGATCTGGGCGTAGTCGGTGTTCTCCATCATGACGGTGAACACGTGGTCGTAGCCGGGCACCGCGGACGCGGGCGGGGTGAGCGGCGCGGGTGCGGCGACCGGGGTGTCGAGGGTGAGCGAGAGGTCGTCCAGGTAGCCGGTCTCGTTCGAGCTGGACAGGAACTGGACCTCGACCTGGATCGAGCGCGTCCCGGCGGGGACGGCCCCGGTGGTGCTGCGGGAGAGGAACCGGGTGCTCAGGCCGCGGTCGGTCGCGGAGACGGTGGGCAGCGTGGCGGCGGCGCCGAGGGGGCGCCCGGCGGCGTCGTGGAAGTGCAGGCTGACGGCGACGTAGCCGCTGTAGACGGCCCAACCGCCCAGCCAGCCCGAGAGGTTGTAGTGCACGCCGCCGCCGTCGACGGCGGCGGCCGCGGAGGAGACGTCGACGGTCTGCGCCATCGCGCCGTCCCCGAAGTTGCCGGGGCCGAAGAAGGCCCGGCCGGGCGTGTTGCCGTCGGCGGGCAGGCCGATGGGGGCCACCGAGTGGCACATGACGTCGGCGCCGCCGGCCTGGACCGTCCAGCCGGGGACGGTGGTGGCGGCGCTCCAGTCGCTGGTGCAGTAGCCGCCGGCCTCCGCGTCGCCGTTGACGATCAGGTTGCCGCTGCTCCCGGCCGCGGTGGCGGTGACGGGGGCGGCGACGACCAGCGCGCCGACGAGGGGGAGGGTGGCGAGCAGCCCGCCGAGGGCGCTCCGGCGCAGTCGCATGGGGATACCTCGTAGCTTGGGTGAGGGTGGTGCCGGGGCGTGCGCGACCGGCTGCACATAGCTACCGGTCCGGGCCGTCCGGGGGAAGGGCTCCCGGGCGAACTCCGGCCGAACTTGACCAGACAACTTCGGTACCGCCGACCGGCGAGGGCACGGCGCGGACCGGCTCGATCACCCGGAGGGCGCAGCCGCGGGCCGGCCGGACCGCCCGGAGGGCGCCCGTCCGTGGTACCGCGGTACTACCCGCCTGGGGGTGATCAGCCCCCGGGTACCACGGATCGGGCCGCCCCGGCACCTAGCGTGGACGGTGAGGGCGGCCGGGACGGTCCGGCCCCGGAGCACAGGGGTGAGCGATGATCGAGGCGCACCAGCTGACGAAGCGGTACGGCGAGAAGACGGCCGTCGACCGGCTGGACTTCACCGTCCGGCCGGGCACGGTGACGGGCTTCCTCGGGCCCAACGGCGCGGGCAAGTCCACCACGATGCGGATGATCGTCGGACTGGACGCGCCGACCAGCGGTTCGGTGCGCGTCAACGGCCGCCGCTACGCCGAGCACGCGGCGCCGCTGCAGGAGGTCGGCGCCCTGCTGGAGGCCCGGTCGATCCACCCCGGGCGCTCGGCGTTCAACCACCTGATGGCGCAGGCCCACACCCACGGCATCCCCCGCCGCCGGGTCGAGGAGGTCGTCGAGCTGACCGGCCTCACCTCGGTGGCGCGCAAGCGCGCCGGGGCGTTCTCGCTCGGCATGGGCCAGCGGCTCGGCATCGCCTCCGCCCTGCTCGGCGACCCGGCGACGGTGATGCTGGACGAGCCGGTCAACGGCCTCGACCCGGAGGGCGTGCTCTGGATCCGCAACCTCCTCACCTCCCTCGCCGCCGAGGGCCGCACCGTCTTCGTCTCCTCCCACCTGATGAGCGAGGTCGCCCTCGTCGCCGACCACCTGATCATCGTCGGGCGCGGGCGGCTGCTGGCCGACACCACCGTGCAGGAGCTGGTCCGCCAGGCCGGCGGGGACGCCGTCAAGGTCGCCAGCGCCGACCCGGCCCGGCTGCGCTCGGCCCTGGCCGGGCCCGGCGTCGAGGTGACCGGCCGCTCGGGCACCGAGGAGCTCCTCGTCACCGGCCGCACGGCCCGCGAGATCGGCCTCACCGCCGCCGAACACGGCATCGCCCTGTTCGAACTGACGCCCCGCACGGTCTCCCTCGAGGAGGCCTTCATGGACCTGACCAGAGACGCCGTGGAGTACCACGGCTCCACCACCGGCCGCACCGCCGGCACCGGCACCACCGCCGGCGACGAGGCCGGCGCCGAGACCGCGAGGAGTGCGGCATGAGCACCATCGCACCGAGCAAGACCTCCGCACCCGCCGGCGCGCGCCCCGCACGCCCCGTCCACCGGGTGACGGCCGCCCGGGTGCTGCGCTCCGAGTGGGCGAAGCTGTGGTCGCTGCGCTCCACCTGGATCACCCTCGGCCTGGCCCTGCTGTTCCTCGTCGGCTTCGGGCTGATCGCCGCCGTCCAGTTCAAGTCGAGGATCACCTCCGGCCGCCCGATGGACCGGGACTTCGCCTCGGCGAGCGCCCTGAGCCTGTCGCTGTTCGGCACCAACTTCGCGCAGCTGGCGCTCGGCGTGCTGGGCGTGCTGGTCGCCGCCGGCGAGTACTCCACCGGCATGATCCGCTCGACCCTGGCCGCCGTGCCGCGCCGCCTGCCGGTGCTGTGGTCCAAGGCCGCGGTGTTCGGCGTGATCGCGCTGCTGCTCGGCACCGCGGGCGTGTTCGCCGTCTTCCTCGCCGACAGCGGCATCCTGGCGAGCACCCGCGCGGCGATGACGATCTCCGATCCGGGTGTGGTCCGCGGCCTCTTCGGCGCGGGGTTCTACCTCGCCCTGGTCGGGGTGATCGGGGTCGCCCTGGGCGCGCTGCTGCGGTCGGTGGCGGGCGGCATCGCCGTCCTGGTCGCCTCGCTGATGCTCGTCCCGGGCCTGACCTCGCTGCTGCCGACCTCCTGGCAGAGCCACCTCAGCCCCTACCTGCCCAGCCACGCCGGCGAGGCGATGTTCGCCCTGCACCACGACTCGACCACCCTCTCGCCGACCGCCGGACTGCTCGTCTTCCTCGGCTGGACGGTGCTCGCCCTGGCCGGCGCCGCCGTCCGCCTGGTGCGCAGCGACGCGTGAACTCCCCCGCGGTGGGGGGGGGGGGGGGCCCCCCCCCCCCCCCCCCCCCCGGCCCCCCCCCCCCCCCCCCCCGCCGGCCCCCCCCCCCCCCCAACCACCGCGCCCCCGCCCGCCGCCGTGTTGGTTGGCGGGGGGGGGGGGGGGCCCCCGGGGGGGGCCCCCGGGGCGGGGGGGGGGGGCCCCCCCCCCCCACCCCCCCGGGGGGGGGGGGGGGGCCCCCCCCCCCCCCCCCCCGGCCCAGGGCCCGCCCCCCGCAGTCGGAGGGCGGGCCCCACGCCACGATGGACAGGTGACACCCGTGAGCCACCTCCACGCCGGCGCCCCGGCGTCGGTCGCCGACCCCCTGTCGGCCCACCCGCTGTTCGGCCCGCTCGGCCGGTTCGGCCAGCGCGTCCGGCTGGCGGACCGCGACCACCCGTGGGTCCTGGACACCGCCGTGGTCGCGGTGGCCTTCGTCCTGTTGTGCGTGCCCGACCTCGTCCGCGGCGGCGGCGCCGGCCCGTTCCACGGCGACGGCGACGGCCCGCACGAGCACCGGATCGTCTTCACCCACCTGCCCCTGCCGGCCGTGCTGGCCCTCCAGATCGGGCTGGTCCTGCCGCTGCTGTGGCGCCGGCGCCGGCCCGCCGCCTCCTTCGCGGCGATCATGGCCGTGTTCGTGCTGCAGTGGTCGCTCGGCGCGGCGCTGCGCGCGGACGCCGCCCTGTTCGTCGCCCTCTACAGCCTCGCCCTGCACGGCAGCCTGCGGAAGCTGGCCTGGGCCTGCGGCGCGACGGCCGGCGCGCTGGTCCTCGTCGCCGTCGAGCTGTCCTCCGGCGTCTCCCTCGGGGACGCCCTGTTCTTCCTGTTCAGTGCGGCGACGGCCGCCGTCGCCCTCGGCATCGCCGTGCGCATCCGGCGCGCCCAGCTCGCCGGGCTGCGCGAACGCGCCGCGCGGCTGGAGATCGAACGCGACCAGCGCAGCCGACTCGCCGCGGCCACCGAGCGCACCAAGGTGGCCCGCGAGATGCACGACATCATCGGCCACAACCTGTCCGTGATCGTCACCCTGGCCGACGGCGGCGCGTACGCGGCCCAGGCCTCCCCGGAGCGGGGCCGCGAGGCGCTGCTGCTGATCGGCGAGACCAGCCGGCAGGCGCTGGGCGAGCTGCGGCGCATGCTCGGCGTGCTCCGCGACCAGGGCGAGCAGGGCGCCGAGTTCACCCCGCAGCCGGGCATCGCCGACATCGACGGGCTGTGCGCGCGCACCCGCGCGGCCGGGCCCCGCATCGTGTACACCGCGGCCGGCGAGCTGGAACACCTGGACCGCGGTGTCCAGTTGATGGCCTACCGGATCGTCCAGGAGGCCCTCACCAACACGCTGCGGCACGCCGGCCCGGACACCAGGGCACACGTGTCGGTGAGCGCCGAGTCGGGCCGGCTGCGAATCAGGGTCCGGGACGACGGGCCGCCCGGCGACGCGGCCCCGCCCACGCGCCCGGGCACCGAGGGCCACGGGCTCGCGGGCATGCGCGAACGCGCCGCCCTCTACGGCGGCACCGTCACCGCCGGGCCCGGCCCTGGTGCAGGATGGACCGTGGAGGCCGTGCTCGACCTCACCCCCGACCCGACAGGCGGCCCGACGTGACCACCGTCCTCATCGTGGACGACCAGCCGCTGCAGCGGTACGGCTTCCGCATGCTGTTGGAGAGCCAGCCGGACACCCAGGTCGTCGGCGAGGCCGCCCACGGCGCCGAGGCCGTCCGGCTGACCGCCGGCCTGCGGCCCGACGTCGTCCTCATGGACATCCGGATGCCCGGCATGGACGGCATCGAGGCCACCCGCCAGATCGTCGCCGCGGGCGGCCGCTCGCGGATCCTCGTCCTCACCACCTTCGACCTCGACGAGTACGCCCACGCCGCGCTGCGCGCCGGTGCCAGCGGCTTCCTCCTCAAGGACGCCCGCCCCGAGGAACTGCTCGCGGGCATCCGCGCGGTGGCCGGCGGCGACGCCGTCGTCGCACCCGCCGTCACCCGCCGGCTGCTCGACGCCTACGCCCACCACCTGCCGGTCCGCCCGGCGGGGGCCGGCCCGGCCGACGACGCCCGGCTGGACGCCCTGACCGACCGCGAACGGGAGATCCTCGTCGCCGTCGCCCGGGGCTGGAGCAACGGCGAGATCGCCGAGCGCCTGGTGCTCGCGGAGTCCACCGTCAAGACCCACGTCAGCCGGGTGCTCGCCAAGATCGGGGCCCGGGACCGCGTCCAGGCCGTGATCTTCGCCTACGATCTCGGCCTGACCCGCCCCAACCCGCCGCTCTGACCGGGGCCCTGTCCAGGCTGTCGGGCCCGCCGCTCGTCGAGGTGACCCCCGCGCCCACCGTGCCCGGGCCGGCGTCGCCGACGGGCTCAGTCCCCGGTCATCCCGAACGCGTCGTGCACGGGTCGCACCTCGACCGCCACCACGTGGAAGTCCAGGACGCGTTCCGCGATCTCCCGGGCCCGCTCCGGGCTCGCGCACTCGAGCACGTGGTAGGCCGTCAGCTGCAGCTGCCCGGCCGTGAACGGGCCGTCCGCCGCGACCGGGGCGCCGCCCTCCTGCCACCGGAGCGTGGTGGTGTCCCGCGGATGGGCGAGCCCCGCGCCGTTGAGCATCTCGCCGGTGCCCTCCAGGTCGCGGTGGAGGTCGCCGTGCCGCTGGAACACCTCGGCCCGCTGCCGGTCGGTCATCACCTCGGTCGCCGCCGGGTCTGCGTACATCAGGACCAGGTACTTCATCCCCCGATGGTCCCACCACGGCGCCCGTCGCGTCCGGCGGTCGGGGCGGGCGGAGGTCGGATCCGGGTGACGGTCCGGCGGGCCCGGCGCACCGGCCGGGTGAGCCGGGCGGGCCGTCAGCAGGCCGTCCCGGCGGGGACCGGCCGGAGGTCCACGAGGTAGCCGTCCACGGCGTCGGTGACGCACTGGTTGCCGCGCCCGTAGGCGGTGTGGCCCAGGCCCCGGTTGGTGAGCAGCATGCCGCCGGGCAGTTGGGCGGCGAGGCTCTGCGCCTCCGCGTAGGGGGTCGGGGCGTCGCCGGTGGTACCGACGACCAGGACCGGCGGCAGTCCCTCGGCCGAGACCCGGTGCGGCTGCTGCGAACCGGCCGGCCAGGTGCGGCAGCCGAGGTCGGCGAGCACCACGGAGGCGCCGTGGACGCCGGAGTCGCGGTAGGCCTCGTCGAGGAGGTCCCAGTACGCCTGGGGGTCGGTGGGGTGGGGCACGTCGAGGCAGTTGACGGCGCTCAGGACGTCGGCGCCGTTGTCGCGGGGCTGCTCCCCCGCCGGCTCTCCGGCCCCGCCTGCGGCCACGGCGTCCCCGGCGCCGTCGGTGCCCCCGTCCTCCGCCGGGGCGTCCTGCCCGGCGATCGCGGCGAGCTTGGCGCCGTCGCCCGCGCGGGCGGCGGTCAGCGCCTCGGAGAGCTCCTGCCACTGGGACTCGGGCGAGTACATCGACAGGGTGATGGCGGCCAGCAGGACGGACTCGTCGAGGGGTTCGGAGCTGCCCTTGACGCGCAGGGCGTGGCCGGCCGCCTTGGCGAACAGCTCCTCGACCAGTCGGCGGATGCCGTCCGGCGTCGCCTCGGGGCACGCCTTCTTCACGACCACCGAGCAGTTCTCGGCGTAGTCGTCGACGGCCTTGCGGAACCCCCGGCCCTGGCTGAGGATCCGCTGCCGCCAGTCCAGGGACGGGTCCACGGCGCCGTCGAGCACCAGGGCGCGGACCCGGCGCGGGAACTGCTCGGCGTAGACGGTGCCCAGGTAGGTGCCGTAGGACCAGCCGAGGTAGGTCAGCCGCTCGTCGCCGAGGGCGGCCCGGAGCACGTCGAGGTCCCGGGCGGCGTCCAGGGTGCCGACGTGCGGCAGGATCGGGCCGCTGCGGGAGGCGCAGGCCGCGGTGCTGCGGTCGGCGTCCGCGAGCGCGGCCCGGCGTTCGGCGTCGGTGCGCGGGTAGAGCGGCACGGCGGGCGCGTCCGCGGCGCCCTGGCCCTGCTCGGGCGCGTCGTCGGGGCCGGTGCAGTCCACGGCGGGCCGGCTGCCAGCGACGCCGCGGGGGTCGAAGCCGACGATGTCGAAGTGCGCCCGGGCCGCCGGGCCGAAGGAGTCCAGCCCGCCCGAGCTCAGGTGCTGCACGCCCGAGCCGCCGGGGCCGCCGGGGTTGAAGACCAGTGAGCCGGTGCGCCGGGCCGGGTCGGTGGCGACGGCGCGGATCAGCGGCAGGGTGAAGGTCCTGCCGTCCTGCGGCCGGGCGTAGTCCATCGGGACGCTCAGGGTGGCGCACTGCAGGTCGCCGCAGGCCGTCCAGGTCGGCTTCTGCCGGTAGAAGGCCCAGAGCGCGGGCTGGTCGGCCGGATCGGCGGCGGGCGGCGGCTGGACCGCGGCGACGGCCGCGCCCGGCGCACCGGGCGGGGCCGGTTCGCAGCCGACGAGCGCGGTGGCGGCCAGCGCGGTCAGGGCCACGGCCAGGGCGCCGAGGCGGACGGCGGTCGTCGGAGGCTCCGGGGTGCGGGGGCGCCGGTCGGATCCGTGCACTGTTCTGTCGTCCGTCCTGTCGCGGGTTCTCGGTACGGGACAGGAGCATGGCCGAGGTGACCTGAGGTTCTGGTGAGGACGGCCGGCGCCCGGACGCACCACGGACCGGCCCCCGGGCGTACGGGCCCGACGCCGCGCGGTGCCCGGGCTCAGGGCCGCTTCTGGACGGGGACGTGCAGCAGGAACCGGGCCCCGCCCCGGGCGCCGCGCGCCACGGTGAGCGAGCCGCCGTGGGCGTGCGCCACCCAGGCGGCGATGGACAGGCCCAGCCCGCTCGACCCGGCGCCGCTGCGGAAGCGCTCGAACAGCGACTTCGCCAGCTCGGGCGGGATGCCCGGCCCCGCGTCGTCGACGGCGACGGTGCCGTCCGCGCCGACGGTGATCTCGACGTCCGCCGGCTCGCCCGGGGCGTGGCCGTGGGCGAGCGCGTTGCCCAGCAGGTTGGCGACGGCGCGGCGCAGCAGTCCGGCGTCGGCGAGCACGACCACCGGCTCGGCCCGGACGGCCACCCGGTGACCGTCCGCCGAGGTGTCGGCGACGACGGCGTCCACGAGCTGGTCGAGCCGCAGCGGCTCGCGGTCCAGCGGGACGGCGCCGGCCATCAGCCGGGCGCGGGTCAGCAGGTCGTCGACCAGTTCGCTCATCCGGGTGGACTGGCGCAGCGTGCGGCGCATGATCTCGGTGCTCTCGGCCTCGCCGCGCAGGCCGGTCTCGGCGAGCAGCCGCAGCGAGGCGACGGGGGTGCGCAGGTCGTGGGCGGCGTCCGCGAAGAACGCCTCCTGCTGCTCGATCGCGGCCAGCGCCGGTCGGACGGCCCGCCCGGCGAGCCAGCGCCCGGCGAGTGCGGAGACGGCCACCAGGACGGCGCAGACGGCGGTGAGCAGCAGGGTCATCCGGTCGTGGTCCTCGACGTTCTTGGCGACGTCGACGGCGGTGACCACGACGACGTCCGCGGCCTCCACCGCGGGGCCGCCGAACGGCTGGGCGGACAGCCGCAGCGGGTGACCGTCCGGGGCCGTGACGGTGGTCAGCACGAGGTCCCCCTCGCGGCCGGCCCCGGTGGCGGCCGCCTGGAGGGCGGCGGCGGGCACCGTGAGGCAGGGCCGGTGCGGGGAGGCCGCCGGGGTCAGGTTCCCGCCGGAGCCGGTGAACACCGTCACCGGCGGGCAGTCGTACGCGCCCTCCCGGGGGTCGGGGTACTCCACGGCGCCCTGCTCGTCGTAGTGCAGGTCGGCGGCGAACTCGCTGGTCCGGAGCTTGAGATCGGCGTCGACCTGCGAGCGCCAGGAGGCGTCGTCCGCGTGCACGGCGATGACGGTCATGCCGATCAGGCCGAGCGCGCTGACGAGGGCGAAGAGCAGGGCGATGCGCCGCCGCAGCCGGCGGATCCGGCCGGCCGGGGTCGGCGGCGGCCGGTCGGCCGGGCCGGGGCGGAGCCGGCGGCGCCGGACCGGAGCGCCGCCGGCCCGGTCCGGTCTCACGCCTCCGCCTCCAGCCGGTACCCGACGCCCCGCGCGGTGTGGATCACCGGCGGGTCGCCGAGCTTGCGGCGCAGCTGGGAGATCAGCACCTCGACCACGTTGGAGTTGGGCTCGGTCAGCTCGTCCCAGCACCGCTCGACGAGGTCCGTGCGCCGCACCGCCTGGCCGGGCCGGGTGGCGAGGGTCTCCAGGACGGCGAACTCCTTGGTGGTGAGCGAGAGCAGCACGCCGCCGCGGTGCACCGTGCGGCGGGCCGTGTCGATCTCCAGGTCCCCGCAGCGGACCACGGGCGGGCGGGCGACGGCGGTGCGCCGGCACAGGTTCCGTACCCGCGCCACCAGTTCGGGCACGGCGAAGGGCTTGACCAGGTAGTCGTCCCCGCCGGTCGCGAAGCCCTCGACCCGGTCGGCGACGGTGTCCCGGGCGGTCAGGAAGAGCACCGGTACCGTCCGGCCGTCGGCCCGCATCCGGCGCACGTAGTCCGCGGAGTCGCCGGCCGGAAGCATCCGGTCGAGGACGACGCAGTCGTAGGCGGTGACGAACAGCGCCTCGTCGGCGGCGGGCAGGTCCGCGGCCTCGTCGACGGCCAGGCCGCTGCCGCGCAGGGCTGCGGCCACGGCGAACCGCAGGTCCTCGTCGTCCTCCACCACCAGCACTCGCATGCCGGTCAGGATAGCCGTGACCTGGGGCGGAGCCTCCGGCGGCCGTCCCCGCTCCGCGCTCACCACCGCCCCGCACCGGTAGCCGGGGCGCCGGCGGGGAACGCCGAGGCGGCGCCCTCTCCGTGGGGGATCAGGAGGGCGCCGCCGTCGACCTCCACGAGCATCCCAGCCCGATCCTGAGGATTCGATGAGGCCCGCGCCGGCCGCCCGGGCGGCGGCCCGGGGGCGCGGCGGCACCTGGGCATCGCCGACCGCCAGTGCGCCGACTCCGCGAGGTGCCGGCAGAAGGTCTTCCGCGGCCTCGGTTCGGCGGCCACCGTCCTGGCCGCGACCGCCACCGCCAGCAGCGCGGCCACCGCGAGGACCGCGGCGGCCGCCCGTCGGAGCGCCGGCGGAGCGCCCCGTGCCGTGCCGCCCGTTCCACTCCGTCGCCGTCGCGCCCGTTGCTGCTGCATGCCGTGAGCCTCGCCGTCGGGGCCTGAGGATTTGCTGAGAGGCGCGGCGTGCGTCCCGCTCCGGTCCCCGCCGGGCCGCCCGTGTCCCGGGCCCGGCGGTCAGGAGCCGGGGACCCTCGCCTTCGGCAGGGCCCGCAGGGTCGCCTCGGCCTTGAGCAGCATCTCCTCGTACTCCGCGACGGGGTCGGAGTCGAGCACGATGGCGCCGCCCGCACCGATCGTCAGCTCGCCATCGTGGCTGACGGCGGTGCGGATGGTGATGCTGAGGTCGGTGGTCCCGGTGTACCCGAGGAACCCGAGGGCGCCGGAGTAGACCCCGCGGGCCTCCCCCTCCAGGGCGTCGATGATCTCCATGGTGCGCAGCTTCGGCGCTCCGGTCATGGATCCGCCGGGGAAGCAGGCCCGGACGGCGTCCACGGCGGAGGTACCTCCGCGCAGCTCCCCGGTGACGGTGGAGACCAGCTGGTGCACGGTGGCGTACGACTCCGTCACCATCAGCGCCGGGACGTCGACGCTGCCGATCTCGCAGATCCGCCCGAGGTCGTTGCGGAGCAGGTCCACGATCATCAGGTTCTCGGCGCGCGTCTTGGGGTCCATCTGCAGGGAGCGGCGCCGCTCGTCGTCGGTGCGCGGGTCCGGGTGGCGGGGCGCCGTGCCCTTGATCGGCTTGGTCTCCACCGTGCGGGCGGCGTCCACCTTGAGGAACCGCTCGGGTGAGGAGCTGAGGACGGTGACCTCGCCGAGGCGCAGGAACGCGGCGTACGGGGCGGGGTTGAGCCGGCGCAGGCGCCGGTAGTAGGCGAGGTCGTTGGCCGGCGCGGGCAGCCGGAGCTTGTTGGTGAGGCAGATCTCGTAGCTCACGCCCTCCCTCAGCCGCCGGTCGCACTCGCGGATGTCGGCCAGGTACCGGGTGCGCGGGCGGACCAGCCGCCTCGACGCGTCGTGGTCCTCGGCGCGGGGCCGCGGGGTCGCGTCCGGCTGCGCCGCGGGCAGGGCGCCCAGGGCGGCGGCGGCGGTGCCGATCCACTCCCGGGCGGCGGCCGACCCCTGCGGGCCGTGGACGGCGACGACGTAGGTGCGGTCCTCGGCGTGGTCCACGGCGACGAAGCGGTCGGCCTGCAGCCACACCGCGTCCGGGGTGGCCGCCCGGTGGGCGCGTTCGGCACCGAGGTCGGCCTTCAACTCGTAGCCGAAGTAGCCGACGTAGCCACCGGCGAAGTCGAAGGGCAGCTCCTCGGCGCCGTCGACGACGCGGCCGGTGCGCCGGTCGAGGGCGTCGAAGATAGTGCCGCTCTCGGTGCGGGGGGCGCCTCCCGCGGGTTCCACCCGGACGTGGCCGTCCTCCACCCGGTAGCTGAGCAGCTCGGCCCCGGGCGCGTCGGCGGAGCCGAGGAAGGAGAACCGGGCCAGGCCGGGTTCGACGTGCGAGCTGTCGAGCCAGAAGGCGCGTTCGCCGGCGCCGTACAGGGTCAGGAAGGCGGCCTCGGTGTCGACGGCCCGTTCCAGGACGCCGACCTGCATCCGGAGTCGGGCGGCGGGCGCGGCCGTCGGCGCGACGCGCGCGGGCGGGTCGACGACGCGGGTGGCCGCGCCGACGGCGGGGGCAGGGGCTGCGCCGACGGCGGTGGCGGCGGCCCGGCCGAGCGCCAGGTCGCGGAAGTTCGCCACGAGGCGGGCCCCGTACTCCGTGCAGATCGACTCGGGGTGGAACTGCACCCCCCACCAGGGCCGGTCCCGGTGGGCCAGGCCCATCACCACGCCGTCCTCGGCGCGCGCGGTGATCCGCAGGTGGTCGGGCGCGGGTTCGGCGATGCTCAGCGAGTGGTAGCGCACGGCCGTGAAGTCCTGCGGGATGCCGGCGAAGAGACCGTCGCCGCTGTGCCGGATCGTGGACAGGTACCCGTGCCGGGGCTGCGGGGCCGGGACGACCCGCGCGGCCGAGAGGAGTCCCATCCCCTGGTGCCCGAGGCAGACTCCCAGCACCGGCAGCCGGGTGTGCTCCAGGACGTCGCGGGAGCGCCCGAAGTCACGGGGGACGGCCGGGTGGCCGGGCCCGGGCGAGATGACCGCGGCGTCGAAGCCGTCCGGATCGAGGTGGTCCCACGCGGAGGCGTCGTTCCGTACGACGACGGGCGCGATGCCGTACACCTCCGCGAGGAGCTGGTACAGGTTGTAGGTGTAGGAATCGTAGTTGTCGATGAGCAGGACGCGCATGGGCTGACACCAGGTGATCGTCGGAGGCGGAAGAGGGGGCGCGCGGTCGTTCCGGACGGGCCCTACGGGGCCCCGGTCCGCACCGTCGAGAAGTCGAAGGGGACGGAGTCGAGGACGTCCAGCTCCTCGCACAGGGTGCGCAGCCCGCTGAAGTCCTGGAGCAGCCGGCCGGCGCCAGCGGCGCTCCTGACGTCCCGGAGCATCCCTTCCCGTCCCTCCACCCCGAGCAGGTCCAGGACCCTCGCCCAGGTGGTGAAGTCGTGGGCGGCGAAGGCCTCCATCCCCTCGGCCATCGCGGTCAGGAAGTAGTCGCGCTCCCCGGCGTCCAGGCGCTTCCACACCTCCTGGACGACGGTGTCCGTGATCGAGGCGTGGCAGTACTCGTCACGGTTGTGCAGGACGGCCGTCAGGCGGTTGACCGGCTGGATCTCGTGGTCCTCGGCGATCAGGTCCAGGTGGGCGTTGATCGAGATCTCCGCGACCGTGGTGAAGGCGAGCGAGACCAGTGCCTGCTTCCGGGGTGTCCCGGCGGTGGCGAGCCGGTGGGCGTGCCGGCGCGTCTTGTGGCCGAGCGGGAGCGCGGACTCGGGCATCCGCCAGCCGCGCCGGCGGCGCGTCACGGCGCTGGCGTTCAGGTGCATCAGCGTGTGGTACTGCTCGTCGACCATGGCCTGCGTCACCGCGAGGACCATGGCGTCGTCCAGGCCCGTCGCGAAGGCGCCCTTGGCGATCAGGGCGAACCCGGGGTTGACGACGCACTGCTCGATGTCCATGACGTTCTTGTTGAACGCCACCCAACCCCACGCCAGGATCCGGGACTTGAGCTCGTCGTCGAGCCCGAGGTAGGTGGGGTGGTCCCGGAAGGGCAGCAGCGCCACCGGGAAGTCCGGCCGGTCGGGCTCGAACACGTCGTCCAGGGTCTCGCCGCGCCGCCGGACGGTGGCGCGGCGGTCCCAGTTGTCGGCCAGCCTGCTGAGGACGGCGTTCTCCACCGCGTCCTCCGGATCGTGCCCCGGGAGCGACCGCAGCCGTTCCGCCAGGGAGAACGCTCCGGATTCCGCGTCGTTCGGCATCTCATCCATGGTGGTCCTTAAGATCGCGCCCCCGGCCCGCGGACGGGCCGGAGGGACGCTCGGTCCGGGTCAGGGGGCTCCGCTCGGTCCGGGTCAGGGGCGGCCGGCCGCCGCCGGGCCCTCCAGCGCCTTGAGGGACTGCACGTCGGCCGGGTCCAGGGTGAGTCCGAAGACCTCCGCGGGAGCGGCGAGCAGCTCGTCCTGGTCCAGCTCGCGGGAGGTCGCCGGCTTGCCGGGCCGCAGCTCCGTGAGGGTGCTGCCGAGGAGGACGTGCCGCACCGCGGGCCGCGTGCGCTGGAGGATCAGCCGCTTGTTGAACGGTGAGCGCGGGTGGCTGAGACAGAAGTGGTTGAGCACCTCGAAGTCCGCCGGGTAGCGCGCGTCCGTGGTGAAGCCGTAGAGCTCCGACGGGCCCTCGGGCCGCAGGAACCGCAGGACGTGCTCGCCGTTCGGCTCCCGCACCAGGTCGAACGGCCAGTCGCCGTCCAGCGTCGAGGTGTCGACGAGGCGGATCGGCTCGTACAGCCCGTAGCCGCCGAAGCTCACGTCGTGGAGCCAGCGTTCGCCGTCCAGCTCGACGCACAGGGCGACGTGGACGGCGGGGCCGGTCTTGTGCCCGGTGCGGATCCGGGACCTCGTCGCGAGCGCCGAGAAGGTGAACCCGATCCGGTCCAGCACCGCCGCCGCCAGGACGACCTGTTCCATGCAGAGGCCGCCGCGGCCGCGCCGCACGATCTTCTCCTGGACGCTGTCCAGGTCCAGCGGCACCGGCCGCCCGAGCAGCACGTCGAGGTTCTCGAAGGTGATCGCCTCGACGTGCGCGGCATGCAGGCCGCGCAGCGTGGCGAGGTCGGGGGCCACGTCGGCCCGGTACCCCACGCGGGCCAGGTAGGCGTCCAGGTCGACGCCGGCGCCCTGCCACATCGAATCCGTCATGCGTATCCCCCCGGTCAGGTGAACTGTCCGGCGATCGTCGCCGCGAGGACGATCCAGCCGAAGTAGCGGTTGGTGACGAAGGTGTCCCAGCAGGACGCCGGATCGTCCAGGTCCACCCGGACGACCTGGTGGGCCAGCAGCAGCCCGGCGAGCACGACGAGCCCGTGGTAGGCCCAGCCCGTCCCCGCCTCGGCTCCGGCCCAGAGCGCGCCGGCGACGCTCAGCGCGATGAACACGGCCAGCCAGGCCTTGCTGGACTCGCCGAACATCAGGGCGGAGGACCTGACGCCGATGCTCCGGTCGTACTCCTTGTCCTGGTGGGAGTAGACCGTGTCGTGGAACAGGGTCCAGAAGAACCCGCAGGCGTAGAGGCCGAACACGGCCGGCGGGAAGTCGAGCCGCCCGGTCACCGCCGTCCACCCGGCCAGCACGTAGGCGTTGATCACCAGCGCCAGCCAGGCCGAGGGCCACGGGAACACGCGCTTCGTGTAGGGGTACGCGACGAGCAGCGGGTAGGAGGCCGCCACGACCAGGGCCGTGGCGCCGTTCACCAGCGCCAGGACGGCCAGCGAGGCCGCGGCCTGCGCGGCGGAGAACAGCAGCGCCCTGCCGACGCCGATCGTCCCCGCCGCGACCGGACGCGACGCCGTGCGGGCGACCTTGGCGTCGATGTCCCGGTCGACGACGTCGTTGACCGCGCAGCTCGCACCGCGCACCAGAACGGCCGCGACCGCGAGGAGTGCCACCGCCAGGAGGTCCGGCCGCCGCCCGGAGGCGAGGGAGAGGCTCCACAGCCCGGGCAGCAGGTACAGCACGACACCGGTGGGTGCGTGCAGACGCATCAGGAGGAGGTAGGCGCGCAGCGGCTCGGGACTCCTCCCGACCAGGCGCGCGCAGAGACCCGGGGCTCTGGCGGGGCGCACCGCCGCCGGGGCGCTGGTCACCACGTCACCGGGAGCTCGACCAGCCCGCCGGTCAGCGTGTCGTGACGCAGCCTCAGCTCCGCCACGTCGACGGCCAGGCGCATGGTCGGGAACCGCTCGATGAGCCGGGCGAGCGCCACCTGCAGCTGCATCCGGGCCAGCGGCGCACCGACGCAGTGGTACATGCCGTGGCCGAAGGTGAGGCTGGCCGCGGTCGGCCGGGCGACGTCGACCCGCTCCGGGTCGGCGAAGACCGTCCGGTCGTGGTTGGCCGCGATGATGTTCAGCAGCACCAGCTCGCCGGCCCGGATGGTCGTGCCGTCGACCTCCAGGTCCGTCCGCGCGAAGCGCGGCATGCCGCCGTTGTGCGGGTTGGGCATCGACATCCGCAGGATCTCGTCCACCGCGCCCGGGACGAGGCCGGGGTCGTCCAGCAGCCTCTGCCGCTGCTCGGGGTTGGTGAGCAGCAGCAGTGCGCCGGTGCCGATCCTGGCCACCGTGGTCTCGTAACCGCCGAACAGCAGCAGCGCGGACAGCCCGATGACCTCGCGGTCGTCGAGGCCCTCGGCCACGCACAGCGCGGAGATCACGTCGTCGCCGGGGCTCTTCCGCTTCTCCGCCACCAGGTTCCGGCAGTAGCCGAACAGCTGGGCCAGCCCCTGCTGGGAGCGGGCCCGGTCCTGGACGTTGGCGGCGTCCTGGGTCCAGGCGCCGAAGCGGTCCTTGTCCTCGTGAGGCACACCGAGCCACGCGCACATCACCTGGATCGGCAGCGGCAGGGCCAGTGCCAGCCGCAGGTCCGCGGAGGGCGCCTGCTCGGCCAGCTCGTCGAGCAGGCGCTCGGTCAGCGTCTCGACGTGGGACCGCAGCACCTGCATGCGCTCCGGGGCGAAGGGCGGCTCCAGCACCGCCCGCAGCCGGGTGTGGTCGGTGGCGAAGTCGCCCAGCAGGTTGGCGAGGAGCACCGACCCGCTGTCCTGGGCCGCGATCTCCGGGTCGGGGTGGGAGCGGCCGAGCCGGTCGTCGTCCAGCAGCTGCCGCACCTCGGCGTGACCGGTGACCAGCCAGGCATCGTCCCCCTCGGCGGTGCGGACCCGGTGGACCGCGCCGCGGGACTGGAGCGTGCGCAGGCCTGGCGCGACGTGCAGCAGATGGGTCTGCTCGAAGGGCAATTGAGCAGGGGTGTTCACTGACAACCTCCATGTCGTCGTGGCCTCGTGACGGCTCCCGCCGGAGCCGAGGCGGAGTCGAGCCGGGGCGGAGTCGAGCCGGCACCGGGTGCCGCCGGTCGCGGCCGGCCCGTGGTGCCGGCGACCGGAGCCGCGGCCCCGGCCACCAGGGGCCCCGGCCACCAGGGGCCGGGGCCGCGGCGGGCGCGCGCCGGTGTCGGGCCCGCGGAGCGACGCGGTCGCGCCGAGGCCGGTGCGGAGCCGTCACGCGGGGTGGGGCCGTGCGGGGCCGTCACGCGCGGTGGGTCCGCCGCGCCTGCGCGCGTCCGGGGACGGCTGCCGCTACGCCGGCGGCGCGTACTCGGCGACGACGACGATGTAGTTGAGCTCGTTGCTCCGGTGCGCGTCGAGGAACGGCTGCTCCACACCGGTGCGCAGGCCGGAGTGCGAGCGCAGCTCCCAGTACGGGATGGCCTCCTCGGTGAGGTCCCAGACCTGCGAGGGCACCAGGTGGTTGGCGGCGAGCGCGTTGAAGTAGGCGCTGCGGGTGTTGATGTGGCAGTCGTAGTGCTCGTCGATGAGCCGCACGGCCTTGCTGTCGGTCGACACCGCGTCGTTGGCGCACCAGGTGACGCAGACGTACCGGCCACCGGGGCGCAGCACCCGGGCGAACTCCGCGAAGGCCTCCGCCGGGTCGACGTACATGGTGGTCTCGTTGGTGTAGACCGCGTCGAACGAGCTTTCGGGAAGGCCGGTGTCGCACATGTTGGCATACCGGAAGGAGACCTTGTCGGCGCAGTCGTGCTTCTCGACGGCGAGGCGCTCGGCGAACTCGATGTGGTGGGCGCAGAAGTTCACCCCGACCACCTCGCACCCGAAACGCCGGTTGACGAGGAAGGACGTACCGCCACGACCCGATCCGCCGTCCATCACCCTGGCGTCGGAGGAGAGCGGGGCCAGCCCGCGCAGGACGAGTTCGACCTGCTCGTTCTCCATTCGGGCCATTTCCCCGAGAATGGCGGCCTCCCGCTCGGGCTCGGGAACCTCCAGCACGGACTTGTCGAATCCTCCGACGGCGTAGTGGTGGTGGTAGAGACCGTCGTCCTTGCCCAGCAGGAGGTTGATCGGGTCCTGGGTCTTGGTCTCGTAGTGGGCCTGTGCCCGGCGCTCGAATTCGGAGCGCACGACAGCGGGGGCCGAGTTCTCGTTGACAGTGGTCATGATGAATTCTCCGATTTCGCATGTGCCGCCGATTCACGGCGGCGCCGGTCAGACTGCGCGATTGACGATGCGGTCGAACAGGGTGGTCAGCTCGGCGGTGGCGGCCGGGGAGAGCCCGGCCCGCCCGAGGTGTTCCAGGGCCGACTCCAGGTGGCGGCGGGACAGCTGCTCCGCCGCGCCGCGGCCGCCGGCCTCCTCGATGAGGTCGGCCATGGCCTGCAGGTGCTCCGCGGTGGCGCCGTCGGTGTGCCACAAGCGGCTCAGCCGGTCGCCGGCCGGGCTCGCCTCGGACAGGGCGGCCAGCACGGGGAAGGTCGGGTTGCGCCGCGCGATGTCCCCGCGGATGGGCTTGCCGGTCACCGCGGGATCGCCCCAGACGTCCTCGACGTCGTTGGCGACCTGCAGGGCGATGCCCAGGTGCCGGCCCGCGTCGCGCAGGGCGGCGAGGCTCCGCTCCGGCCGTCCCGCCCGCACGGCGGGCGTCCGCAGCGACCACTCCAGCAGGGCCGAGGCCTTCTCCAGCACGACCTGCTCGTACACCGCGAGGCCGGCGGTGCCCGGGCCGGGCCGGACGGTCAGTTCACGGGCCTGGCCCGCGTGGACCAGCCCGGTGGCCTCGGCGAACGATCGGGCGATCTCCGTGCCGCCGGGGCCGGGGTCGTCCACGACCATCCGCAGGGCGAGCGCCTGCAGGGCGTTCCCGGCGTGGATGGCCAGGCCGGTGCCGAAGGCCTTCCACGCGGCCGGGCGGCCTCGGCGCAGCTCGTCCCCGTCGGCGATGTCGTCGTGGAGCAGCGTCGCGCTGTGCAGCAGCTCCACCGCGGCGGCCTGGGCCTGCACGTCCTCCGGCCGCAGGCCGACGCCGCCCGCCACCGCCGCCATGAGGGCGGCGCGGGTCATCTTGCCGCCCCCGCCGCCGCCGGGCCCACCGTGTTCGTCGACGAAGCCGAGGTGGTAGCCGCAGACGCGGGCCAGGGACGGTTCCAGCGTCGAGACCTGCCGCCGGATGACGGGTAATACCGTGGATCGCACCACCGCCGGCGACGGGATCGTCGATAAGCCGGCGGGCGAGGTGGCGTTCGTGCTCATTGCGATTTCCCTCCGGTCGCGCGATCAGAGCACCTGACGTCCGCGAATCGGGCCGCTGGACGACCGTCAATGTGCCGAACGTTCTTCCTGTGTGCCATCAATCCTTTTCACCCCCTGCCCTGGTCCACTGGGCCACAAACTCACCATTGGCCATCGGTGCACTTTCCCCGTATTCACCCGATCCGAAATCGATGGCTATCCGGAGGTCCGGCGGCGATTCCGGAATTCAGTCTGGGCGATCAGCCCGGCCATGTCAACGATGCCGTTCGGGGCCGCACACCCCGGCCGTGAGGGCGCAATTCCGATCCCATTCCAACGGATTGCGACCGCTATCCGGTTCAACACCGGGGAGAAAATCTCGGCGGCCGCAATTCAATTCCCATTCCAACGGGCCGGGGCCGCCGCGGGGTTCAGAGCGGGGCGGGAGCAGGCCGGCGACGGCCGGTGACCTGCGGATCGGCCGGGCGGCCGCCCGCGGCATGCCGGTCGGCGGGCCCGCGGCGTGTCGCGCGGACCGTCCGGGCACCGCCCCGGGCCTCCTGCGGGTACGCCGGCCCTACCGGCCACCCCGGGCCCGCGCCGACCCGGAGTCGAGCGCACCGTTCCTCCACGGATGTGGCAGGCCTGTGAAGTTCACGGGTTCTGACCCCTTGTCAGACCAATCATTCCTACCTACCTTCGTGGATCAGGACTCCGGCCCCATCGGGCCCGGCGGTCCGCGGCAGGCGCAACCCGCGCCTCCGCAGGACGCACGACAAGACCTGGAGGCGTCACATGCCCGCAGCCATGATCGAAGAGATCCGCGATGCCGGTCCGCTGGTCCTCGACGACGAGGCCATCGTGTTCGAGGACGACCACAACGCCGACCACGACGCCACGGCGTGTCTCGCCGACCCGTGGGTGACCGCGACCACCCGTTTCGCCTGCGACTTCAACTCCTGACGGTGGCCGAGTCCATCGCCGGCCGAAGCGGATGGTCCGATGACACCTGGTCGTACCTGAACGATCCGCGGATGCCGGCGATGGACCACGGCTGGAAACTGCACGTCTCCGCCCGGCCCGGCGACCTCGAGGCCGTGACCGGCCTCGTCCTGCCGGTGCTGGCGCGCCACGTCTGCCACGCGAAGTGGGCCCGGAACCCGGAGACCCTGCGCGAGATCAACTCCGGTACCGCGAGCGCGGGCGTGGTGGGGAAGGCGATCACGGTCTACCCGGCGCCCGGCACCGTCGTCGCGCTCGCCGACGAGCTCGTCGCCGTCCTGCGCGGCCGGGAGGGCCCGCAGATCGTCAGCGACCGGCGCGTCGACCCGGACTCCCCCGTCTACTACCGCTACGGGCCCTTCACCGGCGACTACCGGACCGGTCGCAGCGGCCGCCTCGAATCGGTCATGGTCGGACCGGACGGGCGGGCCTACGACGGCCTCGCGGGCGGCTCGTACCGGTGCCCGCCCTGGGCCGAGGACCCCTTCGCGGACCGGTCCGGGCCCGCGGCCCCCGCCTCCGTCCCGCCCGCCTCCGCCGACGCGGCGCCCGCCTCCGCCTCCGGGGAGGTCGGGAAGCCGGCTGCCGGTTTCGCCGGCGGCCGCTACCGCGTCACGGGCGGCATCTCCCGCAAGCCGCAGGGCAACGTCTACCGCGCCGAGGACCGCACCACCGGGCTTCCCGTGGTGGTCAAGCAGGCCCGGGCCTTCGTCGCCGAGGACGAGTCCGGGGCGGACACCCGCGACCGGCTGCGCAACGAACGCGCGGTGCTGGCCGCGCTCGACGCCGTCGACGGGGTGCCGCGCGCGCTCGACTACTTCCGCCACCGCAGCGACGAGTTCCTGGTGACGACCAGCTGCGGCGACCGGGACCTGCGCCGGGAGGTCAACGAGCACGGCCCCTACGGGGTGGCCGGCACCGGGCCGTCGCGCACGCTCACCGACCTGGCCGGGCGGCTGTTGCGACTCCTCGACGCCGTCCACGCCCGCGGCGTGGTGTTCCGCGACCTCAAGCCCGACAACGTCGTGCTCGACGCCGCCGGCCGCTGCCACCTGGTCGACTTCGGGATCAGTGCCCTCCACGGCAGCGGCCCGGACGGCGCGACCCCCGGCTACAGCGGCCCGGTCCGCCGCCGGACCGGCCCGGCCGAGCCCGCCGACGACTACTACGCCCTGGGCACCACCCTCTGCTTCGCGGCCACCGGCATGGACCCGGTGGTCGTCGACCGGGACCCCGCCGTCAACCGGGAGCGCACCCTGGCCGGCCTGGCCTGGCTGCTGCCCGGCGACGGCCACCGGTGGATCCGCTCGGTGATCGGTGAGTTGACCAGCCTCGACCCGGCCGTGCGCACCGCCGGCGCCGACCGGCTCCGGCGCGCAGCGCCCGCGGCCCCCCGCGCGGCCGGCGGCCCCGGCCGACTCCCCTTCGACGCGGGCCTGCTGGAGGAGGTCCTCGCGCACACGACGGCCTACTGCGTCGAGGAGGCCCACCGGATCGCGGACCCGGAGCTCGCCGCGCGGGCGGCCGTGCCCACCCCGGTCGACGTGTACGGCGGAGCCTCCGGCCTCGGCCTGGAACTCCTCCGGCACCTGCACCGGCCCGGCGTGCGCGCGTCCGTCGACGCCCTGGCGCGCTGGACGGCCGGGCAGTCCCGGAGCCTGTCCCCCGCCTTCTACTCGGGCCGCACCGGCGTGGCACTCTTCCTCGCCGAGGCGGGCCCGGCAGGCACGACCGGCCGGGCCGGCGCCGCGGGCCACCCCGAACCCCACCCGCCGCTGCCCACCCACGGACCGGACGGCGGACTCCCCGAGGCGGACCAGATCGAGGGCGTCGCCGGCATAGGCACCGGCCGCCTGCTACTCGCCCGGCACGCCCGTGCCGCCGGCGACGACCGGCTCGCCGCACGGCACCTCGCCGTCGCCACCGCATGCGACCGGATGCTGGCGTCCGGCCGGGCCCGGCTGACCCCCGCGGGCGCCGACACCCCCGGCAGCGCCGCCCTGCGCCAGGGGCTCGCGCACGGCGACGCGGGCGTCGCGTACTTCCTGCTGGAACACGCCGCCGCGACCGGCGACCCCGCCGCCCTCCACCGGGCCCGCCGGGCCTGCGCGGACCTCGCGGCCGCCGTCCCCGGCCTCATCGCCGCCGCGGCCGCCCCGGGGGCGACCCGCCGCTACGGCTCCTGGTGCCGCGGCCTGGCCGGGATCGGTTCGGTGCTCGTCCGGTCCGCCGACCGGCTCGGCGAACCCGGCCACCTGGCGCTCGCCCGGCAGGCCGCCCGCACCTGTGCGGCCGTGGCCCCCCGGATGCCCCTGGTCAACCAGTGCTGCGGGCTGGCCGGCGTCGGCGAGCTGATGGTCGACGTCGCCCTGGCCTGCGACGACCGGACGGCGGAGGAGTTCTGGACCGCCGCCGAGACCGTCACCGCGATCATCCTGAGCCGCTCCGGCGGCCCGCCGTCCCGCCCGGTCTTCCCGGACGCCGGACTGACCGGGGCCAGCGCCACCTGGGCCGGCGGCTCCGCCGGCGTGCTCGCGTTCCTGCGCCGCCTGCACGCACGGGGCGGCCCGCGCCTCGGCCTGATCGGCTGACGGTCTCGCCCGCGCCGGTGCGGACCGGCTCCCCGGCTCCCGGGCTCCCGACTGCGCCTTTGGGGCTAACGGTTCGCGCGGGAGCCGGTCCGCGCGGCGCCGCCGCCCAATGATGCTCCTGGCACCCGCGCGGGACGCGGCCCCCAGCCCGCGCCCCGCGGCCTGCCGCGGCCCGCGCGGCCGTGCAGGAGGCACCGTGTCCGACCAGGACGAGCAGGCGGAGCAGGGCGTCGGCGACGTCACCGTGGCGGCGCCGCTCACCGGCGGGGCCCCGGCCCCGGTCCCCCACCCGGTGCCCCCGCCCGACGACGAGTGGCTCCTCCCCGACGGCTTCGCCCACGTCTTCCACGCCGAGGGCCGCAGCGTCCTGACCCGGCCCGTGATCATGGCGGACGGCTTCAACCTCGGCCGCAGCGACCTCAGATGGCTCTACGCGGGGCTCGACCGCGACTACCCGCTCCTCTCCCGGCTGCGCCGCGGCGGCCGGGACGTCGTCCTGCTCGGCTTCGAGGAGCGCTCCGCCTCCCTCCTCGACAACGCCCGGGCCGCGGCCGCCTGCATCCGCCGCGCCTGCGCCGAGTCGCTCGGCGACGGCGCGCTGACGGTGGGCGGCTTCAGCATGGGCGGCCTCGTCACCCGCCACGCGCTCGCCCGCCTGGAGCACGAGGGCGTGGACCACCGGACGGCCCTGTACTTCTCCTACGACAGCCCGCACCGCGGCGCCGTCGTGCCGGTCGGCCTGCAGGCCTTCGCCCACTTCATCCCGGTGCCCGCCGCGTTCAACAGGTTCGCCCGGCAGATGGACAGTCCGGCCGCCCGGCAGATGCTCTGGCGCCACTACGACCCGAGGACCGGCCGGATCGGGGTGGCCCCCGAACGCACGGCCTTCCTGGCGGAGTCGGAGCGCGTCGGCGGCTGGCCGCGGATCCCCCGGAGGATCGCGCTCGCCAACGGCCGGGGCGACGGCACCGGCCTGGACGTCACCCCCGGCGACGTGGCGATGACCCTGCACCGGATCTACCCCGGCACCACCTTCCGCGCCCAGGCGCAGGGCGAGGGCACCGTGGTCGCCGAGTTGAGGCGCCGCTTCCCCCGGGCCGAGCGGACCGTCACCACCGACGGGTTCCCGGAACTGGACGGCGCCCCCGGCGGCACCCTGCGCTCCTACGGGATCCTCGCCGACGCCCTGCGGAAGCTCGGCGCCGCGGTGGACCTGCGCCACGAGCACGTCTGCTTCGTGCCCGCCGTCAGCGCCGTGTCGATCCGCGACCTCGACGACAACCAGGACCTCTACGCCGACATCGGCGCGCTCGCCCCGGACGGGAGCGACTTCGACGAGTTCGTCTGCTCCTCGGAGAACACCGGGCACACCACGATCACCGGGGAGCTGTGCGACTGGCTCCTCGACCGCCTGCCGGACGGGCCCTGACCCGCGGGCCCACCGGAGGGGGCCGGCCCGGCCGGGCACCGCGGGAGCCCTGAACTCCGCGGTCCGCCGGCCGGGCGAGCGGTCAGTTGACGTCGATCGCCGGGCTGCCGGGCCGACTGGTGTCGGTGACGGGGCCGTAGGCGGCGGAGAAGTAGCCGTCACCGGGGCAGAGCGAGGATCCGCCGCTCTTGGCGAAGTGCTCGGTGCGGAAGGCCAGGCTGTGGGCCGCGTTGTCGGCGTTCCCGGTGAAGGCGCCGCTGAGCTGGTAGCTGCAGGTGATGGTGCCGAACCAGGTGTTGAGCACGGCGGTGGCCTGGATCGGCCCGGTGAGGGTGACCGGCAGGCCGGGTGCGTCGCTCAGGGCGACGCCGAAGGGGAACCCGCCGACCGTCAGGCTGCGGACCGAGGTGACGCCGGTGACGTTGCTCGTGCAGGAGCCGAAGACCAGCCCGGTCAGGGACGCGGTCGCGGTGCCGGGCGCGGCCGGGTTGCCCTGGACGCTGGCCGAGAGCTGGGAGGTGGCGCAGGTGACGCCGGTGGTGCTGGTCGCGGTCGAGTAGAAGGTGGCGCGGCTGCCGGCGGCGAGTGGCGCGGCGAGCGCGTCGCCCGCGGCGACGGCGGCCCCGCCGGCGGTCAGCACCGACGAGGCGGCGACGGGCCCGGGAGCGCCTGCGTCGGCGGCCCCGGCTCCCGGCGCGGTCAGGGCGAGGACGGCGACGGCGGCGGCGGTGGGCGCGGCGAAACGGGTGCGGATGCGCATGGGAAAGCCTCTTCCTCGGTGATGGGGGGATCGAGAAGACGACCTTTCACGGCTCTCCGGGCGGTGGGGGCCCGGGGCGCTGACTACGTTGTAGGGCCGTGTACGTGCACCGTCAAGACAGTCGGTCGAACTTGCTGACTTTTCGTCAACAAGAGACCGGCCGCCTCGACGGGCCCGGCGCACACGCCGAGTGACCCACGGGCACCGTGCACCGTGCACCGGGTACGCCACCCACCGTGCGGTGGCCGCGGACGGCCCGGCCCGCGACGATGGGAGGAGCACGCGACCAGGGGAGCCCGACGCACCCCCGGGGGAGGTTTCGATGGCGGGAACCGACGTCGTGGACGTCCTCATCGCCGGCGCCGGGCCGGTCGGACTCACCGCCGCCGTGGAGCTGCGGCGCCGAGGGGTCGACTGCCGCATCGTGGACCGGCTGCCCGAGCGGATGCCCTACGCCAAGGCGGTGGGCGTCCAACCGCGCACGCTGGAGCTCTGGGACCGCAGCGGCCTGGTGCGCGCGGCGGTCGACGCCGCCGTCCCGATGCGCGGGCAGCTGGTCTTCGTCGACGGCGCCGAGCAGCAGCGCATCGAGCTCGCGCTGCCGCCGGAGGTGCCGTACGGCTTCGCCGCGCTGCCGCAGTACGAGACCGAGCGGATCCTCGAGGAGTTCCTCGCCCGCCACGGGGGCCGCATCGAGCGCGGCACCGAACTCGTCTCCTTCGTCCAGGACGCCGACGGGGTGACCAGTCGGCTGGTCGGCGCCGACGGCCGGGAGCAGGAGGTCCGTTCGCGCTTCCTGGTGGGGTGCGACGGAGCCCACAGCACCGTCCGCAAGGGGCTCGGACTCTCCTTCGAAGGGGGCGCCTTCCCCGAGGAGTACATGCTCGCCGACGTCGAGGTCGACTGGGACCTGCCGCCCGGCTACGGCGTGCGCACGACCCGCCGCGCGGCCGACGGCTCCACCGACCTGCTGGTCTGCATCCCGCTGCCCGGGCACAAGCGGTACCGGGTGTCGATGAAGGTGCCCCCCGAACTGTCGGCCGCCCGGCGCGCCACCGGGACCGGCTCCGGCCGGGCCGCAGTGGCGCACGGGCTGGAGGGCGGCGACGGCCCGGCCCTGGCCGACATCCAGGCCGTGCTGGACCGGCTCTCACCCCGGCCGACCACGGCCTCCGCGATGCGCTGGTCCTCCGTCTTCCGGATCAGCCACCGGCTGGTGGACCGGTACGGCGACGGCCGGGTCCTCGTCGCCGGGGACGCCGCGCACATCCACCCGCCGACGGGCGCCCAGGGCATGAACACCGGCGTCCAGGACGCCTACAACCTCGCCTGGAAACTCGCCCTGGCCGTCGACGGGAGCGCACACCCGGACCTGGTCGCGAGCTACGACGCCGAACGCCGCCCGGTCGGCGAGGAGGTCGTCGGCCGCACCGTGCGGCACGCCACCGAGGGCCTCCCGGCCGACCCGGTGGACCCGGAGACCGTGCTCCTGCGCGAGGCCCAACTGCTCGTCGGGTACCGGGAGAGCCCGATCGTGGGCCCCGCGGACGGGAACGGCGACCGGGACGGGGCCGCCCCGCGGGCCGGCGACCGCGCCCCGGACTGCGGGGGCCTGACCGGTCCGATCGCCCGCTACCCGCAGCGCCTGTACGACCTCCTGCGCGACCGCGACCACATCCTCCTGCTGGCCACGACGGCGGACGCGCCGAGTGACGGATTCGACGAACTCACCGACACTGCAAGAGAATTGACGGGCCACCAGGTCACTGCCCTGGCGATCCTCCCCGACGACCGGCCCGCCGACGGACTCCGCCTGCCCGCCTACCGCGACGGCCGGGGCGAGTTCGCCCGCGCCTACGGGCTGCGCGGACCCACCGCCTTCGTGGTGCGCCCGGACGGCTACCTGGGCGCCCGCCTCACCCCGCCGACCGCCGGAGGCCTGGCCGAGCACCTCGGCCGCGTCTTCCGGCCACGGTGAGACCGGACGGGTGGCGTCCCCGTGCGACCGGGTGGGTGCTCCGCCTGGCGTCGGCTTAGCCTGGGAGCGGGACCGGACGACGCGGTACGGAGGTGCCGGCGATGAACCGAGCTGTCGTGGTGGGCGTGGACCCGTCGGAGCCGAACCGGGCCGCGGTGGACTGGGCCGCGGACGAGGCCTCGCGCCGCCGGGCGGACCTGCGACTGGTCCACGCGCGGTCCGGGGCGGCCGGGCCCGTCGAGGCCCAGCAGCTCGACCGGGAGTGGACGCGGGTCGCCGCCGACCACCCCGAGGTCACCGTCGCGGCCGAGCTGGTCGACGGCGCGCCTCGCGAGGCGCTGCTCACAGCCGCCGCGGACGCGGCGCTCCTGGTGCTCGGCGCCCGGGGCGCGGGCGGCTTCCCCCGGCTGCTCGTCGGCTCGACGAGCCTGCACGCGGCCGCCCACGCGGCCTGCCCGGTCGTCGTGGTGCACCACGACGCGGCCACCGGGGGCGACGGCGGGGTGGTGGTCGGCGTCGAGGGCAGGGACGAGGAGGGCCCGGTCCTCGCGTACGCCTTCGAGGCGGCCCGGCGGCAGTCGCTGCCGCTGACCGTGGTCCACGCCTGGAGCTACCCGCTGGTGCTCGGCCCGGGCCACGAGGTCCCGCCGGTCTACGAGGAGGGGCACGTCGAAGCGGAGCACGAGCGGCTGCTCACCGAGGCCCTGGCGGGGTGGCGGGAGCGCTTCCCGGACGTCGCCGTCACCGCCACGGCGGTGCGGTCCGGCTCGGCGAAGGAGCTGGTGTCGGCCTCGGCCGGGCACGCGCTCGTCGTGGTGGGGCGCCGGGGCGAGCCGAGCGGCCCGTTCGGCCGGCTCGGCTCCACCAGTCAGGCGGTCGTCCAGTACGCCCGGTGCCCGGTGGCGGTCGTCCCGGTGTGAGGCCCGCGCCCGCCCGGGGACGTCCGGTGAAGGGAGACGTCCGGAGAGGCGGGCCACTGCCCGCCACAGCCACCGCCCGCTACAGCCGGATGACGACCAGCGCGGTGTCGTCCGTGGCACCGGCCGCGGGCAGCAGATCCAGCAGGAGCGCGTCGGCGAGCTCCTCCGGCCCGTCCTTCCGGTGCCCGGTGAGCGAGTCGGCGAGGCGCCCGAGACCGGTGTCGATGTCCTCGTGGCGGCGCTCGATCAGGCCGTCGGTGTAGAGCACCAGGGTGTCGCCCGCCTCGAAGGCCTGCTCGGCCTGAGGGCGGGGCAGGTGCTCGGGGCGCGCGCCGAGCGGCGGGTCGGTGGCCGCGTCCAGGAAGACCACCGTGCCGTCCGCCCGGGCCAGGGCCGGCGGCAGGTGCCCGGCGCTGCTGTAGGCCAGCCGGTGGGTGGTCCAGTCGATGTGCACGGACACCGCGGAGGTCGACTCGGCGCCCTCCACCGACCGCGCGTACAGCCCGAGCACCTCCAGTGCCTGGCCCGGCCCCTGGGAGACCCGGGAGGCGGCGCTCAGCGCGCTGCGCAGCTGGCCCATCACCCCCGCGGCGTCCAGGCCGTGCCCCACCACGTCGCCCACGGCCACCGCCATCCGGTCGCCCGGCAGCTCGACGAGGTCGTACCAGTCCCCGCAGACGTTGAGCGCGCCCACCGCCGGCTGGTAGCGCACCGCGACCTGGTGGTCGCCCACCAGGCGCGGCGCGGGCAGCATGGCGTCCTGCAGGGCGAGGGCGACCTCCCGTTCCCGGGCGTGCGCCTGCCGCAGCCGCTCGATGACCTGCTGCAGCTCGCGGGAGCGGGTGTACAGCTCCGCCTCCAGGACGCGGGAGCGGTCACCCGCCGCCCGGGACCGGGCGCGGATCAGCTCGGTGACCTCCTCCACCCGGTGCACCACGAGCACGACGCGGCCCTGCGCGTCGAGGACCGGGGCGTTGATCGGGCTCCAGTAGCGTTCCTGCCACTCCCCGGGGCGCTCCCGGGACTCCACGTCGTAGCGCTGCAGCGCCATGGTGTCCCGCTCCCCCTCGGCCACCACCCGGCCGAGGGAGGCCGCGAGGTTCCTGGCCCCCGTCGCCGCGGGGTCGTTCGGGTTGTCGGGGAAGACGTCGAAGACGTGGTGGCCGAGCAGCTCGACGAGTGAGCGGCCGGAGTTGCGCACGAAGTCCTCGTTGGCGTCGGCGTACACCAGCTCGGGCGTCAGCAGCGCCACCATGCCGGGCAGGGCGTGGAACACCGCCCGGTAGTCGATGGCCGGATCGCTCGCGCTCATGCCGTGCTCCCTGCGCCTGCCCTGCCGCCCGGCACGCCGTCGACGGACGGGTGCCGGACCACGGCCCCGCGGGGCCGCCCGCGGGCCGGCGATCCCGGCCCGCTTCCCTCCATCCTGCGGCGGCGGCCGACGCGCCGCGATCCGGGGTCCCTGCTTCCGGGGAGGTGACGGCCCACGGCCGCGCGGGGCGGGAGCGCGGAGGCGCTCATCCGGGGAGGCCGGCCGCTCACCCGAGGAGCTTGGCCTTGGCCGCCGCGTACTCCTCCTCCGTGAGCTTGCCGCTGCTGTGCAGCTCGGCGAGCTTGGCCAGCTCGTCGGTGGTGGAGGGGGCGCTCGCGGTGTCCCGCACGTAGGTGCGGAACTGCTCCTCGCGTTCCTTCGCCTCGGTGAGTTCGCGCTGGCCCATGCTCTTGCCCCGGGCGATCAGGTACACGAAGACGCCCAGGAACGGAAGGATCAGGACGAAGATCGCCCAGGCGGCCTTGGCCCAGCCGCTCAGCGAGTCGTCCCGGAAGAGGTCCCCGAAGACCCGGAAGAGCAGCATGAACCAGAGGATCCAGATGAAGATCAGGCAGGTGGTCCAGAAGATGTCGAGCACCGGGTAGTCGGCGGCGAGGTTCACGTGGGTGTGCATGGCGGTGTCCTGCTTTCTCAGTGGGAGGCGGCCGCCGGCGCGGCCGCGGGCCGGTCGGTGTCGCCGTGCCAGGTGGGCCAGCCGAGCAGCCGCGGCCGTTCGGTGACCCAGGCCCGGGTGTCGGTGCCGATCTCGGCGGTGATGAGGTCCTCCAGCCGGGTGCAGTACTGCGCGACCAGCTCGCGGTGCGCCGGGTCGGCGGCGAGGTTGCGCGTCTCGCCGGGGTCCGCGGCCCGGTCGTAGAGCACCACGTCGTTCCGCGCGTACAGGGACTCCGGGTCGGCCGGCCGGTTGGGGTCGAGCGGGGAGAAGTACCGGCCGAAGGTGTACCGGTGGTCGACGTAGCCGCGCAGGAAGCCGCGCTTGCTCCAGTCGGGGCGCAGCTCGCCGGCCTGGATCCGCTGCGGGGCCCGCGGGTCGGCGAACTCGAACCAGAAGTCCGCGTCCAGGGCCAGCACCGATTCGATGGCGGCCAGCACGCCCTCACGGACGCTGCCGCCGTCGAGGGCCGGGGCCAGGGAGTGCCCCTTGAGCGCGGGGTGGCGGGTGGCGGCCTCGGCGGGGTCGACGCCGGCGAAGTCCAGCAGCGTCGGCGCGAGGTCGACCGCGGAGGCGAGCGCCTGGGTGCGCGCCCCGCCGGCGGAGTCGGGGTGGCTCAGGACGAACGGGACGTGGAGGTTCTCGTCGTACAGGAGCGGGCCCTTCTGCCGCAGGCCGTGCGAGCCGGCCATCTCGCCGTGGTCGGCGGTGAGGACGACGACGGTGTGGTCGGCCTGCCCGGAGGCCTCCAGCGCGTCGAGGACGTGCTCGATGCTGCGGTCGACGTCGCGGATCGCGTTGAGGTAGAAGTTCAGGCCGTCGTACCAGTGCCGGTCGCCGGCCACCGGGCCGAAGACGGTGTCGAGCATGCGCGCGTACTCGGCCACCGCGGGCGCCGCGCCGCTCAGGTCGTCGCGCAGCGTGGCCGGCAGGTCGACATCCCAGCGCTTGCGGTACAGCGGGATGTCGGCCGCGGCCTTGAGCACGCAGGCGCGGGCCAGTTCGGGCGGCATGTCGATCGCGGGCCGGCCCCCGTAGTCGAAGCTCATGATGTCGTGCGGGTTGACGAAGTTGACGGCCATGAACCACGGCTGGTCCGCCGCCACCGTCGGGGCCCGGTTGCGCAGCCACTTCACCGCCTGGCCGGCGATCACCGGGTCGAGCTTGAGCCCGGCCCAGGCGCCGCCGTCGATGTCCCCCCAGTCGTTGAACTCGCTGAAGCCGTAGGATTCCAGGGCGTCCGTGGTCGGTCCGGGGCGCTCCGGCGTCCGGTACGCGTTGGAGAGGTGCCACTTGCCCTGGTAGGTGCAGAGGTAGCCGGCCCCGCGCAGCATCGTGCCGAGGGTGCCCAGCCCGGGGTCGAGCGGGCGGATGTACGGCATGTTGTCGTTGTCGTAGATCTCGGTGAGCGGCAGGTGCTGACCGGTGTAGAGCACGGACCGGGCGGAGCTGCACATCGCCGAGGCGGTGTAGTAGCGCTCGAAGGTCGTGCCCCGCTCGGCGAGCCGGGCCCGCGCGGGCAGCGTGAAGCCCGGCGGCCGGGGTATCGCGGCCCGTTCCTCGTCGGTCACGATCAGCAGGATGTTCGGGCGACGTGTCATGACCACCTGTCCCTCGGGATAACGCGTCTCGCACCATTGCTGCGCACCGCGCGCCGCCAGGCACCCCGGGGTGGGCTGTCCGGGCGACCCCGGGCCCGCTCCGGGCCGGTCCCGCGAGGTCACCCCCCCTCCCAGGAAACTCACAGGAACCGGCAACCGAACGGCCGTTCCCACCGTCTCCCACGAGACCGGGCACACGGGCCCGGACGGCACAGGAACCGGGCACGAACGCATGAACCTCACTGGCACCCCCTTCCTCCTCCTCACCATCGCCCTGTTCGCGGCCTCGATCGCGCTGGCGATGGCGCAGTGGCTGGGCAGAGGGGCCCTCCTCGGACCGGGACGGACGGCACAGGGGCGGCGCACGCCGCTGCGCGCGCTCTCCTACCTCGGCACCGTGCTGCTCTGCCAGGTCACCGCCGTGGCCATGGTCTTCGTGGTCGTCAACGACGAGAACCAGCTCTACGACAGCTGGGGCGACCTGCTGGGCACCGCCAGCCACGTGCGGGCGGTGCCCGTGCCCCCCAAGGACGAGGGCCTGGCCGGCGACCGCGCCGCGGCCCCCGGGGCCTCCGGCAGCCCCGCCCCGAAGGTCCCGCAGGCCTTCCACGCACCCGACTCCGACGCCGTGCCGAGGAGCGTGAAGCAGGCCGACCTCAAGGGCCGGCTCTCCGGAGTCGACGGCGAGGTCCTGGTCTGGACCCCGCCGCAGTACGACGACCCCGCCTCCAAGGACCGGACCTTCCCGGTGGTCGAACTGCTCGTCGGCTACCCCGGCTCCTCCAGCGCCTGGTTCGGCGACACCATGGACGCCACCAAGCAGCTCGAACCGCTCATGAAGTCCGGCCAGGTGACGCCGTTCATCCTGGTCTCACCGCGGGTCTCCCTCCTCGCCGGCAACGACACCGGCTGCGCCGACGTCCCGGGCAAGGTGAACGCCGAGACCTGGCTCGCGCGGGACGTGCCCCAGATGATCGTGGACAACTTCCGGGCCGACACCACCGCGGACCGCTGGGCCCTGTCCGGCTACTCGGCCGGCGCCCACTGCGCCCTGCGCCTCGCGCTCGCCCACCCGAACCGGTACCGGGCCGCGATCAGCATGTCCGGCTACAACGACCCGGCCGGCGAGCCGAGTTCGCTGACCGCCAAGGACCCGAAGCTGCGCGAGGCCGACAACCCGCTGCACATCCTCACCCACGCCGCCACTCCGCCGAACGTCGCGCTCTACGTCACCGGCCGGCGCGGCGACGGGCTGGAGGACGCCACCGCCCTGCAGCGGGCGGCGAAGAGCCCGACCAGCGTCACCCCGTTCGAGACCACCGGCCCGCACCTGACCTCGACCTGGAAGCCGCTGGTCGTCCCGACCTTCACCTGGCTGACCGGGATCATCCCGCCCCGCTGACGGTCCGTCCGCCGCGGTCCCTGACGATTCCTCCGCGAGGCCACCGGCCCGGGCTCCCACCGATGGTTCGGGCAAAGAGGAACAATGAGCACCCGATCGGACTCGGGAGGCACACATGTCCATGCTGCTCATCACCGGCTCGTACCGGATCGTCGGGGACCGCCCCGACGGCGACACCGTCCACTTCGTGCCCTACGACCCGGCGTTCTGGTGCGACCTGCCCGGCCTGCACCGCGTCAAGCGCGACGACAACGGCGGCGTCTCCATCCGGCTGGACGGGATCGACGCCCTGGAGACCCACTACCAGGGCGTCGGCGACTTCGTGCACCAGCCGCTCGGGCTCGGCGCACACGCGGCCCGCGACGAGCTGCTGAGCTGGCTGGGCTTCAGCCAGGTCGTGCAGGACGACGACGAGAAGGTCACCTCCTCCACGCCCGCGGCCGCCCCCGGCTACCTCCTCACCGGCGGCGCCGACCTCTTCGGCCGCTGCGTCGCCCTGCTCGGCCGGGGCGACGCGCCGAAGGTCGGCGCCGCCGCCAAGCCCGCGCGGAGCGGCTCCCACCTCGACGTCACCGTCGACATGCTGCACGCGACCGCCAACCACCACCTGCTCTCGCTCGGGCTGGTCTACCCCACCTTCTACGCGAACCTCCCCGAGGACCTCCGGGCCGACCTGACCACCACCGCGCAGCAGGCGCGGGCGGCCAAGGCCCCCCACAGCGTCTGGCTGAACGACGTGACCACCACCGGCGCGAAGATCGAGAACCTCGACTCGATCACCGAGGACCTCGTCCTGCTGCCCAAGCTGTTCCGCCGACTCGCCGACTACGTCCGCGTCTTCGGCCCGGGCCTGGGCGGCCTGTCCGCCTTCCTGGCCGGCGGGGGCGACGAGTTCACCCTCCCCGAGGACCGGAAGAAGCGCGTCATCGGTCTCGAGCACGTGGTCGAGGTCACCGACGGAACGCTCCGGATGACCCGCCCGATCGAGGACCTGGTCTTCAGCGAGAAGTAGCCGCCGGAATCCCCGTCCGGGCCCGCGAGCCCCCCGGCTCGCGGGCCCGTCGACGTGTCGTCAGCGGCGGGCGGAGCGGCGGCGGGCGGCCTGCAGCGCCGCACCGCCGGCGGCGAGCAGCGCGGCGGCGGCGACCGCGGTGACGGCGAGGGAGCCGTCGTCGGCTCCGGTCGAGGCCAGCGCGGCGGTGGGCGTGGCCGGGGGCTGGGACGGGTGCGGGGAGGTCACCGACGTCGCCGCCCGGGTCGTGGTGGCGGTCGGGGTCGCGGTGGCGGTGGCGGTCGGGCCGGCGGTCGGCGCGGTCGTCGGTACCGGGGTCGCGGTGGGTACGGTCGGCGCCGGGGCAGCGGTCGTCGGGCCGCCGGTGGGCTTGGGCGGGCAGGCCGATCCGCCGTTCCACGAGGCGATCAGCAGTCCGGAGTACGGCTCGTCCGGGTAGTGCGGCAGCGGGTGGTCGCCGTCGGCGCCGTCGTACTTCTCGCCTCCCGCATGGAGGGCCAACTCCCCGTAGCACGGCGGAAGTCGGTCGCCGATGTCGAGCGTCGCGCGGTAGTGGTCACGGGTGAGCGTGGTGGTCGCCCAGCCGAGCAGGGTGTGCGCTCCGGAGGTGGCCCAGGTCGCGCCCTCGGTCGCGTAGGAGCCCAGCGAGACGTGGTAGTCGCAACCCGCGGTCGGCACGCCCGCCAGCCGGACCTGGACGGTGCCGGAGGCCGCCGGCATCGACGCGTCGGCCGTCCAGTGCGCACCGCCGTCGACGGAGTACTGGACCGGCCCCCGCCCGCAGTCCGTCCCGGCGTGCGCGGGGGGTGCGGCGAGGAGGGGCACTCCGGCAGTCAGGCCGGCGGCCATCAGTGCGGGCAGGCCGCGGCGGAGTCGTGCGTGCATGGGGTGGTGCTCCTGATCGGGTCGGTTCCGGAACGGGTTCGGGACTGGGGTCGGGGGCCGGGGGCCGCGGGCGTCAGCGGACGGCGCGGGCGGGGGCGGGGTCGACGGGAGCCTCCGCCGGGGCGGGGTGCTCGGGGTGGCCGTCGCCCTCGATGTCGACGTGCGGGAGCAGCCGGTCGAGCCAGGCGGGCAGCCACCAGTTGCCGTCGCCGAGCAGGACCATGGTCGAGGGCACCAGCAGGCCGCGGACCACGGTGGCGTCCAGGGCGACGGCGGTGGCCAGGCCGATGCCGAACATCTTGACCACCGGGTCGTCGGAGAGCAGGTAGCTGAGGAACACCGCGACCATGATCAGGGCCGCCGAACTGATGATCCGTCCGGTCCGGGAGAGGCCCTCCACCACGGCGCGGCGGTTGTCCCCCTGCCGCAGGTACGCCTCGCGCACGGCGCTGAGCAGGAAGACCTCGTAGTCCATGGAGAGCCCGAAGAGCACCGCGAACATCAGCAGCGGCACGTAGCCGGGGACGGGCACCGCGCCCTCCAGCCCGATCAGCCGGGCGCCCCGACCGTCCTGGAACACCGCGGTGAGCACCCCGTACGCGGCGGCGACCGAGACCAGGTTCATCACGGCGGCCTTCAGCGCGACGACCGGCGAGCGGAAGGCGAGCAGCAGGAGCAGGCCCGCGACGGTTAGCACGAAACCGACGACGAGCGGCATCCGCTGCGAGATCCGCGCGTTGAGGTCGGCCTGGGCGGCCGGGGTGCCGCCGACGTGGAGCTGTTGACCGCTGCCGGCGGTGGCCGCGGGGAGCACCTCGGAGCGCAGCCGGTGGACCAGCGCGGTGGTGTCCGGGTCGGTCGGGGCGGTGGTCGGGGTGACCTGCCAGCGGACGGTGCGTCCGTCGGCGGCCACCGCGGGCGGACCGGCGACGGCGACGCCCGGCGCGCCGCGCAGCGCGGCCGTCACGGCGGCGACGCGCGGGTCGCCCGCTCCCCCGGCGGTCTGCGCCGGGGCGGGGAGGACGTCGACGACCTGGAGCACGCCGTTGGCGCCCGGGCCGAAGGCCGCGGCCATCCGGTCGTACGCGGTGCGGCTCATGGTGCCGCCCGCCTTGCTGCTGCCGTCGAGCTGCCCGAGGTGGAGGTGGACCGCCGGGGCTGCGAGGGCTCCGAGCAGGGCGAGCCCGGCCAGCAGCAGCGGCCACGGCCTGGCCGCGACCAGGGCCGCGATCCGGCCCCAGCCGCGCGGGCGCCCGGGCTCGGCGGGCGCCACCGGCCGGGGCGTCAGCCGGGCGCCGAGCAGGACGAGCAGCGCCGGGAGCAGCGTGAGGTTGACGCCCAGGGCCGTGACCACGGCGATCGCGGGGGCGAGGGCCAGGGCGTACAGCAGCGGGAGTCCGCCCAGCGCGAGGCCGGCGAGGGCGGCGACGACGGCGCTGCCGGCGAAGGCGACGGACTTGCCGGAGCCGGCGGTGGTGCGCACCGAGGCCTCCTCGATGCCGACGCCCGCGGCGCGCAGCTCCCGGAAGCGGGTGAGGCCGAAGAGGGTGTAGTCGATGCCGACGCCCAGGCCGATCATGGCGGCGATGGTCTCGCCGGCCTCGGGCACGTCCATCAGGTGGCCGACCAGGCCGAGCACGGGCAGGGCGATGCCGAGGCCGATCACCCCCGCGATCAGCGGCAGTCCGGCGGCGACCAGGCTGCCGAGGGTGAGGGCGAGGACGACCAGGGCGGCCCCGAGGCCGATGGCCTCGCTGCGGCCGGTGCTCCCCTTGTCGACGGCCGCGGCCAGGTAGCCGCCGGGGGTGACCTCGATGCCCGCGGCGGTGGCGGGGGCCGCTGCGGCGAGCACCGCGCGGGTGGTGTCGGGGGTGACCTCGCGACCGGTGACGTCGAGGTCGACCGAGAGGTAGCCGGTGTGGCCGTCGGCGCTGAGGGCCCCGGTGCCGGCCGGGTCGTAGGGCGTGGTGACGGCGACGACGTGCGGCACCGCGGCGATCGCGGTGGCGGCGGTGCGGACGGCGGCGGCGGTGTCGGCGGCGGTGAGCGGGGCGGCGCCGGGTGCGGTGTGCAGCAGGACGGGCTGCTTGCCCGAGGCCGAGCCGGGGAAGGCCCGGTCACCGAGGTCGCGCGCGGTCTGGCTGTCGCTGCCGGGGATGTTGACGGCCTCGCTGGTGACGCGGCCGAAGACGGCGAGCGCCGCGAGGGCGGCGGCGAGGAGGAGCAGCCAGGCGGCGACCACGCGCTTGGGTCTGCGGGCGCACCAGCGCCCGACACCGGTGAACATCTGCGGCGAACCGCCCTTCGTACGGCGGCGGGGCGTGCGGAACCCCCGCCAAACTCATTGCACTCAGCGTGCAACGCGTACACTTGCACTCACGGTGCAAAAATGTCAACGCGAGGGTGGAGGAGCCGCGTGAAGCCGAGCCGAGCCGCCGCACCCGGGGCCGACGGACGCACGGAACGCGGGCGGCAGACCCGCGAGCGGATCGCCGACGCGGTGCTGTCACTGCTCGACGAGAACCAGGCGCTCTTCCCCGCCGACAAGGTGGCCGAGCGGGCCGGCGTCTCCCGCCGACTGGTCTTCCACCACTTCTCCGACATGGCCGAGCTGGCCGAGGTCGCCGTCAACCGGCGCCTGGAACAACTCGCCGCCCAGATCGGCCCGCTGCCCACGGACGGACCGCGCGCGCCACGGGTGGCCGCCCTCACCGAGCAGCGCGCCCGCATCCTGGAGGGCGTCACCCCGGCCCGGCTCGCGATCATGCGCCTGGAGAACCCCTCCCCGCGGATCCAGGAGGCCGTCCAGCAGATGCTGGACTTCGCCCGCCTGCGGCTCACCCAGGTCTTCGCCACCGAACTCGACCCGCTGCCCGAGCCGGCCCGCACCGACCTCCTCAACGGCCTGGACGCGGTGACCACCTGGAGCGCCTGGCACCACTGGCGCAGCACCGGCCTCACCCCCGACCGGGCCCGCCACACCATGGCCGCCACCGTCCACGCCCTCCTCACCGTCGCCGACCGGCCGCATCCCCCGTCCTGACCGGGAGGAACGGGCCTGCGGAACGAACCGGGCTGCGGATGCAGCCGGTGGTGGTGTGCGGTGTGCTGGAGGTACGCACGGATCGACGGGAACGAGGTGTCCACGATGGCCGAGGTCATGTCGATGCGGTGGGCCGGGGTCACACCCGAGCAGTACGACGCCACGCGCGAGGCGGTGGGCTGGGAGGAACGCACCCCCGAGGGCGCCCTGATGCACGTGGCCTGGTTCGAGTCGGGCGCGCTGCACGTCGTGGACGTGTGGACCTCGCGCGCCGACTTCGAGCGCTTCTTCGCCGAACGCCTCGCGGCCGCGGTCCGGAAGGCGGGCATCACGGGCGAGCCCGAGACCAGCTTCTCCCCCCTGCACCGGCGCTTCGTCGCGCCCGGCGTGAGCGGGGCGGCCTGACCCGGTCGGGCCGCCTCGGACCGGCGACCTGCCGCCTCAGGCCGGGGAGACCGCGATGCCGAGGGAGTCGGCGCCCATGGCCTTCGGCGCGCCCTTCTCGTAGAAGACGTCGAGTTCGGTGATGGTGAAGCCCGCGCCGATCAGCAGGTCGGCGATCCTCCGGGTGAGGTGGCACCCCCCGAACAGCCGCTGCTGCAGGGGGTCGAGGCGGCGCTGCCACCGGCGCACGTCCGCGTCCGGCGCCAGCCCGTGCTCGACGAAGTGCAGCGTCCCGCCCGGCCGGAGCACCCGCCGGATCTCGCGCAGGGCGCCGGCGGCGTCCGGGATGGTGCACAGGGTCCAGGTGGAGACGGCAGCGTCGTAGCTGTCGTCCGGGAAGGGCAGTGACTGGCCGTCGAGGGCAGCCCGGCGCACGGTGACGTCCGTCTGCGCGAGACGCTTGCCGGCGAGCTTCCAGCCGACGTCGGAGGGTTCGACGGCGTCCACCCTGGTGACGGCCTCGGGATAGAAGGGGACGTTGAGCCCGGAACCGAAGCCGATCTCGACGACCTCGCCTCCCAGCCCCGCACAGACCCGGCTCCGGAGCCGGTCGGCCTCCTTCATGCCGCAGGCCACGTTGATGATCCGCGGGACGACCTGGTCGTTGTAGAGCCCCATGGCGACCTCCCGTCGCTCATCACCAGTCTGGCACCGCACCGCGACCGGGGCCCAGGTGCGACCGCACCGGGGGCCGCCGCGTTCCGCCGGTGCGCCGCCGCCCGCGCGTCGGGCGGCGGCGCACCGGCAGCCGGACTCAGGACAGGTGGCTGACCTCGGGCCAGTCGATGTCGACGTCGGCGGCCTTGTTGAAGTAGTTGGTGAAGACGTTCAGCGCGACGTTGGCGATCACCTCGGCGACCTCGGCATCGGTGAGGCCGGCGTCCTGGGCCGCCTTGAGGTCGGTGTCCTCCAGGCCGCCGCGGGTGCGGACGAGGGTGGCGGCGAGCACCAGGGCCGCGCGGGTCCTGACGTCGGCGGACTCGGCGCGGCGGGCGGCCCCGGCCTCCTCGGGAGTGAGCCCCGCGAGGTTGGTGGCGATGTGGGTGTGGGCGGAGAGGCAGTAGTCGCAGGCGTTCTCCTGGGCCACGGTGAGCGCGATGCCCTCGCGGACCGCCGCGGAGAGCGCGCCGCCGGAGAGCGCGCCCGAGAACTCCAGGTAGCCCTTGAGCGCGGCCGGGCTGTTGGCCATCACCTTGGTCATGTTCGGCGTGACGCCGAGGGCCTTCTGGACCGCGGCCAGCAAGCCGGCCGCGGGAGCCTGGGCGTGGGCGGGCTCGATGATCGGGAGTCGGGACACGGTGATCCTCCAAGGACACGAAACGGAAGGTTCTTACGGTTGCTCGGCGCTGCAACCGTGAGAACTGTAGGCAGATTCTTCTCACGGTTGCAAGGCTGAGCTACCATGAGGTCGTGAAGGTTGAGGACCTGGAGAACGGCGGGGCTCCCCTGCTCGGAGAGGCGCTGCCCATCGAGCTGGCCAACGCCACGTACGCCGTGCGCGGGCGCCTGGTCGACGGCCTGCAGACGGTCGAGCACGTGGCGGCCTGGTTCCGCGACAACGGCGAGCGGTTCGCCGAACCCTGCACGGACGCCGACCTGCTGGAGGTCGGCGCCGGGGAACTGCACGCCACGCGGGCACTGAGGGACGCGATCCGCGCCCTGGCGGGCGTCGCGGTCCGGGGCGGCGAGGCACCGTCGGACGCGGTCGCGGAGGTGAACCGGCGGGTCCGCGCCGCGGCCCGCTGGCGGGAGCTGTCCTGGGGGGAGCGGCCGTCGGCCCTCGCGCGCAGCGCGACGCCGCCCGTCACCACCGCCCTCGCCGAGATCGCCCAGCAGGCCGTCGACCTCTTCACCGGCGATCAGGCCGCCGACCTGAGGGCCTGCCAGGCCCCCGGCTGCGTCCTGTACTTCGTCAAGAACCATCCGCGGCGGGAGTGGTGCTCCGCCGGCTGCGGGACCAGGGCCCGCGCGGCCCGCCACTACGAGCGGACCAAGGCGGCCGGGCTCTGACGTCCCGGCACGCGGAGGCCGCCCCGGCCGTTTCCGGGGCGGCCTCCGTACGGCGGACCGGGCGGTCCGCCGAGCGATGACTCAAAAGGCGACGACGCCCTCGCCGCCGGCGCCGCCGGGGACGGTCTGGGAGCCGATCCGGGTCAGCGAGCCGTCGTCGTTGATCGCGAACTCGTCGAGGACGCCGTTGACGCCGGTCTGGGCGTAGAGGTAGCGGCCGTTCGAGGAGACCGCCGCGTCCACGGTGCCCGGGTCGGTGGGCGTGTTGCCCAGGACGGTCAGCCGTCGGCCCTGGTCGGCGGTGCGCACGCCGGTGAGGGTGGAGCTGCCCGCGTTGGAGGCGTAGAGCAGGTCGCGCACCCCGACGATCCAGCAGGTGGCCGCCTGGCCGGTGGCCGCGAAGGCCTCCTGCGAGGCAGTGCCGTCGCGGTGGATCGTGAACGTGGCCACGGCGTTGGTGCCGGCCTCGGCGAGGAACAGGCCGTGCGGGCCGTTGGGGACGAACGCGAACGGCACGGCCCCGGGCAGGGCCGTGGTGACGGGGCTGTCGCCGGGGCCGCCCGAGCGGTCCAGGTTGAACACCAGGAGGCTGCTGCCGTTCGCCTTGGTGGTGACCACGAGCTGGGAGCCCTCGCCGGTGAAGCCCACCTGGCCCGGGGTGTTGGTGAACTGGGGCGTGGCGTTCGGGTCGAGTCCGAGGCAGCGGTTCCAGTCGGCCTCGGTGTGGAGCCGGCCGTCGCGGACGGTGAAGCCCTGGATCGAGCCGCCGTCCAGCGCGTTGAGGACGTAGACGGTGTCGTCGTGCACGGCGACGCTCACCGGGAAGCGACCGCCGGAGCCGACCACCTGGCGCAGCGCGAGCCGGTCGCCGTCGACGGAGAAGACCGAGACGGTGTCGCTTCCGGCGTTCACCGCGTACAGCAGGGCGTGGCGCGGGTCGTAGGTCAGCGACCCCTGGGAGGCGAGGTGGTCGGCGACGGATCCGTCCAGCACACCACCGAGGCCGTGGGTGTCGTAGGTGCCGGCCGGGGTGAGCCGTCCGTCGTCGGACCGCCGGTAGGCGATGACCTGGTTGCCCGCCGGGTTGTCGGTCTGGACGAACACCGCGTGGTGTCCGCCGTGCGGTTGGTCGCCGCCGCCGTACGCCGCGGCGGTCGACGGGGCGCCCGCGGTCGCCGCCGCGAGGGCGGTGGCGACGGCCAGGACGAGCCGAGTGATCTTCTGCACGAGGTTCTGCCTTCTGGAGGTCCGGGGCCCGATCCCGCCCGGGTCCCGGGCGCGTGATCGGAGGTCAGAGCGACACGAGGGAGGGTGGTGGCGGGCCCCGTCGGCGGTGACCGGCACGAGGGGAGCTCGCCAGGTGACCCTTTGACACGGTAGGTGACGATCTGCCATGAGCGGCCGAGGACGGCGGCCCCGGCCTGCCGCGCGCCGGAGCACCCGGTCACCGTCCGCCGTGTCGGCCGCTTCGGCGGGCCGCGGCGGCCCGGACAGGTGCACCTCGATCGGCCGCGTGACCGGCGCGTCCGTCGGGGTGACTGTTCGACGGGGCATGACAGGTCCGCGACGGACGAACACCTACGGTGACCGCATGACGACAGATCACCCACTCGGTGCCGCCGCGCTCCCGCGGCTCCTCCGGCACCGCGGCCCCGCCCCCCTCCTCGTGCTCGCCCTCGTCCTGCTCACCCTCGTGGCGACCATCGCCCCCGCCGCGGCCGCACGCCGGGCGGGCGGCCTGCTCGGGGTGAACCTCGTCAACAGCAGCGACCGCGACCTGACCCTCGTCAACCTCCAGGTCACCACCGGCTGCGCCAACTCGAACCCGCCGGCACGGCTCAACGCCCTCGGCGGCACCGGCGACTTCAACGTCGGGGTGTGCAACGGCTCCACCGGAGCGTCCGGGACCGTCACCTACCAGGTGACAGGCGAGGCCCAGGGCACCGTGATCACGCTCGGCTGGAACGTCCCGGCCCCGCTCGACCAGCCGAACACCTTCACCCAGACGGCGCCCACCGGCTACGTGGTGAACCGCGCCGGGGGCACCGACCCCTTCACCCCCGTCACCTTCACCGTCGACTGCAACTCCACCACCTGCGACGGGATCCCGGACGACTGGAAGCGCAACGGCGTCACCATCAAGCCCAGCGACGGCAGCCCCGAGCAGTTCATCGACCTCAAGGCGATGGGCGCCGACGTCAACAAGCCGGACATCTTCGTCCAGGTGGACTGGATGGCCGACGACACCCACAGCCACGCGCTCACCAGTGACGCGATCAGGAAGGTGGTCGACTCCTTCAAGAACTCGCCGTACAACCGGCACAGCCCGACCACGGGGATCAACCTGCACGTCGACGAGGGGCCGGACAGCATCCTCGACTTCGCCAAGAACACCACCTGGGGCACGCTCAGCAGGGCGAAGAAGCAGACCGAGGCCGCCAACCTCGGGACGGTGGACGCCAGCGGGCGCTACCTGTGGGACGACTTCAACAAGCTCAAGACGGCCAAGGGCGGCTTCATCAGCACCGGCCGGAGCTCGATCTTCCACTACGCCGTCTCGGCGCACGACCTGCAGCCCGGCGTGACCTACAGCGGCATCGCCGCCGGTGCCCCGAGCAGCGACTTCATCGTCAGCCTGGGCAGCTTCACCAACAAGGTCGGCGACCTCGACCAGCAGGCCGGCACGTTCATGCACGAGCTCGGGCACAACCTCGGCCTGAAGCACGCGGGGAACGCCGACACCCCCAACCACCAGCCGCAGTACTTCAGCGTGATGAACTACTCCTACCAGCTCGGCGGCCTGTCCGTCGGCACGACCACCGGGGTCATGGACTACTCCCGGCAGGTGGGCTCGCTCAACGAGCCCTCGCTGAACGAGCGCCAGTTCCCCTCCAGCGCAGCGGGCTACGACGTCATGCACTGGTGCCCGAACACCCTGCAGGGCTCCCGGTTCGTCACCGTCCAGGCCAGTGCGGGGCAGGTCGACTGGGACTGCGACGGCATGATCAACCAGAGCCCCGTCGCGTTCGACACCAACAACGACAAGGTGCAGACCCTGCTGCCCGGGCACGACGACTGGGGCAGCATCCAGCTGCGCGGCGGCTCGATCGCCCACTCCGGCACGGGCGGCGCCCCGGCGCCCACCGAGGAGAACGAGATGACCGTCGAGGACGCCGCCATGGAGCTGCCCCTCGACACCCTCCCGCCGGTCACCACGGCGCGCACCCACCCGCACCCCGACCGGCACGGCGTCTACCACTCGGACGTCACGGTCACCCTCGACGCCACCGACGACATCAGCGGCGTCGCGATGACCGACTACCGGATCGACGGCGGGGAGTGGACGCGCTACACCGGGCCGTTCACCGTGAGCGGCGACGGCACGCACACGGTCGAGTACCGCTCGGTCGACCACGCGCAGAACGTGGAGCAGGTGAACTGCCTGGAGCTCCGGATCGACTGCGACCCGCAGCACTCCTCGGAGCCCTGGGGCGAGACCCGCGAGGGCTGATCCACCCGGCACCTGACATGACGCCGCGGGCCCCGGCCGCCATCGGGCGGCCCGGGCCCGCGGCGTCTTCAGGGCCCGCGGCGTCTTCAGGGCCGGAGGCGTGTTCCGGGCCGGAGGCGTGTTCCGGGCCGGAGGCGTGTTCCGGGCCGGAGGCGTGTTCCGGGCCGGAGGCGTGTTCCGCGCCCGGCCGACCCTTGTTCTTGAATGATCGCTCAGGTATGTTTCCCCCATGCCCCGACCGCGCGAGTTCGACCCCGACGCCCTGCTGAACCAGGCGATGCTCCGGTTCTGGGAGCGCGGGTACCGGGCCACCTCCATCGAGGACCTGGTCAAGGCCTCGGGCGTCAAGCCCGGCAGCATCTACAGCGCGTTCCCCGGCGGAAAGCACGCGCTCTTCGTGAAGTCGCTGGAGCGCTACTCCAAGCTGGTCGTGCCGCAGAAGCTCGGCGAGCTGGACGCGCCGGGCGCGTCGGTGGCGGAGATCCGCAGCTACTTCGACGGGCTGGTGCGCGACCTGCTCAGCCCCGAGGGGCGCCAGGGCTGCCTCCTGGTGAACACGGCCATCGAGAACGCCGCGGAGGACGACGCCGCGGCAGCCGTCGTGCGCGGCCACCTGGCGCGCCTGGAGCGGTGCATGACCCACGCCCTGGAGAACGCCGTCCGCCGGGGCGAGGTACGGGCTTCGCTCGACCCGGCGGGCAGCGCCAAGCTGCTGGTCGCGACGTGCCAGGGGCTCATGGTCGTCGGCAAGGCCGATCCCGACGAGACGGCCCTGCGGACGATCGTCGACAACGCCTTCGCCACGCTCTCCTGACGGCGCGGCACCCCGGGCCACCGTACGCGGTGGCCCTTTCGTCGGCGCCATAGTTGAATGACTACTCAAGAACGAGGTTCGGACATGAAGGCCATTGTCATCTCCACCCACGGCGGCCCCGAGGTCCTCACGATCACGGAACTGCCCGACCCGGTGGCCGCCGCCGGCGAGATCCTCATCCGGGTCAAGGCCTTCGGCCTCAACCACGCCGAGGCGTACATGCGGAGCGGCGCATGGGGGCCGGTGGCCGCCGTCCCCGGGATCGAGTGCGCCGGCCTCGTCGAGGCCGACCCGTCGGGCCGACTGCCCGTCGGGGCCAAGGTGGTGGCGATCCTCGGCGGCATGGGCCGGACCAGGAACGGCAGCTACGCCGAACTGGTCACCGTCCCCGCGACCAACGTGGTGGTGGTGAACTCGCCACTGCCCTGGGCCGACCTGGCCGCCGTGCCCGAGGTGTACGCCACGGCCCACAGCGCACTGCACGGCAACCTGGCCCTCCGGGCCGGGGAGACCCTGCTCGTCCGGGGCGCGACCTCCTCCCTCGGACAGGCCGCCGTCGACCTCGCCGTCCACCACGGCGCGGCGGTGCTCGCCACCACGCGCAACCCGGCGCACACGACCCTGCTCAGGGACCTCGGGGCCGCCGACGTGCTCATCGACGACGGTCAGCTGGCCGCGGAGGTCGAGCACCGCGGCCTCACCGTCGACGCACTGCTCGACGTCGTCGGGAACACCGCCCTTCGCGACTCGCTCCGCGCGGTCGGGCCGCGCGGGCGGGTCTGCCAGGTCGGCTTCCTCGGCGGACTCGCCCCGGTAGCGGACTTCAACCCCATCGCCGACCTGCCCAGCGGTGTCCGGCTCAGCTTCTTCGGCAGTGCCTTCGTCCTGGGCACCCCCGCCTTCCCCCTCTCGGAGGTGCCACTGGACGAGATCTACGCCCAGGTGGAGGCCGGCACCCTGCGGGCCCGCCCCACCCGGATCTTCCGCTTCGACGAGATCGTCGAGGCCCACCGGGTGATGGAGGCCGGCCTGGCCCTGGGAAAGATGACCGTCGTCGTCACCTGATACGAAAATCCCCTCTCGCGCCCCTTCTTGAAGATCAAACAGCCTCGACGGATTGGAGAGTGACTTGGTAGCCGAGTTGGTTCAGTTGGCTCACCAGCCGTCGGGTCTGTCTGGTCTTGCCGGTGCGTTCGAGGAAGTAGTCGCCGCCGAGGTCGTGGTACTCGATGTCGTGGGTGAACATGTACCAGACCGCGATGAGGATCGAGTGCTCGACGGCGACCAGGGCCCGCTTCTTGCCGCGCCGGGAGGCGATGCGTTTGAACCGGGCGGCCAGGTAGGTGCCCTTGGACCGGGACGCGGCGGACGCGGCCTGGCCGAGGACGGCCTTGAGCCAGGGATCGCCGTGCCGGGTCTTGCCGCAGGCATCGATAACATCCAGGACGCGAGCCGTTTCATGCGAGCACCCCGTTCCCAGGGCCGTCATCGGTCGACGACTCGTCAAAATTAACTCCTTCAGTCGAAAGGGCGGGTGGAGCACAGCGCTCCACCCGCCCGTTCCCGCGTCGGTAGCCTCATCAACCGTCCACCGGATGGACGGCACAGCAGTCTCCCGGGTCCGTCGACGACGCGATCGGCACCGCGAGGGCACCGGTCCTCGGGCGGCGGCACCTCGCGCGTCCCGCGTGCAGCCACACCGCCCTCACCTCCAGCCGCGGACGCACCCCCTGCAGGTCGCCGGCACGCTGCCAACGGTCTGCTGGCCGGTCGCCCCAGTAGAGGCGTGGTTTCGACGCGGGCTCGACGCCGAGGGCACCATCGTTCCGCGGCTGAGGTCAAGCACCCGCGAATGGCGCGGGTGGACGGAGACGTACTGGCTGGTGCTTCACAGGCGGCGAGGCGCGGACACGATGACGTAGGTCTTCCGCAGCCTTTCGTGGACTTCCCAGACACCCGTCCATCCGGCAGGCGTGATCAGGGTGTCACCGGGGCCGATCTCCACCGGCGTGCCTCCGGTCTGCGTCACGGTCGCCCGGCCCGAGAGGATCTGGCAGACCTCGTGGTAGCCGCCCCGACTGGCGGTGAAGGTGCCGGTGCTGGCCTCCCATACGCCGGTCTCCACGCCTTCCGTGCCTTCCCAGACCACGAGTGCGGCCTCGACCTGTCCCACTGTGGTGCTCGTCGGTTTGGGCAGAGGCGCTCCGAGGTCCGTTCGGTCGGCGCGGTGGAGGACGATGGTCACGGAGGCTCCTGGGTGGGGTGATCGCTGTAGCGGGTCTCTTGCGAACCGGTGTGATGACGCCTGCTCATCTGTGTGGTTCGGGTGTCTGCGTGAAGGTCGGGACGCAGAACCATTTCGTGCCGTCACGGCGTGATGTTCCCTGCCGCTTCGTCACCTGCGGCTGGTGGTCGATCGGATTCGAGACTGTCCTCCGGCCCGCCCCGGGAAGGCGGGGTCAGCCTGAAGGCGACATGCGGAACCGAACGCCCGTCGACGTGGCAACGTCAGCGCCGGCCGGAGATCACGTCGGCGACCCGCGCCACCGGCGAGGTACGGGGCCGGCCTCCGCGCTCCTGTGCGTCGGCGAAGTGGTAGGCGGCGTAGAGACCGTGCACGCCTATCCAGCGCAGCGGCTCGGGTTCCCACTTGCGGACCCGGTGGTCGACCCACGGCAACCCGGTGAGTCCCGTCCGCTCCTCGAGGATCAGGTCCCGCAGGGTTCGTGCGGCGAGGTTGGCGGTGGTGACACCGCTGCCCACGTAGCCTCCGGCCCAGCCCAGACCGGTGCCTCGGTCCAGCCTGACCGTGCTGCACCAGTCGCGCGGAACGCCGAGCACGCCCGACCACGCGTGCTCGACTGCCACGTCACGTGCCGCGGGGAAGAAGTGGGTGAGGATCCGGCTCAGCTGCTCGACGGTCCTGTGCGGTGTGGCTGCGTCATCGTCGGTCCGGGACGCGAAGCGATAGGGATGGCCGCGGCCTCCGAGAGCGATGCGATCGTCCGCGGTGCGCTGGGCGTACATGTACGCGTGGGCGAAGTCTCCCAAGGTCTCACCGGCCACCCAGCCCACGGACTCCCAGAACGACGCGGGGAGCGGAGCGGTGACGATCATCGAGGAGTTCATCGGCAGCCAGGATCGCTTCTCGCCGCGCAGATTCGCGGTGAACCCCTCGGTGCAACGAAGCACGTACCGTGCCGAGACGGCGCCCTGCGGGGTGATCGCTCGGGCGGGAAGCGGGCCGGCTGCCGGGATGATCTCGGTGACGAGGGTCTGCTCGTAAACTTCCACGCCCATGCGCCGGACCGCTTCTACCAGCCCGTGGACCAGCTTCGCTGGCTGGATCCGGGCGCCGTGCGGAGTCCAACTCGCCCCCAGGACTCCGTCGACCGCGATCCGTTCCGACGCCTCAGCAGCGCTCAGCCGCTGCACCGCCGCCTCTCCGAAGGCATGCTCGCCGGCGACGAACGCGTCCAGCCGCTCCACCTGGGCAGGGGTGCGGGCGACTTCCAGAACACCGCCCTTGACCTGGTCGGCGTCGATGCCCTCGGCTGCACACACACGCAACACCTCGTCCACGGCGGCGTTCATCTCCCGCTGCATCGCGATGGCGCGCGGTTTGCCGTACTGCCGGGCGAAGACGGAGCGGCCCGCGAAGCCGTTGTAGAGCCAGCCACCGTTGCGGCCCGACGCGCCGTAGCCACAGAAGTGTCCCTCCAGGACCGCGATGCGAAGGCCCGGTTCGGCCTGCTTGAGGTAGTAGGCCGTCCACAGGCCGGTGTAGCCACCGCCGACGACGGCGACGTCGACCTCGGTGGAGCCTTCGAGAGCGGGACGCGGGACGGGGAGGCCGAGTGCGGAGTACCAGTGGGAGACACCGCCGTTGACCGTGATGGGCGTGGTCACTTCAGACCTGCTTCCGTGTGCGTCGTGGCTCGGTGAGGGCACGCCTTGCGGGGCTGTGAGGTGCGAAGACGTGCTGGACGATATGAGGGGCTCGGCTTTCCGCGGCCCTCCGTCGCCCGTCGGTCGGACCGGCCGGCGGACCGGGTTTCGGCCTGCTTGGAGGGGCGGGCCGAAACCCGGGACTCCAAGGAAGTCCTGGCTCAGGCCAGGACTTCCTTGGCGGCACGTATGCCCGACTGGTAGGCGCCGTGGGTCGTGGCGAAGGAGGTCCGGCTGGTCGCCTCGCCCGCGAAGTGGACCCGGCTGCCCACGGCGGCCGCGAGCTGATCGCGCATGGCCGGCGTGGAGCCGACCCCGTTGTAGGAGTAGGAGCCCAGGGAGTAGGGGTCGGACGCCCACCGGGTGATCTGGTAGTCGATCGGAGCGGGGATCGCACCGCCGAAGATCGTCTTGAGCGTGCCCATGGCGCTGTCGACGATCCGGGCGTCGCTCCAGCTCTCGATGGAGCGGCCGAAGTCGCCGGCGTTGAAGCCGAGCAGTACCGGTTGCCCGTTCGTGCGGGTCACGTTCACCCACTGAGCCCACTGGCCGTACGTGGCCGAGGCCGGCACGTACCCGAGCCAGTCGGTACCGGGCCAGAACGTGCGGGGGAAGCGCAGGTAGCACTTGTTGAGGACGCCCATGCCGAGCCTGCCGATGGCGGTGCGCTTCGTCGCGGGCAGGCCGGGGCCGAAGGTCACCCTTCCGCGCTGGAGCACACCGAGCGGAAGGGTCACCACCACGTGGTCGGCCTGGAACACGGCCTGGTCGGTGGTGACGGTCACGCCGGTGGAGTTCCAGTCGACGCGTTCGACGACCTGCCCGGTCTGGATGGAGAGTCCTGCGGCAAGCAGGTCCGTGATCTGGTGGTATCCCTGGGGGAACACCACGTCGCCGCCCTTGAGGTCGGCGTCGCTGTCGAAGTTCAGGGCCGACATCCGGTCGATGCTGCCGGAGTACTCGTGCTCGTAGTCGTTCAGGTCGTAGCCGAGCAGGGCCTTGTCGTACTCGGAGAGGGAGGACCAGCCGAGGGCCTTCTGGACGGCCGAGCGGACGGAGGTGTCCGAGTCCTGCGTGTCCTGGTACGACGTGAGGGCGTTCGCGGTCTTGGCGGCCCAGCTGTTGAGGGCCTGGACCTGAGCGGCGGTGGCGGGGCTGCCGGAGGGCAGGTAGTAGGTGGTGCTGTCGTTGTTCGTCGGTACGGTCCTGGCCTTTGCCTGCGCGGCGAGTGCGCTGATCGGATTGTTGGTGACGCCGTGGATCCAGGACGCCCCCATGTCGGAGGGTGAGTCGGACCAGCGCGCGCTGGTCCAGATCCGGCCTCCGATCCGATCCCGGGCTTCGAGGACCAGGACGTCCTCGCCGCGGTCGGCGAGGTAGCGGGCTGCGGACAAACCGCTGATGCCGGCACCGATCACGATCACGTCCGGCCGGTCGACGGCTGGGACGTTCCTGGCTGAGGAAACGCCCGCTTCGGCGGTGGGCACTGCGGTGGCGCCCAGGACGGCCGCGGCGGGTATGCCGAGCCCGAGGGCCTTCAGAAGATTTCGGCGTTGCATGCTCATGGTGGTCAACCCATCTGCGATCTGACGCGGGATTCGTTCGTACGTGGGGGTGAACTGGTTCCGGTCGAGATGATCGGTCCGCCGGCCGCGGCGTGGGAGCGCGACCGGCGGACCTCACCGATGATGTCGGCGGCCGGACACCGAAGTCGGTGTCGGGCTGCCCGCTGCGTGGCGAAGCACGAAGCGCACCTTCGGGCCTGCACGCAGCGATGCGTGCATTCGTTCACTGAGGGCTGGGAGGCACCGCGCCGGGAAGTGCGGCAACCGACCACCCCGCCGGGGGCCGGGGAGGGAGGTGTTCCTCAGGGCCGAGCGCGGCAGGCAGGGGAGCGGGCCCTGCTGCCGCCTCAGAAGGTGGACACAGCAAAGGATATATTGAGGCATGGATGTGTCAATAGAGGCATTGATGATCCCTGGCGGCCGCGTTCGCCCGGCGTGGCGTCGGACGTTCTCCACATGGCGTGCGCCCGGTGTCGCGCTGCCCGCTCACGCGGGCTCCGGCGCGGGTTGATCTGCCATTCGGACACCGCACCTCCGGGGTGTGTCACCGGACGGTGCGGGCGACGGGAACGCCGCGACGGCGGCTTCGCGCGGCAGTGGGATCGAGCAGGCCGAGCAGCGGAACAGCAGTTGTCCCGGGGGCCTTCGGGTGGGGCCGGCCGCCGCGTACCCGTGTCGCCGCCTCCATCTGTCGCATCGGCATCGGGTTGCTCGCTCATTGGCCTTCGGAGCAACGTTCCTGATGGAACGTCGTTCCGGCGCCGGTCAGGACCCTCTTGGTGTCAGATCCCGGCGACGGCGGCGGCCCTCTTGCGGCGACGGGCGAGGGGAAAGTAGAGGAGGCTGGAGCCGGCCACGGCGACGAGGCAGTAGGTGACCGCCTGGGTGCCGTTCTCCGTGTACTGCTGCCATGCCGCCCATGCGGTGACGCCGGTCAGCGCCGTGGTGATCAGGACCAGCGAGAGGGCTCCTCCGGGGATGCGATAGGGCCGTTCCAGGTCCGGCTCCCGTACGCGGAGCGCCAGGAGCGCTGCGACCTGCATCAGCAGCGCGAGGTTGGTCAGGAAGACGTCCACGATGATCAGATTGCTGAAGCTGCTCAGGCAGAACAGAGCGTATATCGCGGCCGAGCCGATGACCGAGACGACGGGGACCTGCCTCCGGGCGCTCCGCTTGGCGAGCCACGGGGGGAAGTAGCCGTCTTCGGCCAGGGCGAAGGGCAGGCGCGAGTTGGTGGTGAGCAGGGCGGAGAACATGGCCGCCGAGGCGAACATGCCGCCGACCGTGACGGTGACCTGCAGCCATGGTCCGGCCAGCGACTCGGCCACGCTGGAGAAGGAGCCACTCTCCCAACTCCGCCACCCGGCCGAGCCGTCGGCGCCGACGGACAGGGAGGCGATCGCCGGCAGCAGGTAGCCGATGGTGATCAGGAACACCGAGACGGCGAGTGCCCTGGGCAGGTGTGCGCGGGGGTTCTCCATCTCGCCGGCGACCGTCGATACGGCGTCCCAGCCGCTGTAGTTCCACATCGCGATGAAGAGCCCGGCGCCGAACGCGTTCCAGGCCGATTGGTCGGGCGCGCTCGTCAATGGCGCTACGGGGCTGACGCCGCCGGTCGCGAGATGAGCGAGGCCGACGACGGTCAGCAGCAGCATGGGAGTCAGACAGATGACGGCGAACACGACCGAGGAGCCGCCGATCCAGGCCGCACCCATCAGGTTGAGCAGCGTGAACGTCGCGATGACCGCGAGGCAGATCATCCAGTTCAGGTCGATCCTGATGGCGCCGATGGAGAACAGCACGTGTTTGCCCGGTGCGACCGAGGCGACCATGGACTGGAGGTAGCTGGTGAACAGGACAGGATAGACGGCCATGTCCACGAAGCTGCACACCCAGCTCAGCACGCCCTGTTGGAACCCCCAGAAGTTCCCCAGTCCGCGTCGGACCCAGTGGTAGTGGCCGCCTTCGACGGGGATGGCTGTGCCGAGTTCGGCACAGACCAGGGCGTGCGGGATGCCGTAGATCAGCGGGGCGGCCACGAGCAGCAGCAGGCCCATCCCGGGCCCCGAGGTGGAGAACAGCTTCTCGATGCCGTACGCACCGCCGGAGACACTGAAGAAGATCAGCGCGATCAATGGCGTGAGCTTCACCCGCCGTAGCGGGAGGGACGACTGAGCTGCGGAAGCGGGGCTGGTCGTATCCGTGGAAATCGGTTGCATTCCCCATCCCGTTCTGTGAGGCGACAGGCTGATGAAGCGCTGATTATCCAAGTGGGGTTACACCTGGCCGCAGCTGAGGACATGGCAGTTCTTTGGTGACGTCTCTGACACTCTGTCGCCGTCGCCGCGCCCGGAGTCCGCGGCGGCGGAGCCCGTTTCCCGCCTTCCGGGTTCCCGTCTCGTGTGGCCGGTCGGGGTGTGTGTGTCCGTTCCGCCCTGTCTGAGCCGGAGCCGCCGCGAGACCTCCCGGGCGCGCCCGGCGGCAGGCCGGTGTCTGCTGCGTCACATCACCGGCCACAACGCGCCGCAGACCCCGACCCTGACGGTGGACGCCTTCCTAAGTGAATACATGAAAGTCCATATCTACCAAATCGACGGGGTTGACTCCACTAGAAGGAGGAATCTTCCCCAGCAAGTGAATCACCAGTAGTCTCCAGCGCAACAGATGGACCGGAAGGCTGGAGCTGGCATGGCATCGAGGGTGATCGTTGCGGGCGTGGGGATGATCCCCTTCACGACCCCGAGGAAGAGCGAGTCCTATGACGTGATGGGTGAGAAGGCGGCGCGGACCGCGCTTGCCGACGCGGGGATCGACTACGCCCTGGTGCAGCAGGCGTACGTCGGCTACGTGTACGGCGATTCGACCTGCGGCCAGGCCGCCCTGTACGGCGTGGGCCAGAGCGGCATCCCGATCGTGAACGTGAACAACAACTGCTCGACCGGGTCCTCGGCACTCTTCCTGGCCCGGCAGGCGATCGAGAGCGGAACGGCGGACTGCGTGCTCGCCCTGGGCTTCGAGCAGATGCAGCGCGGCGCGTTGGCGTCGCACTGGCAGGACCGGACCAGCCCTTTCGCTCGTTTCGACGAGGCGGCCCTCGCAGTGCAGGGGGAATCGGACGCCCCGTTCGCGGCGCAGTACTTCGGCGGTGCCGGCGCGGCCTACGCCAGGGAGTACGGCCTGGCCGAGGACACCTTCGCCAAGATCGCGGTCAAGGCGCGCAGGCACGCGGCGAACAACCCGTACGCGGTGTTCCGCGAGCCGGTGACGGTCGAGGAGGTGCTCGCCTCACCGCGGATCTACGGACCGCTCACCCGGCTGCAGTGCTGCCCTCCGACCTGCGGCGCGGCGGCGGCCGTCCTGTGTTCGGAGGAGTTCGCACGGCGGCACGGGCTGCGCAGCGACGTGGCGATCACGGCCCAGGCGATGACCACGGACTTCCCGTCGACCTTCGCGGACGCTGACATGCGCAGGGTCGTCGGCTACGACATGTCGAAAGCCGCGGCGAGGCAGGTCTACGAGCAGGCCGGCATCGGGCCGCAGGACGTCCGCGTCGTCGAGCTGCACGACTGCTTCACCACGAACGAGTTGCTCACGTACGAGGCGCTCGGGCTGACGCCGGAGGGCACGGCGGAGAGGTTCGTCTGCGATGGCGACAACACCTACGGCGGCCGCGTGGTCACCAACCCCTCCGGCGGCCTGCTGTCGAAGGGCCACCCGCTGGGCGCGACCGGGCTGGCCCAGTGCGCCGAGCTGGTGTGGCAACTGCGCGGCCACGCCGAGGCGCGGCAGGTGGACGGCGCGACCTTGGCGTTGCAGCACAACATCGGCCTCGGCGGTGCCGCCGTGGTGACGCTCTACCAGAAGGTGGGCTGAGCGATGGCGATCGACGCAGCGGCGGCCATGAAGCTGGCGCTCGATCCGATCACCGTCCAGGTGGAGCGCGGCCGACTGCGCTTCTTCGCCAAGGCCACCGGTCAGACGGACCCCGTCTACACGGATGTGGATGCCGCCGGGCGGGCCGGTCACCGGGACCTGCCGGTTCCGCCGACGTTCTTCTTCAGCCTGGAACTGGAGGCGCCCGACCCGTTCGGCTACCTCACCTCCCTGGGCGTGGACCTGCGTCGGGTACTGCACGGCGAGCAGGCGTTCACCTACCACCGACCGGCCCACGCGGGTGACACCCTCACCCTGCAACCACGCATCGTCGACGTGTACAGCAAGAAGGGCGGCGCGCTGGACTTCCTCGTCAAGCAGACCGAGGTCCACCGCGGAACCGAGCTGATCGCCGAGATGCAGGGCGTCCTCGTGGTGCGCAACCCGGAGGTGACTCAGTGACGATCCCGAAGATCATCGAGGTCGGCACCGAGCTGCCCGCACTGCGCATCGCGCCGATCTCCCGGACCGCGCTGGCGCTGTTCGCGGGCGCGTCCGGCGACCACAACCCGATCCACATCGACCTCGATGTCGCGAGGTCCACCGGCCTGGACGACGTGTTCGCACACGGGATGCTGTCCATGGCCTACCTGGCGCGGCTGCTCACCGACTGGGTGCCGCAGGAACGGATCCGCTCCTACCGGGTGCGCTTCGCCGCCCTCACCCCCGTGCACGCCTCCGTGACCTGCACCGCCGGCGTCGTGTCCGTCGAGAGCGGCCTGGCCACGCTCGCCCTCACCGTCGCCCTGGACGACGGCACCCTCACCCTCGCCGGCGGCGCCGTCGTCGCGCTGGACTGAAAGGCAGGTGACCGAGCCGGGCACCGGATCCGACCTGTCCGGGATCCGCACGAAGGCGGTCCGCGACGGCGACCACTACGTCATCGACGGCGCGAAGACCTTCATCACCAACGGAATCAACGCCGACCTGGTGATCGTCGCGGTCCGCACCGGCGATCACCCGCACCGCGGCCTGAGCCTGATCGTCGTCGAACGCGACACCCCGGGCTTCGAACGCGGTCGCAAACTGGAGAAGGCCGGACTGCACGCCCAGGACACCGCCGAACTGTCCTTCACCGGTGCTCGGGTACCGGTGGCCAACCTGCTCGGAACCGAGGGCGAGGGCTTCTTCGCCCTGACCGGGAACCTCGCGCAGGAGCGGATCTCCGTCGCGGTGTCCGGCCTGGCACAGGCCACCGCCGCGTTCGACTGGACCACCGCCTACGTCCGCGAGCGCAAGGCCTTCGGCAAGCCCGTCGGATCGCTGCAGGTGATCCGACACCGGCTCGCCGAACTGGTCACCGAGATCGACGTGGCCCAGCACTACTTGGACCGCTGCGTCGTCGCGCTCAACGAGGGCGAGCTGACGGCCGTCGACGCCGCCAAGGCCAAGTGGTGGTGCACCGAACTGCAGGGCAGGGTCGTGGACGCATGCGTCCAACTGCACGGTGGATACGGATACATGCTCGAGTACCCGATCGCCCGGGCGTGGCAGGACAGCCGGGTCACCCGCATCTACGCAGGTACGACAGAGATCATGAAGGAGATCATCGGCCGATCCCTCGACCTCGGATGACGATCACGTGGGACAGCGCCTGATGCCGGTGTCCGAAGCAGTGCGGGGGCGTCCTCCCGAAGGAGCCCGGACTGCCCGATGACAGCCGGCGGCGGCCGGCCGCGCCCGGCCGCCGCACCGACGGAACATGAGAGTGCCGTGTATTGGAGGCCTCAGTCCTCTCCTACCCTGTCCTCACCTGCACGCTTTCGGGTGGGCGGGGATTTCCACGCGCGGGCTGCACCGGAAATACTGGGCGGACGGCGAAGGCGTACCGAGCCCGTTCGCCCAGCAACCGGACCAGATCCAGGAGAAGACAGTTGACGGTCGACACCGAGGCCTCGGCGGCTTCTGCGCGCGGCACCCGGCCCCGCAATCGAAGAGCGTCACTCGTCGCCGCGGCCCGTGAGCTGTTCTACCGCCACGGCTACGCCAACGTGGCGATGAGCGACATCGCGGCGGCCGTCGGTATCGGCCCCTCGGCCTTGTACCGGCACTTCAGCGGTAAGCAGGAACTGCTCCGCGCGGTTGTCGCCGAGGCTTTGGAGACGTTCCTCGACCGGCTGCGCTCCGCTACGCCAGGTGACCTCGACTCACTGACCGACGAGTTCGCCGAAGCCGCACTGGCCCGTCCGGAACTCGGCGTGCTGTGGCAACGCGAAGCCCGGCACCTGCCGCCCGAACAGCACGCCGAACTCGGCGAGCAACTGCGAGCTGCCCGAAGCCTGTTCGTCGATCAGCTGACCGTCTTCCGGCCGGGCCTGGACGCCGCCCACGTGGAACTCCTCGCTTGGAGCACGCTCGACATCGCGACCAGCATCGCCTACCAGCACGTCGAGCTGCCCACACCCGAGTATCCGAACCTGCTCGCCGGCCTCGTTCGGCACATGGCGATCGCCGACCTCCCGGATCTCGGGGATCGCGCGGCGGACCGCCTCGGAGGTGGCCGGGCAATCCCGCACCGGTCCCGCCGGGAGAGCCTGCTGGCCGCGGCAATCACGTTGTTCGCCGAACGCGGCTACGCCTCGATCAGCCTCGAGGAAACCGGCGCCGCCGTCGGAATCGCCGGGCAGAGCATCTACAACCACTTCTCCAGCAAGCACGAGATCCTCGCCACCGCGATGAACCGCAGTGCCGAGCGATTGTGGCTCGACCTGGCAGAAGCGCTTGCCTCCGCGCACGACCACGCGGCCGCCCTGCGGCTTCTCGTGCTGAAGTACACCCGGTTCGCACTGGCCCACCCGGACCTGGTGACACTCATCGTCAACGAGACCGAGCACCTCCCGGACGACGAACGGCACCGGATCCGTCAGGTCCAGCGCGACTACATCGACGAGTGGTTGTTCCTGCTGCGCACCGTCCGTCCCGGCATGTCGCCGGCCGAGGCGCGCATCCGGGTACAGGCCGTACTCACCATCGTCAACGACATCGCCAGGACCCCCGGGCTCCGCACGCGGTCGGGCATCGAACGCAACATCCACCACCTCGGCTGCAATGTCCTGGGACTGGACATCGACCCCTGAAGCCCTCACGGTGCCGCACGGCCTTCGGGCGGGCACGGTGAGGATTGTGCGGCGGCCCTCACGGCTCTTCCGGGTCGAGCAGTGGCAGCCGAGCACGGACGGCGAAACCCGACGTCGGGGGTGGGACCGGCGCTCAGGGTGCCGCCGAGGTCGGTGGCGCGGGTCCGCATGCTCGCCAGGCCGTGGCCGCCGGACGGCAGCTGAGGTTCGCTTCCCGTACCGCCGGAGGAGTTGACCACAGCGAGGTGGAGCCCGTCCTGGTGGATCTCGGCGGAGACGTTCACGTCGGCGCTCGGGGCGTGCTTGTGGATGGTGGTGAGCGCTTCTTGGACGATCCGGTAGACGACGTACTGGACGGCGGGCCCGGGGTCGGGTCGGCCGTCCGGAGGGTCCGTCACCGTGAGGTGGACGGTGAGGCCCGCCCGCAGGGACTCGTCGATCAGGGCGGGTAGCCCACGGAGCGACGGAGCCTGATCGGGGGCAGCCGCGAGCACGCCGAGAAGGCTGCGCAGTTCGGTCAGAGCCTGGAGCCCGAGACTGCTGGCCCCCGGGGCGCCGCCCATCGGCTGCCTGCTCGACTACACCGCGTTCCTGTGGGCCGAGGCCATCGTGGCGTTCTCGGTGGTCTACGTGGTGCTGAGGGGAGCACCGGTCGAGCTGGCACCGCGTCCGACCGCTACGTGAGCACGCACGGAACGGACGCGGCCGGGAAGCCGGGCTGCGGTCAGGCGGCCGTACCTCGCAGCAGGACCGACATGAGGAATTCCGGTGCCTGTCGCGAACCCATGTGGCCCTCGAGGGTCAGTTCCCACGCGGTTTCGGCGAGGCTGCAGAAGGTCGACGCCAGCCAGGTGGCCGCCATGTCCTGACGCAGTAGCCCGGCGCCCTGTGCGCGTTCGACGAACGCCACGGTCCGTTTGAAGATGTCTCCGGCCCGGGCGCTGGCGTCCGGCACGCCCAGAACGTCGGGTTCGATGTAGACCAGGTTCCAGAGCTGCGCGAAGGGAGGGTACTCGGCCCCCAGCGCAGTGAGCAGCACCTCGACGGGAGCGTCGTCGCTCTCCGCCCGGGACAGGGCGCGGTCGCAGTCATCGAGGATCTTCTCCGCCATGGCCTGGACCAGGTGCTGGCGGGTCGGGAACAGGCGCACCAGCGTGGCCCGGCTGATGCCGGCGCGTGTGGCGATCACCTGCATGGACGCCCCGCGGTCCTTGGCCAGAACCGGGATCGCTGCGTCCAGTACCTCTGTCGCGTCGGTGCGCAACCTCTACCCACTCCCCATGCCTCTATTGACACACCAGTGCCTCAATGTATGCTCTGCAGTATCAGCTTCATTGTACTGAAGAGAGGGACACCTGCCGCGCCCGCGGTCGGACCTGCTCCTTTGGTGATGCGAATCTCCTTCGCGCTCGCACCGTGCGCGTCGGTAGGGCCTCCGGAACCTGCTGTGAATCCGTCAGTTCCGTTCGGCCACCGTATCCCTCGGGAGCCGGTGTCGGCATGGGAGCGGTCGGCGGACCAGGCAAGCCGCGCAGCGTCGCGCGGCTCCGATCTCGGTACGCGGCATCACCGGTGCCGCCCGACGAGCGAATCACGAGGCGGATTCGCACCACCGCATCCGGTGGTTCCGGGAGATGTCGGGCGCGCCGCCGAAGGCTTCGCGGTCCCTCTTCGCAACCCCACGGGCCAGGCATCGACCGAGCGCGCTGCTCCAGTGATTCCTCACGCCCGTGGCAGATCCAGATCGGTATACAGCCAATGACGATGCACCGCCGACGTTTCCTCACCAACATGGGCCTCGGCCTGACCGCCGCCACGGCCCTCGGCACCCTGGCCGCCTGCACAAACGGCGTGGACGACGGCGACGGCGACCCGACCGGCTCACCGTCGGCTCCGGCCGGCTCCTCCCCGTCGGACCGCAGCGGCGTGATCGTCGTCGGTGCGGGGGCCAGCGGTCTGGCGGCGGCGCGATACCTTGCCGACAAGGGCAAGAACGTGCTGGTGCTCGAAGCCCGCGGCCGGATCGGAGGCCGGATCTGGACCAGTGAGCAGTGGGGCGGCACCCCGGTGGACATGGGTGCCTCCTGGATCCACGGTGTCGACAAGAATCCGATCACCGACCTGGCCAAGAAGGCCGGAGCCCGGATGGTCACCACCGACCCCGAGAGCGCCACCGACTACCTGGCCAACGGACACAAGGCCGACGACGCCTCCGAGCAGGCGATGCAGCGCTGGCGCAAGGCCGCCGCAAAGGCACTGGAGGCGAACCAGGACCAGAACGACGACCAGAAGGACGTCTCGATGCGCAGCGTGGTCGAGCGTGCGCTGAACTGGTCGTCGCTGTCGAACGGCGACAAGGCGCTGGCTTCCTTCGCGTTGAACGACTACGAGCACGAGTACTCCGGCAGCGTGGGTGACATGTCGGCGCTCCACTTCGACAACGGGGCCTCGATCAGGGGCAAGGACGTGCTGTTCCCGGGCGGGTACCGGCAGATCACCGATCTGCTCGCCAAGGACCTGGACGTGCGGACCGAGCACGTCGTCCAGCAGATCGACTGGGACGCCGCCGGTGTGACGGTCGCCACCGACAGGGGGGTCTTCCAAGGTGATCACGTGGTGGTGACGCTGCCGCTGGGTGTGCTGCAGAGCGGCACGGTCACGTTCGGTCCCGGCCTGCCCGCCGACAAGCGCACCGCGATCGACAAGCTCGGCACGGGTGTGCTCAACAAGTGCTACCTGCGTTTCCCCAAGGTGTTCTGGGCGGACACCGACTGGCTGATGTTCGCACCCGATCTGGACAAGTACGGGCAGTGGGAGCAGTGGATCAACCTCAGCCGTGGAGTCGGGCAGCCGGTGTTGCTCGGCTTCAACGCCGCGGACTTCGGCCGGACGATCGAGGGCTGGAGCGACGCGCAGATCGTCGGCGGCGCGATGGAGACGCTGAAGACGATGTACGGCGGTGACATCCCCCAGCCCGTCGACTTCCAGATCACCCGATGGGCTTCCGACCCGTACGCTCGCGGCTCGTACTCGTACTACAAGACCGGCTCCACCCCGGGCATGCGCGACGCGCTCGCGGCCCGGATCGGTGATCGGGTGCACTTCGCCGGCGAGGCCACGCACCGCGAGTCGTCCGCGACCGTCCACGGGGCCTACCTCTCGGGCATCCGCGCGGCCAAGGAAATCGCTGGCTGAAACGACCGTGCGGGCACCGACGCCCAGGACGCACCCCTCCGACGAGGGGCGAACGCCCTGCCGTCGGTGCCCGTAGCGGCATGTCCCCGAACCCCGGCGGCGGCCGGCCAGTCGGGAGGCAGATGTGCGCCTGGCAGGGGACGGATCAGGTGCACAGGTCCGACACAAGAGGAGACGGAGGATCCGGTTATGATCCGGTGCCATCCGACGCCGGCATTCGCCGAGGGCGCGTTTCAGTCGCGCACCTTCCTCCGCGTCCCCATCTCCACCGCACGACCCGCTGGGAGCCAGCATGACCACAGAGCGTTTCGGCGCGCCCGTTTCCCCGGCCTTCCAGGCTCTGAGCCTGGAGGACCCCGGCGAGATCGGTGGCTACCGTCTGTGTGCCCGGCTCGGTGCGGGTGGCATGGGGCGCGTCTATCTCGCCTACACTCCGGGCGGGCGTCCGGTCGCGCTCAAGGTGGTCCGGCCCGAACTCTCCGAAGACCCCGAGTTCCGCTACCGCTTCGCCCAGGAAGTGGCGAGTGCTCGGCGCATCCACAGTCTGTACACCGCCCAGGTCGTGGATGCGGGCACTGACGACGTCTGCCCCTGGCTCGCCACCACGTATGTGCCCGGCCCCTCCCTCCAGCAGGTCGTCCGCCGGCACGGACCGTTGCCGGAGCGCACCGTTCTGCTCCTGCTCGCCGGCATCGCCGAGGCTCTGCAGGCCATCCATGCCGCAGGCGTCGTCCACCGCGACCTCAAGCCCGGCAACGTCCTCGTCGCCCCCGACGGGCCGCGCGTGATCGACTTCGGCATCGCCCGTGCCGCCGATGCGAGCCCGCTCACCGGAACCGGCCTGCGGATCGGTTCACCCGGCTTCATGGCCCCCGAGCAGGCCCTCGGACAGCCCGCGAGCCCGGCCACCGACGTCTTCGCGCTCGGCGCCCTGATTGCCTTCATCGGCTCCGGCAAGCCCCCCTTCGGCGACGGTCCGGAGCCCATGGCGCTGTACCGAGCGGTGCACGAGGAACCCGACCTTTCGCACCTGCCGCACGGACTGCACGACCTGGTCCGGTTCTGCCTGGCCAAGAACCCCGGTGACCGTCCGGGAACCGCCTGGTTGATCGAGGCCGCACGGAACCACCCCGCCACCGGCGGAGAGCTGCGCTTCTCCGACGGCTGGCTGCCTCCGCACGTCAGTGGTGACCTCCAGAACCACACCGATCTGCCCGCCACGCCCGCTGCCGCCCAGCCGGCAGTGTCAGCGGAGGCCCGGACCTCACGCGTCCTTCATACCGCGTCACCCACCAAGCTGGAGCCGACGCCCACCAGCGTGGACGCCGTCACGACCGGCCGCCGCGCGGCCGTTCCCGCCAGACGCAGACGTAGAGGCGGTCGCACCGCGCTGGTGACCGGCGCCGCGCTCCTCGTCGGTGCCGCCGCAGCGTTCCTCCTGCTGGACTACACCGAGTACTTCGACGAGTCCGCAGACCAGCCCCAGCCCGCCGCGGTGACGAGCGGTTCGGCCCTGCCCACCGCTTCCAGCCCCGCCACGCCGTCCGCATCGGAACCGCCGGCTGGGGTCCCCGGCTACAGCGCCGCCTACGCGAACCTCGAACTCACCTCGCCCGACCGCGACTACGAGTTCGATCTCAAGAGCGGCAAGGTCACCCAGGACGCCACAGCCTGGTACCTCGCCCGCCAACCCGGAGCCTTCTACATCCCGGAGGACAGCGACGCCTACATTCCACCGGCCGGGCCTCTCACCCTGCCCGACTGCCTCAAGGGCATCGAGACCCAGCCCACGGCGAACCTGCCGTACAGCACTCTCCGAGCCGACAGGAGCTTCTGCGTCCGGGCCCCTGGAGGTCAGGACATCGCCATCGTCCGTACCCTCAACACCGCCTCGAACGACGGACCGGTCAAGGTCTCCATCACCTACTACCGGCGAGCAGCCTGACGAGCCGTGTGGGCGTACGGCCGGGGTGGAGCCTGCGATGTGACGGTCTCCCCGCTGCGACAGGAGGCGTCAGCCGGCGATCTCCTTGGCGGCGCGGATTCCCGACAGGTAGGCGCCGTGAACGGTGGCGAAGGACTGGCGGCTGGTCGCCTCTCCGGCGAAATGAACACGTCCGTCGACGGCGGCCGCCAGCTGGTCACGCATGTCGGGCGTCGAGCCGAGCTCGTTGAACGAGTACGAGCCCAAGGCGTAGGGGTCCGAAGCCCAGCGGGTGATCTGGTAATCGGTCGGGGCGGGGATGTCGCCACCGAAGATGGTCTTCAACGTGGTCATGGCGCTGTCGACGATCTGGTTGTCGCTCCAGCTTTCGATCGTGCGGCCGAGGTCGGCGGCGTTGAAGCCGAGCAGCACGGGCTGGTCGTCGGCACGCGCGACGTTGATCCACTGCTCCCACTGGCCGTAATGGCTCAGGCCCGGGACGTAGGTCATCCAGTCGGTGTCGGGCCAGAACACCTTCGGGAACCGTAGGTAGCACTTGTTGAGCACACCCATGCCCAGCGTGCTGATGGCTGTGGTCTTGTTCTGGGGCAGCCCCGGACCGAAGGTGACCGCCCCGCTCTGCAGGACGCCCAAAGGAAGGGTGACGACGACGTGGTCACCCTGGAAGGTGCCCTGGCCGGTGCTGACCGTGACACCGCCGGAGGTCCAGTCGATCTGCTTGACCACCTGCCCGGTCCGCACCGGCAGTCCCTTGGCCAGGTAGTCGGTGACAGCGCCGTAACCCTCGGGGAAGAGGACGTCCTTGCCGCTGATCTTGGCATCGTCGTCGAAGTACAGTCCGGACATCTGGTCGACACTGCCCGCGTACTCGTGCTCGTAGTCGTTGAGTGCGTAGGAGATCAGGGTCTTGTCGGGGTCCGAGAGGTTCGGCCACCCGAGTGCGTCCTGCACGACGGTGCGGAGGGCCTCGTCCTTGCTGTCGTCGTTCTGGAACGTCGACAGTGCCTTCGCGGTCTCCTCCTGCCAGCGTTTCAGGGCCTGTGTCTGGGTGCCATCGAGCTCCTGGCCGTCGGGGGCGTAGTCGGTGGAGCTCGCTGGATCGGTCACCGCGGTGCGTACGCCGGCCTGCTGGGCCAGGTCGGTGATCGGGTTGCCGTCGATGCCGTGGATCCACGACGCGCCCAGGTCGAGCGGTACCCCGGGCCACTGCAAGCTGGTCCAGATGCGCCCACCCACGCGGGTGCGCGCTTCGAGTACAGATACGTCGTGACCCTTGTCCGCCAGGTAGCGGGCAGCGCCCAGGCCACTGACACCGGCTCCGACGACGATCACCTTCTGGCGTCCGGAGGAACCCGGCGGACTGGACTCCTCCCCATCGCCGCCGCTGTCGTCACAGGCGGACAGGAACGAGAGCAGGGCGAGGCCGGGCAAACCCAGGCCAACGCCCTTCAGGAAGCGTCGGCGATGCATCGACATGGCTGTCCACCGATCCACGGTCCGCTACGTGCTGACTACGAGGATGTCGGTGGACACGCTCCTGCGCCCGTCGGCCGGCCTTGAACGACGCACTGTCCGCCCACGTGAGCCATGCGGTTCCGCCATGTGCTGCCATGTGCCGCTTGTGAGGGGGGCGATCGGGGGATTCAGGGCTGAGCCCGGCCGCCTGCCTCGGCGCGGGCGGCCCCGCGCCAAAGAGAACCGATGGTGCCTCTATTGAAACAAGGATGTCTCGATTCATCCTTTGATGTGCCCGCTTCGCGGCTCCGAGAGGGTGAGCTCCGTGCCGGTCTGCAGCGCTCCGGCTTCACGGAAGCATCAGTGATCCACTTGCTCCCTCGCCAACCGCGCCGTCAGTGTGCGCACCTGCACCTGCCGGTGTCGATCGGCGGCCTCCGCGCGCTCTTGATTGCCTCTGGCGATTCGGCGCCGCAGCGCTAACATGAGCACTCCTCATGTTCCTGGATCGGAAGCTCACCTGGAGGCTGCCATGCCGGACCGCTACGACCTGCCGGCGGGCTTCCGCTGGGGTGCCGCCACCGCCGCCTACCAGATCGAGGGGGCGGTGGAGGAGGACGGGCGCGGGCCGTCCGTCTGGGACACCTTCACCGTCCGGCCCGGGGTCATCCGCGACGGGCACACCGGGGCGGTCGCCTGCGACCACTACCACCGCTACCCCGAGGACATCGCCCTGATGAAGGGCCTCGGACTGGACGGCTACCGCTTCTCCATCGCCTGGCCCCGGGTGCAGCCCACCGGCGCCGGCGCCGTCAACCCCGCCGGACTCGCCTTCTACGACCGGCTGGTGGACGCCCTGCTGGAAGCCGGCATCACCCCGCTGCCCACCCTCTTCCACTGGGACCTCCCCCAGGCCCTGGAGGACCGCGGCGGCTGGCTCGACCGCGACACCGCGTACCGCTTCGCCGAGTACGCCACCGTCACGGCCGACCGGCTCGGCGACCGCGTCCCCACCTGGATCACCCTCAACGAGCCCTTCGTGCACACCGTGTTCGGCTACGCGATGGGCATCCACGCCCCCGGCCGCACCCTGATGTTCGAGGCCCTCCCGGCCGCCCACCACCAACTCCTCGCCCACGGCCTGGCCGCCTCGCTGCTCCACGAGCGCGGCCTCGAGGTGATGCTCTCCAACAACCTCACCCCCGTCGAGCCGGCCACCCCCTCGCCCGCGGACGCGACCGCCGCGGCGGCCTACGACGCCCTCCACAACCGCCTGTTCACCGACCCCGTCCTCCTCGGCCGCTACCCCGACCTCGCCGCCCTCGGCGTCCCCGACGACATCTTCGGAGCCGTCCGGCCCGGCGACCTCGACCTCATCCACTCCCCCGGCCTCGACGGCCTCGGCCTCAACTACTACAACCCCACCCGCATCGCCGCCCCCACCGACCCGGGCCTCCCCTTCGACCTCGTCGACATCCCCGACGTCCCCCACACCGCCTTCGGCTGGCCCGTCGTCCCCGACGGCCTCCGCCGGCTCCTCCTCGGCCTCCGCGACACCTACGGCACGGCACTCCCGCCCGTCACCGTCACCGAGAACGGCTGCTCCGTCGACGAGACCACCACCCCCGACCAACCCCGCATCGACTTCCTCGCCGCCCACCTCGACGCCCTCGCACAAGCCGTCGCCGAAGGCATCGACGTCCACGGCTACTACACCTGGTCCCTCCTCGACAACTTCGAATGGGCCGAGGGCTACCACCAGCGCTTCGGCCTCGTCCACGTGGACTTCGCCACGCAGAAGCGCAACCCCAGGGCGTCGTACGCCTGGTACCGCGACCTGATCGCTGCCCACCGGTCCCGGTGCGCAAAGTAGTTGGGCTTCGGACGGGAGGTAGTGCCCGTCGTCCTCGATGCGGTTTCGGCGCGCGATGCGGTGCGGGTTCGAAGCAGCCGGGCCATCGGCCGTGGCCGACGACGGCCACCCTCTCCACCCCGAGGCGCAGGTCGTCGACGGGTCACGTCACCGAGGCCGGAGCCCGCGAAGCCGTCGACGCCATCGCCGAACAACCCGTGGGCGGGAGGGCGAGCATGGAACCGGTGGTGAGCAGGTGTGGGGCCGGGGAGGTCTACCGGCCGGAGCCGTCCGGGGCCAGGGTGGGCGGGGGGATGCGCAGCACCGGGAGTGCGCAGAGGGCGGCGGCCGCCGTGGCGCAGACGGCGGCCATGGCGAGGACCGTCCAGGTGGAGGGCGCGCGGGCAATGCCCGCGCCGATGCCACTCAGTTCGCCCTGCCGGTCGATGAGCCGGCGGACGAGCGGGATGGCGACGGCCGAGCCGACGGTGACCGTGATGAGGGCGATGGCCGTCCCGCGGACGGCGAGCACGAGGGCGGACTGGCCCGGAGTCAGGCCGATCGCCCTGAGCAGGCCGAGGTCCCGGCGGCGTTCGTGGAAGCCGGCGGTGGCCGTTGTGAGCAGGTCGACCAGGCCGATGAGGGCGAGCAGGAGCAGGAGGCCGACCACGCTGGCCCGCAGGGCGCCGGGCCGGGTGACCGGGCCGGCGGGGAGGCGGATCTCCGTCTGCCCGGCGAGGCCGGCGCGGGCTGGGAGGTCGCGTTGGACCTCTGCCGGGTCCTCGCCGGGGCGCAGGGTCAGCTGCCAGAAGTCGGGGTGGGTGGGGTCGCCGGGCCGGTCGAGGGTGTCGAAGCCGGTGGACAGGACGCGGCCGCCGTGTTGCGGTTCGAGATTGCGTCCGACGATGTGCAGGATGCGCGGGGTGCTCCCGGTGGTGAGCCGCACCCACTGGCCGACCCGAGCGCCGAGAAGGTCGAGGGCGCCCTGTCCGGCGACGGCCTCGTCGGTGGCGTGGATTGCCCGGCCCTCGACGACGGTGTACGGGTACGGGGCGTCGGTGGTGCCGACGGCGTGGAGGGTGAGCGTCGCGGACTGGCCGGGCGCGAGGGCCTGCATCTCGGTGCCCGGGTAGACGCCCTGCACGGCGGCGTCGGCGGCCAGGGCACCGGCGAGCCGTCCGTCGCCGGGCGTCTGATCGGGGGTGGTGCGGCGGGCGGTGACGGACGGGACGGTGACGCCGCCGTCGGGCCGGGTGACGGCGTCGAGGGTGGTCCAGGTGCTCAGGGCCAGGGTGGCGGCGACGACCGGGACGGTCAGCCGCAGGGCGCTTCCCACCAGGTCCGAGCGCCGGCGCAGGACGCTGCCGAGCCCGAACACGAGGGCCGGCGGCAGCTGTCTGAGTGGGCCGAGCCGGACCGGCCGGGCCGTCATGACGGGTGGCCGGGTGCCGTCGGTCGGGGGCACGGGGGCGACGCGGGCGGCCCGCAGGGCTGGCAGTGCGGCGGCGGCTCCGACGGCGAGGAGCGCGGCGGCGACCACGGCCCCGGTGGTCGCCGTGCCGCCGGGGACGAGCCCGTGGAGCGCGTCGGTCCCGCCGCCGAGGGCCGGTACGGTGTGGACGGCGATCGCGGCCCCGCCGGCGCCGAGCAGCACTCCGGTGCCGGCCAGCAGGAGCTGTTCGGCGATGAACATCCAGGCGACCTGGCCGGCGGTGAAACCGAGCGCCTTGAGCAGGGCGATGTCGCCGGTCCTGGCCCGGATCCGCCCGCCGGCCGCGCCGGCCACCGCGAGGGCGGCGGCGAGCAGTGCGGCGAGTCCGCTGAGGCCCAGCAGCAGGCCGGCCAGCCGGTTGTCCTGCTGCCGTGCGGCCCGCGCGTCCAGCCAGGTGGTGATCCGGGAGACCCGCTCGGCGCCGAGGACGCTGACCACCCGCTGGGCCGTGTACCCGGCGTCGGCGGGGTGGGCCAGCCGCAGGCCGAGGGTGAGTCCTTGGGCCGCCCGGTCCGGCTGCACGAGGTCGAGGGTGGCAGGAGGGGCCCAGCCGAGGTCGTAGCCGGCGGCCTGGCTGGGCAGCTGGTCGGGGCTGTCCGCGATGCCGCGGACCTGGAGGTCGACAAGGCCGCCGCGGGCGTCGAGGACGGTCAGGTGGTCCCCGGGGTGGGCCCAGGCGGCGTCGGCCGCAGACTGTTCGAGCACGATGCCGTGGATGTCGTCCGGGTCGAGCCAGGTGCCGGAGCGCAGCAGCGGGCGCGCCGCGTCCGGGTCGTCGCCGCGCAGTACGAGCGTGGTGCGGCCGGGCGGGCCCGCGGTGGTGGCGCCGTCGGCGCGTCGGCCGGCCAGTGTGGTCTCGGCGGTGTGCTGGGGCGGTGAGACGGCGAGCACACCGGGTTCGCCGGCGAGCACGGCGGCCGAGGGTTCGTCGGCGCTGCCCCGGGCGGGCGCGGACGGGCGCAGGTCGATCCGGATGTGGGGTGAACCGGCGGCATGGAACTGCCTCTGCCACGGGTCGGCGGCGGCGCCGAGCAGCGTGCCGGCGAGCAGGAGGGCGGCAGCGGTGCCGCCGGTGGCGAGGACGATCAGCAGGGCGTGGAGGCGGTGCGAGCGCAGGTCGGCACGGATCCAGCGGAGGATGGCAGGCACCGGCTCACCCGCCGAAATCGATGATGTCGCGGACCCCGACGGCGCGCCGCGCGGCCGGGGGCTCCTCCACCCTGGCGTCGTCCGCGATCCGGCCGTCGAAGAGGCTGACGACGCGGTCGGCGGTGCTCGCCGCCCTGGCGTCGTGGGTGACCAGCACGATGGTGGTGCCCTGTTCGTGGTATCGGCTGAGCAGGGCGAGGACATCACGGGTGCTGCGGCTGTCGAGGTTCCCGGTGGGCTCGTCGGCGAGGAGCAGTTGCGGCCGGTTGACCAGCGCGCGGGCCAGGGCGACCCGCTGGCGCTCACCGCCGGAGAGCTCACCGGGCCCGGCGGCGGCCTTGTGGGCGAGGCCGAGGTCTTCGAGGAGTTGCCGGCGGCGTTCGCGGGCGGTGCGGCCGGACATGCCTGCGAGCACCGCGGTCAGTTCGATGTTGTCGGCGACGGAGAAGTCGGGGAGCAGGTTGCCGCTCTGGAAGACGATGCCGTAGTGCCGGCGGCGCAGGCGGGCCCAGGCGGATTCGCGCAGTCGGTCCACCCGGCGCCCGTCGAGCCACAGCTCGCCCCCGTCGGGCCGCAGCAGGCCGGCGAGGATGTGCAGCAGGGTGGACTTGCCGGCGCCCGAGGGGCCGGTGACGGCGACGAACTCGCCCCGGTCGATCCGCAGGCTGATGCCGCTGACCGCCGGTATCAGGGTCGAGCCGCTCAGGTGCGAGCGCACCACGCCGTCGGCGGCCAGCAGCGGCGGTATCGGCTCCGAGCCGGTCACGTGAGTTCCTCCTGGCAACGCTCCAGCCAGTCGAGGTCGGCCTGCAGGTGCAGGACCGCACCCTCGATCAGCAGCAGCGAGGTCCGGTTGCCGCGCTCGGTGGCGGCCAGCTTGTTGAGTCCGCGCATCGTGTTGATGCAGTGCCGGCGCTGGTTGTTGATCAGCGTCAGCTGGTCGGCGAGGTCGGTGCCTTCGGCCAGGATGAGTTTCATGAAGAACTCGTCCCTGACCCGGGGCCCCTCGGTGGGAGCCTCGAACCAGCCGGCGAGTTCCTCGGTGCCCTTCTCCGTGATCTCGTAGACCTTCTTGTCCGGCCTGCCCTCCTGCGTCACCTCGGTGCCGCGGATCAGTCCGGACTTCTCCAGTCGGCTCAGGGTCACGTAGATCTGGCCGATGTTCGGCTGAGGGTACGCCGCACCGAAGGTCTGCTCAAGCCCCTGCTTGAGCTCGTACCCGTAGGCGGGCTGCCGGGCCAGCAGCGCCAGCAGCTGATGGCGCACCGGGCGTCACCTCTTCCTTCTCGTCCCTGTTCGCTGGTTACACCTCGGTCACACAGTACGGGCAGACGGGTCCCCACCAGCAGGGAGGCCGTATAAAGGGACGTACGTCGGCGCCCACCCGTGCCGGCGGATCGAAGGAGCTCCATGGACAACCGGCCGCCCACCGGGCCCGACGCGGGCCGTCGGCGCGTGGTGCGCGCGCTGGTGGGCGGGGCGGCGGTGCTCGCGGCCGGGGGTGCCTCCGCCTGGTACGGCCTGGCCGGCGGTGCGCAGGCGGCGGGCGACCCGGAGGGCGTCGGGCCGGTCACGCTGGCCACCGGCCGGGACACCACCCGCTACCTGCGGGGGCTGCTGGCCGACTGGAACGCCGAGCACCCGGACCAGCCCGCCGAGCTGGTCGAGCTGCCCGAGGCCGCGGACGAGGTGCACGCCCAGCTCGCCGGCGAGCTGTCGGCCGGCGGAAACCGCTTCGACGTGCTCAACCTCGACGTGGTGTGGACGGCCGAGTTCGCGGCTGAGCGTTGGACCGTGCCGCTGGACGAGTCGGACTTCGCACTGGACAGCTTCCTGCCGCCGGTCGTGCGGACCGGACGCTACGACGGGCGGTTGTACGCGGTGCCGTTCGTCGCCAACGCCGCCCTGCTGTACTACCGGAGCGACGTGCTGGCTGCCGCCGGTGAGCAGCCGCCCACCACCTGGGCGGAACTGGCGCGGCAGGCACGGACGCTGGCCCCCGCGCACGGGCTGTCCGGGTACGCGGGGCAGCTGAGCCCCTACGAGGGCCTCGCCGTCAACGCGCTGGAGGCCATCCGCTCGGCCGGAGGAGACCTGCTGGCAGGCGACGGCACCGTGGTGGTCGACAGCCCGCAGGCCATGGCCGGACTGGAGTTCCTGGCCGGGGGCGTGCGCGACGGCTGGATCCCACCGGAGGTGCTCGGCTACCAGGAGGAGGAGTCCCGCGCGGCCTTCGGCCGGGGAGGCCTGCTCTTCCTGCGGAACTGGCCGTACGTCTACCACGCGGTCGGCGCCGCCGGGTCCCCCGTGGAGGGGCGGTTCGGCGTGGTGCCGCTGCCCGGGCCGAACGGGCCCGGCAGCGGTGTGCTGGGGGGCTCGGGCCTGGCGGTCAGCCGGTTCTCCCGGCGCCAGCGCACCGCCCGGGCACTGATCGGCTTCCTGACGAGCCGCCGGGCGCAGTACCGCGTGCTGACCGACGGCGGGCTGCCGCCGGTCTGGGCCGACCTCTACGCGGACCCGGACCTGACGGCCAGGTTCCCGTACCTGCCCGTGCTGCGCACGGCGATCCTGGCGGCCGGGGCGCGCCCTGGCGTGCCGCAGTACCAGCAGCTGAGCCTCGCGTTCAGCGAGACGGCGTTCGAGGTCGTGTCGGGCCGTCGGACCGCCGGGGCGGCGCTGCCCCGGCTGGCCGCGGACCTGCGCTCCATCGTCGGCTGAGCCGACGACGACCTGGGGGCGCTCAGCCCCTGCTTCGCGGGCTCCTACCAGGCGGTACCTAACGCGTATCTATGACTGATCCAGGCATGCCATCTCGCAACTCCTGGAAAACTCCACCGAACAAAGACTTAACAGCGCCGACATCTGCCTGCTATACCTAACGCGAATGCATAACCGTTGGAGTAGCGAGATGCCCAACCCCACCCTCCCCGACGGCGACGCGGTCACCTTGCCGCGCGCACGTCCGCACGCCCCCACCACCCCCGCCACCCCCGCCTGGTGGCGCGACGCCGTGATCTACCAGATCTACGTGCGCAGCTTCCGTGACACCGACGGCGACGGCATCGGCGATCTCGCCGGCGTCCGGGACCAGCTGCACCACGTGCGGCAGCTGGGCGCCGACGGCGTCTGGCTCAACCCGTTCTACGTCTCACCCCAGCACGACCACGGCTACGACATCGCCGACCACTGCGCCGTGGACCCGGTTTACGGAGACCTCGCCGAGTTCGACCGCCTGGTGACGGACTGTCGACTGCTCGGCCTCAAGCTGGTCCTGGACGTCGTCCCCAACCACTGCTCAAGTGATCACCCGTGGTTCCGGAAGGCGCTGGCCAACGGACCCGGCAGCCCCGAGCGGGCGCGGTTCCACTTCGCCGACGGGCGCGGCGAGGCCGGGGAGCTGCCGCCCAACAACTGGCGGGCCATGTTCGGCGGCCCGGCGTGGACCAGGGCCACCGAGGCCGACGGCCGGCCCGGCCAGTGGTACCTCCACCTGTTCACCCCGGAGCAGCCCGACTTCAACTGGCGCAACCCCGACGTCGCCGCCCACTTCGAGGAGGTGTTGCGGTTCTGGCTCGACCGCGGTGTCGACGGCTTCCGAATCGACGTGGCGGCCGGGCTGTACAAGCACCCCGAGCTGCCGGACTCGCCCGACCCGGACGCGGACGAGCGCACCCGCGACTCGGTCAACCCGCTGGCCTGGAACCAGCCGGAGGTGCACGAGGTCTGGCGCCGGTGGCGCGCGATCTGCGAGGAGTACACCGTCCGCGACGGCCGGCAGCGGCTGCTGGTCGGTGAGGCGTCCGTGCCCACGCCGGCCGAGCAGGCGCTGTACGTGCGCCCCGACGAACTGCACCAGGCATTCTTCTTCCACCTGCTGCACGCGCCGTGGGACCTCGCGCACTTCCACCGGGTCATCGACGATGCCGTGCGGGACATCGCCGCCACCGGATCGACGGTCACCTGGGTGCTCAACAACCACGACCAGGTCCGCACGGTGAGCCGGTTCGCGGGGGAGGACCCGGCCTCCGGCCCCGCCCGGGCCAGGGCCGCCGCCCTGCTGATGCTGGCTCTGCCCGGAGCCGCCTACATCTACCAGGGCGAGGAATTCGGCCTGCCCGAAGTCATCGACCTGCCAGATGAGCTGATCACCGACCCGATCTTTCACCGCACCGGTAGCCGGACCGGGATCCGCGACGGCTGCCGGATACCGTTGCCCTGGTCGGGCGCCGAGGCCCCGTTCGGCTTCAGCCCGCCGGACAGCCCGGCCGCGCCGTGGCTGCCGCAACCGGCCTCGTTCGCCGCCCACACGGCCGAGCGGCAGCGGGCCGATGCCGGATCCGTGTTCCACCTGTACCGCACCGCCCTCCAACTGCGCCGTGAACTCCCGCAGCTCGGCGAGGGCCCGCTGCGGTGGCTGGAGACCCCGCCCGGCGTTCTCGCGTTCGTCCGCGGCGAGGGCCTGGTGTGTGCCGTCAACTTCGGCGACACTCCCGCGCCGGCCCCGGTCGTCGGTCCGGCCCTGCTGGCCAGCGGTCCCTGCGATGACGGCTTCCTGCCGCCCGCCACCGCCGCCTGGTGGGTCAATCCCACTGCTGTCAGCACTATCTGACCATTCACCGCATCACGAAGCCCCCCACCCGCCTCACGGAAGAAGACTCGACGATGAGACTCCGTAGCGCTCTGCCCACCCTGGCCGCCTCCGTCGTGCTGGCCGCCACCGCAACCGCCTGCGGCAGCGGGGGAAGCGGCACCGCCGCCGACTCCGCGACCCGGGAACTCAAGGGACAGACCCTGACCGTCGCCGCCGTGTGGAGCGGAACCGAGCAGGAGAACTTCAAGAAGGTGCTGGACGCCTTCACCGCGAAGACCGGTGCCACCGTCAGCTACACCTCCACCGGCGACAACCTCTCCACCGTGGTCGGCAGCAAGATCGAGGGTGGCGACCCGATGGACGTGGTCATGGTCGCGCAGCCCGGCGTGATCAGGCAGTTCGCCGAGAAGGGCTGGCTGGCGCCGCTCTCGTCCGCCGTCACCGACGCCGCGAGGAAGGACTACGCCGGCATCTGGTCCAGCCTCGGCACCGTCAACGGCACCCAGTACGGCCTCTACTTCAAGGCCGCCGACAAGTCGACCGTCTGGTACAGCCCCAGCGCTTTCCAGAACGCCGGCGTCCAGCCCCCGGCCACCTTCGACGACCTGCTGAAGGCCGGCCGGACGCTCTCCGACTCCGGCACCCCGGCCTTCTCGGTCGGCGGCCAAGCCGGCTGGACCCTCACCGACTGGTTCGAGAACGTGTACCTCTCCCAGGCCGGACCCGAGCTCTACGACAAGCTCACCCGGCACGAGATCCCGTGGACCGACCCGTCGGTCCTCAAGGCCCTGACCACCCTCGGCAAGGTCTTCGGCGACAAGCAACTCGTCGCCGGCGGTGGGCAGGGCGCCCTGCAGACCGACTTCCCGACATCCGTCCAGGAGGTCTTCGGAGCACAACCCAAGGCCGCCATGACCCACGAGGGCGACTTCGTCGGCGGCGTCATCGCCTCCGAGCTGAAGAAGCAGGTCGGCGTCGACGCCAAGGTGTTCCCGTTCCCCGCCGTGGACGGCGGCAAGGCCCCGGTGATGGGCGCGGGCGACGCGGCGGTCGTCCTCAAGGGTGCCAAGCACCCCGAGGCCGCGCAGAAGTTCGTCGAGTTCCTGGCCGGCCCCGAGGCTGCGACCGTCTGGGCCAAGGCCGGCGGCTTCATCTCGCCCGACAAGGCCGTCGACCCCTCGGTCTACCCCGACGACACCACCCGGCAGTTCGCCAAGTCGGTGATCGACGCCGGTGACACCTTCCGCTTCGACATGTCGGACCAGGCCCCTGCCGCGTTCGGTGGCACCGCGGGCCAGGGCGAGTGGAAGGACCTCCAGGACTTCATCGCCAACCCCTCCGACGTCCAGGGCGCCGCGGCCAGGCTCGAAGCCGACGCGGCCAAGGCCTACAAGGGCTGATCCACCATGTCTCTGCGCTCACCCCGCAGGGGCCGGGCATCCGGTGGCGCCCTCCGGCGCCACCGGGGCCTCGCCCTGCTCTTCGTCCTGCCCGCCCTGCTGCTGCTCGGCGCCCTCGTCGTCTACCCCATCGGCTACTCGGTGGCCCGCAGCCTCTTCGACGCCTCCGGCCACCGGTTCGTCGGTCTCGACAACTACGGCACCGCCTTCACCGACCACGCCACCCTCACCGCCGTGCGCAACAACGCGATCTGGGTCGCCGTCGCCCCGGCACTGGTGACCGCCGTCGGCCTGGTGTTCGCGGTGCTCACCGAGAAGGTCCGCTGGGCGACCGCGTTCAAGCTGCTCGTCTTCATGCCGATGGCGATCTCCTTCCTCGCCGCCGGGATCATCTTCCGCACGGTGTACGACGCGGACCCGCACCGCGGCGTGCTCAACGCCGCCGCGGTCGCCGTCCACGACACCTTCGACGACCAGCCGACCTATCCGGGCGCCCACCCACGCGCCGGCGGCGGCCTCGACCAAGCCCAGGGCGGCGACGTCGCGGCGCCCGCACCCACGCGCGTCGTGCTGTTGCCACTGGTCGGCGTACAGCCCGGCGCGGTCCCGGCAACCGCCCGGACGGCCCGGGAGCCGGCCGGCGGCGACGGGGTCAGCGGCACGGTGTTCCTGGACTTCGTCCCGGGCGGCGGCGGCCACCCCGGCCGGCTGGACGCCGGGAAGAAGGGCCTGCCCGGCGTCACCGTCCAACTCCGGGACGGCGGACGGACGGTCGACACCACCACCACCGCCGCCGACGGTACCTTCCGGTTCGGCGCGGCCCCGTCCGCCACCGCCTCGGTGGTGATACCGGCCGCGAACTTCGCCGCTCCCTACCGCGGCGTCGACTGGCTCGGTCCGGCCTTCATCACCCCAGCCATCATCGGCGCCTACATCTGGATCTGGGCCGGCTTCGCCATGGTCATCATTGCCGGGGGCCTCGCCAACCTGCCCCGCGAGACCATCGAGGCGGCCAGGATCGACGGTGCCGGCGAATGGCAGATCTTCCGCCGCATCACCGTGCCCCAACTCGCCCCGGTCCTCGGCGTCGTGTTCATCACCATGGTCATCAACGTGATGAAGATCTTCGACCTCGTGTACATCATCGCGCCCGGACCGGTGCAGCAGGACGCGAGCGTGCTCGCGCTCCGGCTCTACCTGGTCTCCTTCGGCGGCGGCAACGACCAGGGCCTCGGCAGCGCACTCAGCGTCCTGCTGCTGCTGCTCGTCGTCCCGGTGATGCTCCTCAACGTCCGACGCTTCCGAGGGAGCCGCGCATGACCACTACCCAGGCGGCCCCGTCCGCTACCACCACCGTGCCCGCACCGACGCCCGCCGGCCGGCCCGCACTGCCGCGCACGGCCCGGGTCGCCGCCCTCACCCGGAGCGGCCTCGTCCAGGCCGTGCTGACCGTGGCTGCCGTCGCCTGGCTGGTACCCACCGTCGGCCTGCTGGTCTCCTCACTGCGCCCCAAGCAGGTCGCCGCCACCGGAGGCTGGTGGACGGCACTGACCGAGCCCGCCCAGCTCACCCTGCAGAACTACACCGCGCTGCTCGGCGGCGGCGACGTCCCCAAGGCGTTGTGGAACACCGTACTCATCAGCGTCCCGGCGACCCTGCTGACCGTTGCCCTCGCCGCGGGCGCCGGCTACGCCTTCGCCTGGATGCGCTTCCCCGGCCGGGACGCCGTCTTCCTCGGCGTGGTCGGGCTGCTGGTCGTCCCCGTCCAGGTCGGGCTCATCCCGGTCGCCAAACTCGAGGGCGCCGTCGGGCTGTTCGGCACCGTCCCCGGCGTCGTGCTGTTCCACGTCGGCTACGGGCTGCCGTTCGCCGTGTTCCTGATGCGCAACCACTTCCTGGAGATCCCCGCCGAACTCCTGGAGGCGGCGCGGATGGACGGCTGCAGCGAGTGGCGGATCTTCCGCACCCTCGCCCTGCCACTCGCCGCACCGGCTGTCGCCTCGCTGTGCATCTTCCAGTTCCTCTGGGTCTGGAACGACATGCTGGTCGCGCTGATCTTCGCCGGCAACGACTCGCAGCCGCTGACCGTCTACCTGCAGTCCCAGATGCGGCAGTTCGGCAGCAACATGGACGTCCTCGCACCGGGCGCGTTCCTGTCCCTCCTGGTCCCCGTGGGGGTGTTCCTCTGCTTCCAGCGGTTCTTCATCCAGGGAGCGATGGCCGGATCCGTGAAGTGACACCAGCGGCGGCGCAGACCACGTAGGTGCTGGGCCGCTGCTGCCAGGCGGCGCCGGTCGTCAGCTGATGGCCGGGGGTCATCAGCTGGGGGACGAGCTCGGCGGCGTGGCGGGCACGTTCGCGCTGCGCCAGGCCCATGGCACGGCCAGGATCGCAGCCTTTCGGACGGGCTGAGGCCCGCCGGGGGTGCACGGTCATCCAGGCGGACATCGAGACGGTGCCGTGCTTCGAAGGCCTCGCACGCCTGGTGCCGCGACCCCACCGGACGGCAGCTCAGGGGGACGGGGGTGGGGCCGTATCGGGCACCGGAAGGGCCTGTTCGGCCCAGACGATCTTGCCGTCCGCCGTCTGCCGTGTTCCCCAGCGATCGGCCAGCTGAGCGACGAGGAGCAGACCACGCCCGCCCTCGTCGCTCGCTCGGGGATGTCGGACGTGCGGTGCCGCACTGGTGCTGTCGGAGACCTCGCAGGTGAGCGTCATGTCGTGGATCAGGCGCAGCCGGACCTTCCCGCCGGCGTACCGGATCGCGTTGGTGACCAGCTCGCTGACCAGGAGCAGCGTGGTGGAGTCGAGTTCCTCCAGGCCCCAGGTGACCAGTTGGCTGGAGGCCAGGCGGCGGGCGGTGGCGACGATGGCGGGATCGTCGGGGAAGGTCCAGGACGCGATTCGGTCGCCGTCGAGGAGCCAGGTTCGTGCGGTCAGCAGGACGACGTCCTTGCGTGGCCGCTCCTGGACCAGTGAGTAGATGGTCGCGTCGCACGTCTCCTGCACGGACCGCTCGGGGTGGGCGAGTTGCCGCCGAAGGCGTTGGAGGCTGCGGCGGGGGCGGCCGTGCAGGCACCGCAGCAGCTCGGGCGTGTAGAAGGCCAGCAGGCTCCCGGTAGGGAGGTGCAGGCGGCAGCTCTCGAAAGGCGCCCTGTTGAGGCCCAGGCGTGGCCCGTCCGGGACGCGGAAGGCCGCGACGGTGCCATCGGGATGGACGATCTCCGGCGCCGGGTGCGCCGCTCGGGCGAAGACGCACTCACCGCTGGTGGCGTCGTAGACAGCGTAGACGCAGGTGGCGCCGGAGGGCCCGCGCACGGGCGTGCCCTCGTCGGAGAGCTCCTCCGACGCCCCGCCGAGACGAACCATCAGGTCGTCCAGGTGGGCAAGCAGTTCGTCGGGCGGCAGGTCGAGCGCGGCGAGCGTGTGGACGGCGGCCCGCAGCCGGCCGGCCGCGGCCGCCGCCCGGAGGCCGTCCCGGCCGACGGTGCCCACCACCAGCGCCACCCTCGCTCCCGGGAGCGGGATGACGTCGTACCAGCCGGCGGCCTCGGCTGCGGGCACATGGCAGTAGGACACCTCGACGGCGTTCTGGTCGGGCAGCCGAGTGGGAAGCAGAGTGTGCTGGAGGGCCCGTGCGGCCCGCGACTCCCGGGTGTACCGCCGGGCGTTGTCCACACAGACGGCGGTCCTGGCGGCGAGCTCTGCGGCGGTGGTCACATCGTCCTCGTCGAACTCGGGTCTGCGCCAGCGGTAGAACGAGGCCACACCGAGGATCACCCCGCGGGCGGCCAGCGGCGCCACCACCAGGGAGTCCACGTGGGCCGCCCGGATGCGCTCCGCCCTGAGCGGCTCACGCATCAGCCAGTCCTCGGCCGCCTCGACGTCCCGGACGAGGCGGGGGCGCAGGTCGGACAGGCACTGGCTGAAGGGAGTGGGCGGTGAGATCACGTTGACGGTCCCGACCGGGAAGGCCGGCTGCAGGCGGCCTTCGGGCTCCGAACGGAATGCGGTGCGGCGCAGGGTGGCGTCGTCGCCGACCGGCCCGGGGGCGAGCGCATAGCCCTGGAACACCGGGTCGAGGATGTCGATCGCCACCGCGTCGGCCAGCTGCGGGACCGCCACCTCGGTCAGTTCCTCCGCCGTGCGCGTCACGTCCAGGGACGTGCCGATGAGAGCGCTGGAGCGGGCGAGCAGCTCCAGCCTGTCCCGGGCCCGGTGGCGCTCGGTGACGTCGATGACGATCGTGGCCACACCGATGACCTGCTGGTCGTCGCTGCCCACGAGTTGCAGCGCGGAGACGGAGTAGACGTGCTCCCGCTCCGGATCGGACGGCGGGGAGCCGCGCTGCACCAGGTCGATGACCGGTTCCCCGGTTTCGGCGACCTTCCGGAGAATTCGCTCGTTCGTGTCGTTGACCAGGAGCGGCGCCAACTCGCGCAGTGGCCGGCCGATGACCTCCTCACCCCGTACCCCGCGCACACCCGCCGAGGCGGTGTTGAACCGGATCAGCCGCAGGTCGGTGTCGACGATGTACAGCCCGACCGGCGACTCGGTGAGCAGCGCGTTCATCACGGCCCGGTCGACGCTGTCGGGGCCGGGCAACGCCGTATTCGCGCGCTCACCTGGATCCGTCATGGGAAAGCCCGGGTTCGGTTCTGTTCTCGTCGGTGGCCCGTACGAGGTCTGCCTCTCCCATCATGGCCTCGCCCGGGCGGGGCCGCCCGCCGGGCTGCTCGGCTTCAAACCGCAGGGCTTCCCGGACGGCTGGGCACCGGTGTTCGTCTTCGCCGTGATCTTCGCCATCGCGAAGGGCTGCACCGTCTTCCTGCCGACCTCCACCGAGGAACACCACGAGCGCAGCGGCGACCCGAAGGAGGTGATGGTCGGGGCGCCGGCCGATGGAGGCCGCTCGCCGCCTTCCACCGTGACGGCGGACCGCGGGTGTCGTCGGGCGCCCGCGGTCCGCTGGTGCCGCTACCCGACCACCGCCGGGGTGCGGGGTGCCTCGGGGGTGGCCTTCGGCTGGTAGAACTCGGTGTGTCCTTCGACGTGGAGGTGGGGCAGCCGGCGGTCCAGCCAGGTGGGCAGCCACCAGTTGCCGCGGCCGAGCAGGTGCATCACGGCCGGTACCAGCAGCAGTCGGACCAGCGTGGCGTCGATCAGGATGGCCGACCCCATGCCGACGCCGATGACCTTGATCGGCAGGTCGGGCGACGGGACGAAGGCCGCGAACACGGCGACCATGATGGCCGCCGCCGCGGTGATCACCCGCGCGGTGCCCGCCAGTCCGCTGACGATGGACTCAGCGTTGTCCTGGCTGCGCAGCCAGGCCTCACGCATCCGACTGACCAGGAAGACCTCGTAGTCCATCGAGAGGCCGAACAGGACGGCGAAGGTCAGCACCGGCACGAAGGCCGGCAGCGGGGTGGGGCTGTCGATGCCGATCAACCGGCCGGCGGTGCCGCCTTCGAGGACGAGGGCGACCACGCCGTACGCGGCGCCGACGGAGAGCAGGTTCATCACAGCGGCCTTGAGGGCGACGGCGAGGCTGCGGAAGGCCACCAGGAGCAGGAGCATCGACACCGTGACCACGCCGCCGACCAGCAGCGGGATGCGGCGGGCGATGTTGTCGGTGCTGTCGATCGCGCTGGCGGTCGCCCCGCCGACGTGCACCCGGACGCCGGGGCCGACCGCACCCGGGATGACGTGATCGCGCAGGTCGCGGACCAGGGTCTTGGTCGCGCCGGACTGCGGACCGCTGTCCGGGACGACGGTGAGCAGCAGCGAGCGGCCGTCGGAGCCGGGCACCGGAGGGGTCACGGCCGTGACGCCGGTCACCGCCTTCAGCGCGGTGGGCAGCGAGGCCGTCGCGTCGGCGGGGGTGCCCGGCGCCAACTCGGCGACCAGGACCAGCGGTCCGTTGCTGCCCGGCCCGAAGCCGGCGGCCACCGCGTCGTACGCCAGCCGGTTCGAGCGCCCGGCAGGGTCGTTGCCCGCGTCGGGGAAGCCGAAACGCACACCCAGGAACGGCGCGGCGAGCGCCAGCAGGACGACGACCCCGGTGACGGCACCGAGGACGCGGTGACGCTCGACGAGCCTGCTCCAGCGCAGCCAGCCGGCGCCCACCGGGCTCTCGCCCCGGGCGGCGCGGCGCCGGGGCAGGGGCAGCCGCAGGCGCTCGATGTGTCGTCCGAGGTAGCCGAGCAGGGCGGGGAAGAGAGTGGCGGACGCGGCGATCACGACGAACACGGAGAGGATCGCCGCGACCGCGGCGCCGCGCATGAACGACAGGCCCATCGCGAACAGCCCGAGCATGCTGACCACCACGGTCATGCCGGCGACCACGACCGCGCGGCCCGCGGTGTCCAGCGCGGCGACCGTGGCGGCCTCGGGTTCGAGCCCCTCGGCGCGCCACTCGCGGAACCGGGTGACCAGCAGCAGCGCGTAGTCGATGCCGACGCCGATGCCGAGCATCGCGGCGAGCGACGTCGACCAGTCCGGGACCGGCATGATCGCGGCGAGGACCGGCAGCAGGGCGCTGCTGACCGCGAGCCCGCCGAGTGCGGTGAGCAGCGGCAGACCGGCGGCCACGACCGAGCCGAAGGTGATCACCAGGATCAGGGCGGCGGCCGCGATGCCGATGCCCTCCGAGCCGATCGCGCCCTGCTCGGTCTGCTGGACCGTCATGCCGCCGAGGTGGACGCGCAGGCCGCCGTCGACGGGGCGGGCCAGGTCGAGCAGCCGCTGGGTGTCCGCCTTGGGCATGTCGGGGGCGACGGCGACGTCCAGGTGGATCTGCCCGAGGGCTGTGCGGCCGTCGGCCGACACCTTGCCGCGCGGGCCGTACGGGTCGTCGATGCCGCTGACGTGCGGCACCTCGGCCATCCGGGCGAGCAGGTCCTTGACCCGGTCGCGGGTGGCGGCGTCGGTCACGCTGCCGTCCGAGGTCAGCACCAGGCTGATCGATTCACCGCCCAGCCCCGGGAAGTCCCGCGCCAGCAGCTGCTGGGCCTGCTTGGAGTCCGAGCCGGGCGCGGTGTAGTCGGCGCTGTACTTGGCGCCGAGGCCGGCCGAGAGGCCGAAGGCCGCGACGGCGGCGAGCAGCCAGAGCAGCACCGTGCGGCCCCTGTTCCGGAAGCTCCAACCGGCTATTCGGCCGAGCGGGCCGGGCCTGTGCGGCCCGCTCTCCCCGGCGGCTGTCCGCCGGTCCTCGCGCAGTCCCTGGGGCATGTGGTCCTCCGTGCATCGTCAGGGGCTCCGCCCCCCGGCAAAGCGTTACGCTTCATAACGCGCCTTACGAAGCGTAACGTTTCCCTCGACGGGTACGGATTGTCAACGCGGTGACTGACGCGGTGACTGACGCGGTGACTGACGCGGCGAGCGGATGGAGTGGCGATGACGGGTGGGTCGGCCGACGAGGGCGGCGGGCGGAGCCGCCGTGAGCGGCTGCGCGCCGACACCGTGGAGGAGATCAAGCGCGCGGCCCTTGGCCTGATCGTCGAGCGCGGCGCCGCGAACCTCCGCTTCACCGACATCGCCCGCAGCATGGGGATGACCCCGCCCGCGCTGTACCGCTACTTCGCCGACCGGGACGAGCTGCTCACCGCCCTGGTCGCCGACTCGTACGACAGCCTGTCGGACGCGTTGACGGCGACCCGCGAGACCGTGCCGCCGGACGACCTGGACGGACGCTTCGTGGCCACCTGCACCGGCTACCGCACCTGGGCGCAGCGGAATCCGGAGCGCTTCGCCCTGATCTTCGGCGCCCCCGTGCCCGGGTACGCGGCCCCACCGGACGGACCGACCGTGGTGGCCGGCCGGCGGGCGATGGAGCACATGGTCGAACTCGTCGCCGACACGGCCGAACGCGGCCGGCTCGGCAGCCCGCTGGTGCCGGACGCGGCGGAAGCCCTGATGCTGGCCTGGGCCACCGTGCACGGCTTCGTCACCCTCGAGGCGCACGGCCACTTCCACACGCTCGACCAGGACGCGCGGGACCGCCTCTTCGCGGTCCAGGCGGGCGCCGCCGCGCGCACCGCAGGCCTGTCGCCGGCCGCGGACCGGTGGTGACCGGAACCCGCGCGGCGGACAGTCACGGCTCGGGAGGCGAGGAGGACTCCATCCGCACCTCCTGCGCCTCCCCGAGGCGCCGGCCGGCAAGGACCAGCCGGCACGCAGCGAACCGACACGATTCCCGGCTTCGCCTCGCGCGAGCGGTTGCTCGACCTGGCGTGACCCGAGGTCGGTAGCCCGGCAGCACCCGCTTCGACCGCGTCGTCCGTGACCGCTGCGGCCGACTCGCCGGCCTCGACGACGCGGCCGTCACCTTCAGGACCGTGCCACCGCGTCGACCGGTCCCTCCGGGTGGCCGCCGAGGAAGTCTGCCAAGCTCTGCGGTGCGCGCTCGCCGAGGCAGAGGTCGAGGATCTCGTGGGCGTCCGCAGAGAACGCCGCGCTGCGCGGGAAGAGCTCCTTCTCGTAGGCGACGAGCGCCGCTTCGACGTCGTCAGGGTGCTGGGCGATGGCCTTGCCGAGTTCGGCACCGTCGAACATCGCCAGGTTGGCGCCGTCGCCGGACGGCGGCATGAGATGCGCGGCGTCGCCGAGCAGGGTCACGCCGGGCACCCGGTCCCAGTGGTGTCCGTCCGGGAGGGTGTGGATCATGCGTGCCACCGGCGCGGACCTGCCGCCGGTGATCAGCGCGGTGAGGTGCGGCGCCCACCCGTCGAACTCGGCCGCGATCCGGGCGGTCGCGGCCGCGCTGTCGGTGAAGTCCGTGGCGGCGATCCACTCGGCGGAACGGTTCAGCTGGACGTAGGTGTGGAGGACGCCACCCGCCTCACGGTGGGCGACGATCCCCTTCCCGGGGGCGAGTGCGTACATGGCGCCCTGGCCGACCAGTGCGGCCGTCTCGGGGTGCCGCTCATCGACGTCGTGCAGGTAGGTCTCGACGAACGTCGTTCCGGTGTAGACCGGCCGGGCCTGGGAGAGCAGGGGCCGAACCCTCGACCAGGCACCGTCCGCTCCGACCAGGATGTCACTGCTCTCGGTCGAGCCGTCACGGAAGGTCAGCTCGTGCCGGCCGTCGCCGAGCGACCGGATGCCGGTGACCTTGCTGCCCCAGCGCACCGTCCCCTCAGGCAGGGAGTCGAGCAGGATCCGACGCAGGTCGCCGCGGAGCACTTCGGGGCGCACCGCACTGCCGCCGGAGGGAACGTCCAGCAGCAGCGCACCGTGCTGGTCGAGCACCCGGGCCGCGTCGCCGCCCTCGTGGATGATCGCGCGGAACTCGTCGGTGAGGCCGGCGTCCGCCAGGGCGCGCTGCCCGTCCTCCGCATGGATGTCGAGCTGGCCCCCCTGGGCGCGGGACTCGGCGGTGGGGTCCGCCTCGTGGACGGTGGCGGGGATGCCGTGGACGTGCAGGACGCGCGCGAGGGTGAGGCCACCCAGGCCCGCGCCGATGATCGTGACCGGTGTCGTCATGGTGGTCCCTCCGAAGCGACGGCGAAGGATGGAACGCCGTTCCATTCCCATGTTGGAACGGCGATCCATTCATGTCAAACTGTGTTCATGGCCATCGAGAAGCAGCGGGCTGCACGACGTACGGACGCGCTGTCGAAGGAACGGATCGTGGAGGCCGCGATCGGGATCCTCGACTCCGGAGGCGAGGGTGCACTGACCTTCCGCGCGCTCGCCGCCCACCTGGCCACCGGGAGCGGGGCGATCTACTGGCACGTCGCCGACAAGGACGCCCTACTGGCGGCGGCGACCAACGACGTGATCGCCCGGGTCATGGCGGATCTGCCTGACGGCGCGCGTCCGCGGGAGGCGGTCCGGTCCCTCGCACTCGGACTCTTCGACGCGATCGACGCACACCCCTGGGTCGGCACCCAGCTCTCCCGCTCACCGTGGCTGGCCGCGATCCCGCAGATCTTCGAGGGTTTCGGCAGCCGGCTGGAGGAACTCGGCGTGCCCGAGGAGGCGCAGTTCGACGCCACGTCCACGCTCGTGATCCACGTCCTCGGCGTCGCCGGACAGAACGCCGCCAACGCACGCCTGCACGCGCACCGGACCGATCGGACGGCCTTCCTGAATGAGGTCGCCCAGCGGTGGACCCAGCTCGATCCCACTCGATACCCGTTCGTGCACCGGGTGGCGGCGCAGTTGCCCGAGCACGACGACCGGGAACAGTTCCTGGCCGGCATCGACCTCATCCTGGCCGGCATTGGGGCCGCGCACCCGGATCCACCCACTCGGACCTGACCCGAACCCGAGCGGGACCAGGGCCGGCGAGACGCGTCGCCACCGAGGGACCGGACGGCCTGCCCACCGGCGCGCTCCATCCCGGGCCAGGCCCCGAACCCCTGGTGCCGCGATCTGACATCCGGCCGACGCGCCCGAAGCGCGAGGTGGCCGACGCCCAGCACCCGGCCCCACCCGGGCAACGGGGCGTCCCGCCCCCGTGGGTGTCGGGAGCGGGACGCGGCACGGGTGCGGGGCCCACGGGGTGGCGGGCCGTGTCACCGCGCGACCGGTGGCTCAGTACCAGAGGTCGGGGCTGAGCTGGTAGTCGTAGCCGCTGCCGGGCTGCCAGTAGAAGCGGGCCTCGGCCTTGTAGTCGTGGCCCGGGGTCGGGTTGGTGAGGGTGTAGGTGTAGGAGTACTGGCCGGAGTGGCAGGGGAACGAGCTGGAGAGCGCCTGACTGCCGGTGGTGTAGTCCCAGATGATGATCTGCTCGGTGCAGTTGTTGCCGCCGAAGTTGGTGGTCACCTGCGCCGACACCTGGCCGCCGCCCGCGCTGATGCCACGATGTCTGGAGGGAGTTGGAACGGCCGACGAACCTGCCCGGGGGGCGGTCCGGGAGGCCCAGGGCGTCCAGTCCGCGAGATCCGCGGCCGGGTCGCGGAGGCGTGCCGCCAGAGCCGCCGCCTCGCTGCCGGAGTCGGCGCCGGCGAGCAGGGCGAGGGCCTGCTCGGTGCGGCCGGCCCGGCCCTGCGCCAGCGCGCGGGGAACGACGGTGGCCTGCTCAGGGGCGGGTTCCTCGGTGAGCGGCAGCCCGAGTTCGACGTCGAGTTCGAGCCGGGCCAGCCGGGCCTCCTCCCGCCGCCCGGCCAGCATCCGGCGGTCGTGCTCGGCGAACGGGCCCGGCACGCCGTCCAGCGCCACCGGCGTGGACCAGCGGCCGAGTGCGGCCGTGAGCAGGGCGTGGGCCCGCTCGGGCTGCCGGTTGTGCCGGGCGGCGGTGGCGGCGGCGAGCTCGGCTAGGAACACCGCGCGGTCGATGTTGGCCGGGTCCGCCTCCAGCCGGTACGCCTTGCCGACGTGCCGCAGGACACTGCCGCCGTCGGGGGACCCACCCTTGCCGGACCCACCCTTGCCGGTGCCGTCCGTGCCGGCCAGGGCGCTGCGCAGCCGGTACATGGTGGCCGGCAATCCCCTGGCCCGGTCCGGCGCCCCGTCCGCCTCCTCGCCCCAGACGCCGTCGATGATCTCCGCCACGGGCACCGGCCGCCCGGCGTTCGCGAGAAGGACGGCGAGCACCGCGCGGTCCCGAGCCCGGTTCAGCCGCAGCTCCCGGTCGCCGCGCCGCGCCCTGAGCGATCCGAGCGTGCTGAAGTGCAGCACCGATGGGATCCTCCCTGCACGACCGAATCCGACATCCGGTCATGCTACGGGGGCGATGCGTGCCGACAAGGGCACTGGTCGACATCACGCCATCGATCGCCGAAACGCAGCGGCGCATCGGAAACTGTGCACGAAGTAGCGCGATCGGTCGCCCTCTCGACTCCGTTGTCGAAATCCCGGCTTGCCCACCGGAATCGGCTCTTCGGGGTCAGAGGGCCTACCGTTCTGCTGACGGATGGTCACCCCTCGCGGCAGAGCGTCCGGCACGCGAGATACGTGTGGGAGCGGGCTGACGGCGAAAGCACGTCAGCGCCGTGAGGGTGTTCGACTGAAGGCTGCCGCGCTGTTCGGCGAAGGGGTCATGCCTCCGGAGATCGCTCGGAGGCTCCGGGTGAGCTGGAGATCGGCCTACCCGGTGGCACCGAGCTCGTCACGGCCGAGCCCGGCCAGTGTTGTAGTTCCCGCTGATCGAGATGGCGAGGACGGCGCCGTGTGCGGGATAGGCAGCGGCGGCCAGCTGGGAGTGACCGTACTGACGCCAGTCGACGTAGTACGAGGTCTTGACCGACGGGTACTTGAGCATCACGTCGTGCGCGGCCGTTCCGTCGTCGAGGGCCGGCAGGTAGGGGGCCTGCGCCACATCGACCGTTCCGCCCTGTCGAGCAGTCGCCTTCGCACTTGCGGGCGGCACGAAGTCGAAGCTGATCGGCACGGCGTACTGCACCGTGGCCGCATTCGGCCGCGCGGCCGCCTCCGCGACCTGGGCCGGGGTCGGATCGTCGGGCGGCCGGTGGGCGTAGTCGAGTGCTGCGACCAGCCCCGGGTGCTCCTCGCGGTCCAGCGGGGCTCCGGTCCGGTCGGGATGCCACCCCGCGGTGGCCAGGACGGTGTCGAGCTCTGCGAGTCGGGACGGAAGGTCGCCATCGAACGCCTCGTACACCGTGGTGGTCCTGGAGCAGGTCACCGGGGTCCACGTCCGGCGGGTGAGCGCGAGGCCGTGGTCGACCCAGCCGGTGCTGCAGGAGTCCGCCACCGTCGTCCCCAGGTAAATGGCCCAGGGCAACGCGGCGCGCACCTGGTCGAGCTGACGGTCCGCCTGGGCGGTCAGCGCCCGGTCCGCCGCCCGGGCGGTGACCGACTGGGCCGCCTTCGCGACGTCGGGCTGCGGCTCGGGCCGCAGGCTCAGGTAGATCCAGGCGGCCAGCCCGAAGCCCCCCGCGAGCACCACCCACGCGACCACCGCGCAACCGCGTGGCACACCCCCGCGTCCAGGCACCGAGCCCACCCCCATGAGTCCCCCGTCGCACCCGAGCGTACGTGAGGTCAGAGGCGAGTCCCAGCCGGTCTGGCCCTACCGACCTCGCACCCCAGGAACACGCCTCGAGGGCCTCGTACGCTCGAAAGCGGGACCTCGCCACCGACCAGCGGCGCCTCCGGGCAGGGCGCCGGGTCGGCGATGAGCGCGCCGCCGGGGCGGCGGGGCGGTGAAGGTGCGGCGAGCGGATCCGCGCCTCCACGTTCGCCACCCGGACCCGGCGGACACATACGATGGAGGGCTCCCCGACAGAATCACTTTGAAAGTGGACCGACTGAGGCCGTGTGGCGATCGACCTGGAGCGGTAGCGGCGTTGAGGAATTCGCTGGGCGGGAGATGCGATCGAAGAGGTGGTCGCCGACTCGGCTGCCGTCCGGAAGCGTTGTCCCTCGGACTGCCTGGTACAACGCCATGGCTGCCTGGGCCTGCGAGTGGCCTCGCAGGGTAGATGCAAGGCAGTCCAGCACGATGTCGGTGACGACATGGTGGGCAGCGGCATGGCGAAGCCAGGAAGCCGCACGGGTGACGGTCTCCGGTGATTCGGCCAGGTCGCCGAACAATTCCTCAAGCCCAATCCGGAGGTGAACCTCGGACAAGGGGGACGAGGGGCTGAGCAACCACGGCGTCCCGGCGTCCTCGCAGCGCATCAGCGCGAGCAGGCACAGGCGCCCCGCCGACGCAGGCCAGTCCCTGACGAGCCAGTTCCCCACTTCGCGGACCAGTATCGGACGCATGTCGGGCCTCGCAGCGAGAACGTCGAAAATGTCCAGTACCGCGGTCCGGATCGTGTGGTCCTCCGTCTGCACGAGATTGCGAAGCCGGGTCATCGCCAACCGGCAGGCGCTCTGCGTGCTGTTCCCGTCAAGCAAAACGCCACGGCAGACGTCCACGACGACCACACGGACCTGTGTCGCCTGCTTCGCCCACCGCAGGAGCGACTTCCAGGTCGTGCGGCGCATGTGGTCATCCTTGAGTGCCCCCTCGGTGACGGCGACCAGGAGTGGCGCACGGTCGGCCTGGAGGGCCAGGTCCTTCAGTGCGTCCAGGTCTTGTGACGTCCTGTGCCGGAGGACCAGCCCTGCGAGGGCTTGGGGCGAGGGATCGCTGTTGATCCGCGGACGGACAGGAAGGCTCACCAGCCAGGTCAGCAGCACCGAGCGGAACGACGGAAAGTTGTCCCAGACATACGCGAGGACGGCCTCTGAGTACCCGGGACGGTCGAAGGTGACCCGGTCTTGGGGATCGACCTCGGCGGAAAGCGCCAGCAGGCGCGGGCGTAGGCCCCGTCCGGCGAAGATCGTTCCGACGGTGGGGGCACCGGTGGCCTGCGGTCCCCCGGACGCAGCCTCGATGGCCGCCTCCAGTGCGTGCGCGTCCTCACCGATCACCGAGGCCGGCGCGACGCCGTGAACGGCCAGAGCGAGCAGCAGGCAGCGATCGGAGAGCGAGAGCGGAGAGTCTTTGCCGGCGGGCGACCTGGCCGGGTCGTTGAAGAGCAGGTCGAAATGGTCCCGCCAGTCCGCGAGGGCCAGCTCGATCTGCGTCTGCAACCCGTCGGGTGGTGTGGTCGGGGAGCTCAGATGCTCTATTCTCACGGGACGGTCGCCGGGGCCCATCATCCCGTCGTTCTCGGCGGAGGCCGGCCGCCTCCGGTGAGCCGCCCACTGCCGAACCACCATCTCCACACAGCGCATCGCCTCGACGGCATCCCGCCCCTGGATCGACGCCCTGGCGTTCGCCGACCGAACGTACTTGATCAGCGGAGCGAGGCTCCTGGCACTGAGGTGGTGCTCGACGAGTCGTTGCGCGTTCGGCGGTGCCGAGAGGTACACGGTCTTGACCCCCGGACCGTGCCAGCCGTGATGGCCGACCCAGATCTCGTCCGTGACGGTCACCACCAAGCGAGACCGGGCGTCGCACAGTCTTTCCGCGAAGGTCGAGAGTCGGTCGAGGAAGTCGCGGTCGAGGCGATCACTCTCCGGGTCCTTCAGCTCCAACAAGTAGGTGTGGCCGGCACTGAGCGGCAACCGTCCGGTGGACGGATGGACCCAGTCAACCTCTAGGTCCAAAAGGGTCGATTCCGTTGAGGCATGGCGGACCATGAGCTGTCTGGCGAAGGTGGTGGCACCGTAGCCCCGGCGCGCAAGTACGAGGAGGACTCCGTTGCTGCCGTCCGGTCGAAGTACGTCGGCACCGTCGGACCAGGCCTGTTCCCACTCCGGCGGCAGGAAGAAGGCGCCGGAGCCGACCAGTTCGGCCCGGCTGAGCTCCGTCCCGTCGAGGACGTCGCGCTTGCGAACCTCCTGGTGCACGTTCTCGATGGTATTGGCGAGTACATCGATGTTGGTGATCCGGGCCGGAACCGCGTCCGACAGGGGACGAACGACACGAGGGTCGAACGGCGGGGGCAGAAAAGACCACGGCGGTGTGGCCCCCGGAACGCCATCCGACGAGCGGTGCTCAGTGGGCAGCGACGCAAGCAGGTCCTCCAGGTCGTCGACCGGCCGGTGATCCTCGGTGTTCACCCGTTGAACTGCCCTTCCCCGGAGGCCTGGTCGGTGCGGTTGATCTGTCGTGTCCGCACGGTGTCGATCTTGTCTGCCAGGGTGTTGATGTTGACGTTGCCGGACACCCGGATGCCACTAGGAGCCACAGGAGCCGCCCCTGCGGTCTCCTCCCGGGGAGGCGGCATGTCGCACGTCTTCAGGTGCTGGGCGACCACGCTGGGGCTAAGCCTCGGCACATGGATCCACGCAGTTCGGGTGAATCCCTTTCCTGCCACCGTGGCGGGTGCGGCCAAGAAGTCGCGCTCCGGCAGAAGCCTGCTCCGGCGGGCCAGGACCACTCGCCGGTACATGTCGTCAGACAGTACGAGCGCGGTGTAGCTGCCGTGGGCACCCGCGGCGGCGATGCCCGCCCGGACGGCGTCGCTGTCCACGAACCGTGCGACATCGTTGATGGCATCCGCCAGGTTGCTTTCGGGCATGGGGCCGATGTGCACACTCACCCGCACGAGTAGCGGCGGGTCGTCAAATTGCCGCTGCTGTTGGTAGCTGTGCAACTCTTCGTCCAGCACACCGATGAGCGGGTCGACCAACCGCCATGTGCGAGCCGGGGGGAGGACCAGTATGCAGCCGTCACCGGTGTCCTGCCGGTACGTCGGATTCTTCCACTCCTCCAGTAGGTCGCTCTTGGAGAAGGCCGAGTCCAGTGCGCTGTCCAGGGCCTGACGAAGCCTGGGCTGACGATGCTCGGGGGCCTTGCTGAAGTCCTTGATGTCAACCGCGAAGAGCGTGTGCTCGGGCGGCAGGTCCCAAGGATGAGTCGGAGCAGTGGTGTCCATGGAGCGAGTCCGTTTCTGGTCGATCAGATCGGTGAAGCCGTCGTCAGTCTGCCTACGCTACAGAGTTCATCATCGCGGGCAGGGCAGCCAGCGTGACCCCAATCCCGCCCAGGATCAGTGAGGCTCGTACCCGTACGTGTTTGATCCAGGCTATTCGGGAGAGCACGACCAGCTGCCTGCTCAGCGCCGGCAGCAGGTCCTGCTCGGCGAGTGCGTCCGCCAGGTCATCAGCGTCCCAGTGCCTTACATGACCGAAGAAGATGACGTTGTGCCGCCAGTCGTCCGCCTCGCCGCGGGAACCGATGCGAGGAGCGACCGCCGCTATCGCGAAGACGAGAGCGGTGGCGACGAGTAGCGCGCTGGCCCAGAGCGTGAGAACGGTTGCCGCCTGTCGCCCCGACGCGACGGACCCGGTGGCCGGCGCGGTCTGTGCGACGCTCGAAATCGCCACCAGAGCTGCTGTTTCGAGGCTCAGAGCGAACGACGCCTTGACGTCCACCCGGCTGACCCACTCGGACAGCACACCGTGGATTCGCCAGGCCGCGTCGAGTCCTGCGGTGGCGACCGGGGTAGTGGCGTCCGATCGCCCGGGGAACGGGCGGCCGTTGGGTCCGATGGTCGGGGCAGTCATGCGGTTCTCCCGGTCGGTTGAATTCCAGGCCGGTCCGCGGCAAGAGCAACCGGCTGATCAACTTTGTACCTGGGGACGGAGAAGGCCGTCTGCGTCAAACTACGCAAAGAGAACGAGAGGTCGACTACGGTGGGCCCCGGAGGATCGAGAGATGGCCGGACCAGCATTGCCCGACAAGTGGAGACACCTGATCAGGTCCGCGGGCCAGGAGGTGCAGTGGCGCCGCGGTGAGCTCCTGATGCGCGAGGGTGACACGGCGGACCGAGTGGTCCTCCTGCATAGCGGATTGGTGAAGGTCACCTCGGTATCCGCGACCGGCTTCACCAGCCTCTTCGCCCTTCGCGGACCGGATGAGTTGCTCGGTGAGCTGTCCTGCGTGGATGGCGGGCTCCGGTCCGCGACGGCAACGGCGATGGGAGAGGTGAAGGGGGTCGCCGTACCGGCTCCGGCCTTCACTTCCCTCATGGAGGCGCATGGTGGACTCGCGCTGGCTGTGCTGCGGTGCGTGGCTGAACGGCTGCGCGAATCCGATGTCGGCCGGGCGGACCTCGGTGCGCTGCCGACGGTCTCACGTACGGCGCTGGTCCTCGCGAGGCTCTCCCACAGCTACGGGGCCCCAGTACCAGGGGACTTCACCGCTCGGCGGCTGACCATCAATCAGCAGGAGCTCGCCAGCGCCGTGGGAGCCTCCCGCGAGTCGGTGGTGCGAGTCCTGCGTGTGCTGACGGACCACCGTCTCATTGCCGTCTCGCGCGGACGGATCATGGTTCATGATCCAGCCGACCTCGCCGGTTGGACCGGTGCCGGGGCTCCGGTCAGTGTGGGGTGGGGTGGCGGGGTGGGCCGAGGAGGATGAGGATGTCGCCGGGTTCCTCGGGGGGTGGGTGGCCGCTGACGACGGGGGCGAGGGTGCCGTTGGAGCGGACACGGAAGAGCAGGTCGTGGCCGGTGGGGATGGTACCGGCGCCGGGGGCGGCCAGGAGCGGGGCGCCGTCGGCGTGGCGGCGGGCGAGGGCCGGCCGGGCCAGGGATTCGTCGAAGAGGATCTCGCCGCCGGTGTACGGGGCCACCACTCCGTGGCTGCTGTGGGGCGGCCCCAGGCGGTAGACCCGGCCCTCGACGCCGCCCTGCAGGATCGTCGAGGCGAGCGCGTTGAAGTCGTCCTCGTCGGTGAGCAGCAGGACGGCCGTGATGCCCTCCAGTTCCGCGCCCTGGCCGGTGGCGGCCGCCAGCAGTTCGCCCGGGGCCAGTTCCAGGCCGGCGGCCCGGATCCGTTCGCGTTCCGGTTCGAGGCCGGCCCACATCAGGACGTCGAGGCCCGCCGAGCGCAGGGCCCGGCCGACCTCCACCACCCACTGCGCGCCGCCGACCAGCAGGGGGCGGGAGCGGGCGGAGCGCCTGACGTGGAGGAGGCGGGCGGCGGGCACGGCGGTGAAGCCGTAGACCGCCACCGTGGCGACGATGACCAGGAAGGTCGCGGGGAGGATCTTCTCGGCTCCGCCGACGCCGTCCGCGACCAGGGTCGTGGAGAAGGTCGAGGCGGTGGCGGCCGCGACGATGCCGCGCGGGGCCATCCAGCCGATGAAGGCGCGTTCGCCCTGTGGGAGGTCCGTCCCGAGCGTGGACAGCCCGGCCACGAGTGGCCTGATGACGAGGACCAGTACGGCGACCAGGCCGAGCGTCGGGAGCATGACGCCGCTGAGCGAGTCCGGGGTGATGGTCGCCGAGATGGAGATGAACAGCAGTCCGATGATCAGCTGGACGAGGGTCTCGAAGAACGGGTTGCGCGAAGGGATGTCGGAGGACGGGAGGTTGGCGACGGCCACCCCCATGGCCACGGCCGCGATGAGTCCGGTGTCGTCGCGCAGCACGTCGCAGACCGCCGCCGTGCCGATCACGGTGGCGAGCTGCACGGACGTGCCGAGCGGTTCGGGAATCCGGAACCTGCCCAGCAGCAGCCACAGCACCGCCGTTCCGACCAGGGCACCGGCGATCCCGACGGCGAAGCTCAGCACCAACTGGCCGGCCCGCACGCCGACGTGCGGATGGGTGCTCGCGACGATCGAGTGGAAGACCAGGGCGCCCAGGATCGCGCCGATCGGGTCGATCAGCGAACCCTCCCAGGTGAGGATCTGCTGGAGCCGTTCCACCGGGCGCACGAAGTTGAGCAGCGGCCCGACCACCGTCGGGCCGCTGACCACCAGGATCGCGCCGAGCATCAGCGCGGCCCGGGAGGACATCCCCAGGAACTGCGCCGCCAGGAAGGCGGCCGGGAACCCCGTGAGCAGCACCCCGAGCAGCAGCAGCCTGACCACGACGCGCCGGTTGTGCCCCTGGAGGTGCTTCAGGTCCAGGCCGAGGCCCGCGTCGTAGAGGATCAGCGCCACGGAGAGCGACACCAGCGGGGAGAAGGCCGCGCCAAGCAGCCGCTCGGGGTCGAGGTCGTCGGTGAGCACGCCGGCGGTGAACCCGACCGGCAGCAGGACGATCAGCGCGGGCACGCGCAGCCACCTCGCCAGCACCTGGGAGCCGACCGCGAGCACGGCGGTCAGGCCCAGGCCCAGGAAGATCGCGTCGGTGCTCATGGGTCCGCACTGTGCTGGCGCCGGTCACGCGAGTCAAGCAGGACACGGCCGGGGGGGGGGCCCCCCCCCGGGCGGGGGCGGCGGCGGCCCCCCCCCCCCCCCCGCCCCCCCCCCCGCCCCCCCCCCCCCCCCCCCCCCCCCCCCCCCCCCCCCCCCCCC
>NZ_JBIWPA010000032.1:0-102271 GCF_044768035.1 Kitasatospora sp. NPDC101176
GGGGCCCGCGGTGGGTCTGTCGCCCCCCCAGTTTAGGGGGGGGGGGGTGGTGGTCGCGGGTGGTGCGCCCCCCCACTGGGGGTTGGGGGGCCCCCCCCGGGGGGGCCCCCCCCCGGCCGGCGGGGGGGCGCCACTTCGGCGGTTGCCAGGACCTCGTGCACGCGTTCCGGCCCGATTGGCTCGTTCCGTAGCTCAGGGTGCGATCAGCTTGCGAACCGCGTCACTCGCCGCGGGCAGCTCACCCGGAAGGGCCCACTGGTGTGCGTCGTGTTCGGTGAGGACGACGGGTTCGTACTTCTCCACCGTGACGGTGAAGGTGAATTGGCGTGTCATGCCGCCGGGGCTTCGGCGTAGTCGAAGTGACCGATGTAGCCGGTGACCTGGTCGACGGTCAGGCCGGTCTCCTCGGCGGTCTCCCGGCGGAGGGCGTCCAGGATGGTTTCCCCGGTCTCGATCGTGCCGGACGGGATCTCCCACAGGCCGCCCATGTAGTCGTCCGGGTTGCGACGGACGAGCAGGATGCGACCGTCGCGGTCGATCACGGCGGCGGCGACGAAGCCGGTGATCCCGGCGGCTTCGGCGTCGGCCGCCAGGCCGGCCACGAACGCGGGGGAGGTGACGGTCACTGCAGCTCCTCGTGATGGTCGCTGATCTCGACGGCCGCGCGGACGTATTGCTCGGCCACCTTCAGATCCTGCTCACGATGCCAGACCGGGAGCTTGATCGTGTGGGTGCTCAGGTCCGAACCGTCACCGAGCACTCCGGAACCGTGCCCACCGCTGGGCGGCCCGGTTCAGCCCAGCGGTCCACGGGTCCGGGTCATCTCCGGCGATGTCGGTCCACATGCGCGCCTGAGCCCGTGCGAAGGCGTCCACCACGGTCGGATCGCCGTTCTTCCACGTCGGAACCCTTGCCGCCCAGGTCTCTGCCGCGGCTGGGCTGTGGCCGCCTGCGGCGATCAACCAGATCACCCAGAGGGCTGGGTCGATCCAGGGCGCCCCCCGTGTGGCCCACGCCCAGTCGACCAGGAGAGCGCGGCCGCCTCGAACCAGGACGTTCTCGTTGTTCAGGTCGGTGTGCAGCAGGGAACCCCCGGCGAACCGGGCCGGCATCCCGGGGTCGTCCACGTAGGCGGCCCACCGCTGCTCGGCGCGGCGCAGCTCGATCGGCGGGCACGGGGTGCGGCCGAGCCGGCTGAGAGCCCCGACCAGCAACTCCAGCTCCCCGGCCTGGCGGTAGTCGGCGTGGCGGGCCTCGACGTGCTCGAACGCGACGAGGCTCCAGCCGTCGACGTCCAGGTGCCACAGCAGCGAGGGGGCGAGGCCCACCACGTACGGGTTGATCTCCGTCTCACGCCGTTGGGTCCACATGCGTGGGTGACTCAGCCGCATCCCCTTGACGAAGACGGTGCTGTCGGCGGTGGTGAGCGTGGCGGCGATCTCGGAGTTGAAACCTGCCGAGACCGTCTCCGAAGCAAGGATGGGCGTTCCGAGGCGGGCGGCGACGGCCCGGTGTACGGCTTCGGGTAGATCTGCCCAGTGCATGCGGATGGTGGTCACGGTACCCAGGCTCCCAGAGTCGGCCCGGAGGCCGACGGCACCACAGCCGTCGGCCTCCGGAGCTCGCGCCCTACCGGTACGGGTTGTCGTCGCTGCACCCGGGGAGGACGTCAGCACCGAAGTCCTCCATGTCGTCGATGAATGCCAGCGCCTCGTCGTCCTCACGTCGGGTGGCGGTCAGCTCGACCATGACAGCGGTCATCCCGAGTCTCCCTTCTGTTCGTGTTGGCAGTAGGTGTTCAGTGGTGCCTTCGCCTCCTGATAGCGCTTGGCCAGCGGTCGGCAGACCGAACAGAGTCCGGAGAGACGACAGCCGGAACAGCCACCGGTGCGAAGCATGAGGCGGTCGGCGATTGCGCCGAGCCGGACGAGACCTTCGACGCCTTCGGCCATGAGGTCGATCTGCTCGTCCCGGCCGACCTTGCACATCGATGCCCGTCCGTGCGGATCGACGTGCAGGAAGGTGTGTCCCGCGTTGCAGCCCGTGAAGCGTTCGAGGGCCTTCAGGTGGGCGGGTGACTGGGACGCAAGCGACTCCGCGCCGCCGTAGATCGTCGGCGACATGTGGGTGTACTCCTTGTATGGAATGCCCAGTTCGTCGGCCATACCGCGCATTCGGTCGTTCTCGTGTGCGTTCTGCGCGGTGACGATCAACGCCAGCCGTAGGGGAAGGCCGGCCTCGACCCCAGCGGCCAGCCCGCGGGTGACCCTTCTGAAGGCGCCCCGGCGGCGGGTGAACGAGTCGTACGTCTCCGCGGTCGCTCCGTAGAGCGACACCGTGACCCGGTACGGCCTGCTGGTGGTGAGCGATTCCAGGATGGTGGGGCTCGTCAGCCGCGTGCCGTTCGTCAAAACCTCGACCATCATTCCGAGGTCGTGCGCGAGCCGGCAGGAGGCCGCGAAGTGGGGGTTGATCAGCGCCTCGCCTCCCGTGATCTGCAGCCACAACACCCCTGCGTCCCGCAGGATCAGGAGCAGCCGCTGCTTGCCTTCGGCGTCCAGGCCGGCAAACCGCTTCTCCCCGAGGTAGCAGTGTTCGCAGTCCAGGTCACAGCCGAGATTGATCTCCCAGCTCGCCCGGCTATGGCCGTACACCGGGGCGTCGCGGATGTGCACGGCATGACTGACCGGCCGAGGGGCGACGTCGATCCCCCACCGGCTGCGGGCGGCGTCCGTGAGCCAGAGTGGAACGGCGAGCCCGGATCCGTGGGACTGCGCCAGTTCCCGGAAGCGCCGTTCGGGCAGCGCGATGCCCTCCAGGCGGCCTGGTCGCAACACGACGAAGCTGTTCAGAAACGGGCTCGCGATCAGGTCGTGCATGGTACGGCTCCTTCGCCAATGGGTTCCTGGGGCTGCTTCGGCAGGGAGATCAGCCGGTCCGGTTGAACGGTCGACACCCTCAGACCATCTGAGACTCCGCAGCGGCACGTAGGACTCGCAGGTGAGCCTCGGCGGCCGACACGGTGTAGAAGCGCCTGATCCGGTCCGAGGTGCCTGGAACGCGCACGTACTCGTGTCGGGCCCGGTCATAGATCCCCCAGCAGTACAGCAGGACGAAGTGCGGACTCCGGGAGTCGATCAAGCGGACTACGTACCGAGTGGGCGTGGAAGGCTCGGTCACCGAACGGTCTCCGTCCTCAGCCGGCTCTCGCCGGCCCGGGCCTGCTGCTGCGCCCGGACCTGAACCGCGGAGACGAGTACGGCGAGCCGCGCGTCTCCCGTCACGATCCGGTCGGGTGCCACCTCGAACCACACGACCTTGCCCGTCTCCACCGGGTACCAGCCCCAGGAGTGAGCCAGCGATTCCACCAGGAGGAGGCCACGGCCGGCGGTGGCCATGTCGTCGGGCGCGCTCCTCTGTGGCAGGCCCGGGCCCGCATCCATCACCTCGACCCGCAGACGCACACCGGTCCACCGGACCGTCACTCGGCAGGGCCCGGCTGCATGTTCAAGAGCGTTGGCGAGCAGTTCGGCCGCGCACAGTTCCACGTCGCGCACGGCGTCGTCCGCTATGGGGACTTCCCATGAGCGAACGAGGCGGGCGACATTCCGGCGCGTCGCGGGAACCGACGCGAGATCTGCCTCGGCGTCCCACTCACCCGACATCGGCACCATTGGGGTGTTTAGCGGACTCATAGCCGTTGTACTCCAAGTCGACGTATCGGCGCCTATGCGCCTTCACGCGTCTTCGTCGCGGCCTGTTTGCCGCACCACCCAGGAAAAAAGAAGCAGTTGGCGCGAACCAGAGCAATCCGGGTGCGCCTCTGGTGCATACTCGATGCACCAGGAGCTCTGACCTGGACCGATGCATCAGCAGAGCGAAGGGCAACCGCATGGCAGCCACGAGGCCACGGCTGGCACAACGGCGAAAGGCCCTGGGCTACAGTCAGGAGAGGCTTGCCGAGGCACTCGGTGTCGACCGTTCGACGGTCGCCCGTTGGGAGCGCGGCGAGACCGAGCCGCAGCCGCACATCCGGCCCAGGCTCGCCCGGCTCCTGGAGGTCACCACCTCGGAGCTCGGAGCCGTATTCGGGCCGCGGCCGAGCCGCAGCGATCCCTTAGCGGCCCTTCCGCAGGCAGGGGCCGTCACCTCAGCCACCGCTGCGGCCTCCTGGACCTATCTGGATGCGGGTGACGTTGACGAAATGAACCGCCGTGAGTTCCTCCAGGCGCTGAGCGTCACCGGGACACTGGTTGCGTTGCCGCCCCTTGATCGGGGCCACGCTGTGGAACGGGTAGCGGCTTCGTCCGCCACTGATCTGGGTCTCCACGGACAGGTGACCGCGCACCTGTGGCGGAGCTTCTCGTTCGCTGGTGCCAAGTCAGCGGTCTATCCGATGGTTCGAGAACAACTTGCAGTGCTCATCGAGGCTTTCGAGCGGGCCAAGACCGAAGCTGAGCGCCAGCAGCTCTGCATCCTCTCTGCAGACCTCTTCCAGCTTGCCGGTGAGATCTTCTTCGACGGGAATCGCCACACCGATGCTGCTCACTGCTACGCCCTGGCCGCCAGCGCTGCGCGCGAGGCGAGGGCTCATGATCTTTGGGCCTGTGCTCTGACTCGGCATGCCTTCATCTGCCTTTACGAGCGGAAGTTCGCAAAGGCAGTCACCATGCTCAACGCTGCTTTTGAGCTGGCCAAAAGAGGAGACCGAGAACTCTCGACACGCTATTGGGTGGCGGCCGTCCTAGCCGAGGCGTATGCCGGCCTGGGTGACCTCGACTCATGTAACCGGGCTTTGGACGTCGCGGGGCAGGTCCACGCACTCTCGGGGCAGATCCACAACGGTGGCTGGCTACGCTTCGACGGTTCCCGGCTTGCTGAGGAGCGAGGTACCTGCTACATCCGGCTATGCAGGCCGGATCTCGCGGAGAAGGCCCTCACGGAGGCGTTGAAGCCGACGCTGTCCCCGCGGCGACGGGGGAGCGTTCTCACCGACCTCGCCATACTCGGAGTTCAGCGAAGCGACCGTGATCACCTACTGTGCTATGCCGGTGAAGCCTTGGCGCTCGCCAGGAGGAGCGGATCAGGGTACGTCAGCAGCAAGTTGCGTGAGCTTCGAGGCCACCTCGAACCACTAAAGGCTGACCAGCGCATCTCTATGCTGAGCAGCCAGATTGCGAGTCTGCCCGCGATTCCATCCTGAACAGACGACGAGAGGACTGAGCATGGAGAACGAGGACGGCCGGATCTTCCGTGAGGCATGGATCGCCGGGGTCAGGAGGAACTTTCCGGGTGAGCCGAAGCCGGGATACATCACGCCCTGGGACGAGACTCCGGACTGGGAGCGCGAGTCGGCTGCCGCGGTGTTCGGTCAGGTCCGCGACTTCGTCACGGTGAGCGGCGGCATGACCGCGAGGCTCAGCAGGGAGCAGAAGGGCCGCTTCGTCGCCCTGTGCTGGATCGCCCAGATCCACAAGCACATCCCGGACCCGAAGCCGAGCTATGTCGCCGACTGGGCCGCCCTGCCGGAATGGCAGAAGGAGACGGACGCCGACATCTTCGAGGAGATCGAGCGGGTCGTCTGACCTGTCGTCGGTCGGCCTCGCGGCGCGGGCGCCGCGAGGCCGACGGGCAGCGCTTATAGCCTCGATGAGTTATGAGATAAGCACCCTTATTGCAAAGGGAAGTCGTTCCGGTGGTCGGCGTGTTACGTTCCGAACCGCAAGAGAAAAGGCGACCCCGGCGGTGCTACCAACACCCCGGGGTCCGGCACCAGGAGCACAACCTCCCGATGCGTATCCATCGTACAGAACACGTAGGGCACTTCACCGTTCTTCCCAACGCCGTGCTGCAGTACCGGCAGTTGAGCTACACCGCCCGCGGTCTCCTCGCGGATCTCCTCTCGCGTCCTGACGGCTGGCGGGAGGACGGCCGACACATGGCGGACTCCAGTCTGCAGGGGCGTGGCGCCGTCCGCCGGGCCCTGAGGGAACTGACCGAGGCCGGGTTCTACCGGGTCGAGAAGATCCGCCGGCTCGACGGGACGATCCGTAGCGAGGCCCACGTCTACGACACCCCGCAGTGCTTCTCGCCGGGTGTCGCCCCTCCGGCGCCCGGTCGATCGGGCCCCGGTCCTGCTGGCGGCTCTCCAAAAGACCGGGAGCAAGAAACCTCCCTCCCCGCGGGGCCGGCCGATGGAAGCGACCCTGAACCGGGAGGGGGTGTTCCGGGGAGATCCCGGGAGTCGACGGCCGTGCCTGATGAGGCGGTCCTTGAGGCAACGGCCACCTTGTTGCGGGTGATCAGGCCCGAACCCCGGCTTCGGCTTGGAGAGGCCGAGGCGCGGGAGTTGGCGCCCTTGGTCCTCCAATGGCTGGATCGAGGCAGTTCGCCGACCGACCTGGCCCAGGCCTTGTTGCCGGGTCTGCCTGCTCCCGTGTACTCCGCCGCGGCGGTGCTCCGCTACCGGCTGCAGCACAAGATGCCGTCCCCCTGCGCCCCAGGACGTCCTTCAGCGGCCCGGTACGCGGAGTGTGTCGAGTGCCGTGACCCGGTGCCGAAATCAGGCATCTGCCGGTCCTGCGCGGGGCCGGGGAAGGGGGCTCCGGGCATCGGGTGCGGAGCTTCCGTGACGGCCGGGGGCGCGACGCGGGCGCGGCGTGCCCTCCTGGCGGCCAGAGCCGTGCAAGCAGGCGGTTGCCACCCGGCGGTAACCGCCTGTTGAGTCGGCACATTCGCGGTCGGGCGCCGCTTGGTCGGGGCTCGGGGCGTCGGCCTCCTCTGGGGAGGGGGCCGACGCAATCACCCAATCCTGTGACTTCTCCCTGGGCTCTCGGCTCCTGCCGGGCTACGGGAGCGGGAGGATGTGGCGGAGGGCTTCGACGGCGTCGGGGGCGCCGTCGGCGGTGAGGGTGGTGCGGGCGCCGCGGCCGTAGACGAAGAGGACCAGCTCGCCCGGTTCGCCGGTGAGGCGGACGGTGGGGGCGCCGGCGGGGCCGACGGTGAGGGAGCGGCCGTCGGGGCGCTCCAGGACGAGGCGGACGGGGGAGCGGCGGCCGGCCTCGAAGCGGGCGATCATCGGCAGGCGGCGCCAGAGCGCGTCGGCGCGGCCGGGCGGCACCGGGCGGGCGGTCCACTCCTCGCCCGCGCGCGCGACGTCCTCGGCGTGCACGAAGTACTCGACGGTGTTGGCGGCCTCGTCCGCGCCGGGCAGGGCGAACAGGGAGAGCAGCGGCGGGCCGGCGCGGAACGTGCGCACCAACTCCTCGTACGGGCGCCCGGCGTAGTCGTCCTGCACCCGCCGGGTCCAGTCGGCGAGCGCGCCGATCCGGATGCCGGCCGCCGCGTCGGCCCGGCGCTCGCGGATCACCAGGTGGGCGGCGAGGTCCCGGGTGGTCCACCCGGCGCAGAGGGTGGGGGCGTCAGGCCCGGCGGCGGCCAGGAGTTCGGCGAGACGGTGGCGCTCGGCGAGGGCGTGGTTCGACATGCCGCCAGCCTACGGCGTGGACAGGTCAGCGCAGGGCGCCGGTGAGCTTGGGCCCGCCCTGCTTGTTGCTGAGGGTCAGGGTGCAGGTGTAGTCCCGCCAGCCCTGCTGGTAGTTGGTGCCGGCGGGGCCGAACTGGCGCCCGTAGTACGTCTTTCCGTCGTTCTGGCGGGCCTTGGCGGCGGCCTCGGCCTCCTTGCAGCCCTCCCGCATGGCGAGCGCGATCGGGATCTCGCCGGCCAGTCCGTCGGCCAGTTTGAGGTCGGCGATGACCTGGCCGTCGTGCTCGCCGGTGCAGGGGCGTTCCTCGGCCTTGGTGATCACCGGGCTCAGCTGCGGGTGGTCGAAGCAGGCGCCGACCGGGAAGAAGGCGTAGGGCGGGGTCTTCGTCGGGGCGGGGGTCGGTGTCGGGGTGGGCGTCGGCGTGGGGGTCGGGGTGGCCGTGGGGGCGGGCGGGGGCGGTGCGGCGGCGGGCTTCCGCTCCTCCGGCCAGAGCAGGACGGTGGCCACCACCGCGAGCAGCACGGCCAGGACCGCCGCGACGGTGAGGACCAGGCCCCGGGACGGGCGGGATTCGGCGGCTGCGGGCGGCTGCTGCTCGGAGGTCATGGCCACGAGGATGGCCCACCGGGGGCCCGCCCGGCAGGAGGTTGGCCGAAATCGTCCCGGTACCGAGCGTCCGCGCGCCGTCGGATAGGCTCCCGGCGGCACGACACGAGTCCCGGGAGCTGGGAATGCGCGTCGGAATCACCGGTCACCAGGGTCTGTCGGGCGGCATCACGGAGATGCTGGTCCGCGGCGACCTCTGGCAGCTGGTCACCACCTTCGGCCCGTACGAACTGGTCGGCGTCAGTTGCGTCGAGGAGGGGCCGGAGAGCTGGTTCGCCCGCTCCGTCCTGGAGCACGGCGGCAAACTGGAGGTGATCGTCCCCACGAGCGCCCCCGCGGTCGGCCGTGCCGACGACGGGCACCGGGCCACCCGGCTGCGCCTGTTGAACGAGGCCAACGCCGTCCACCGGCTGGCCGCCGTGGAGCGCGGCGGACTCGGCGACGACACCGGGCGCGCCCTGGTCGGCATGATCGACGAGCTGATCGCGGTCTGGGACGGCGAACCCGGCAGCGAACCCGCCCGGATCGCCGGACTGGCCGAGGCCGCCGGGCTGTTCGTCCACCGGATCTGGCCGTCCGGCTGCGAACGCGAGGCGTCGTAGAGCGTGTCCGGCGGGTGTCGGGGCCGGTCAGGTACGTGCCGGGGGCCGGGCCCGGACTGCAACAATGGCCCCATGTCCACCACACCCGCCGCCCCCGGCACCACCGCCCTGGCCCCCGAGATCGCCGCCCGCCTCAAGCGGACCGAGGACGGCCTGCTCCCGGCCATCGCGCAGCAGTACGACACCGGCGAGGTGCTGATGCTCGGCTGGATGGACGACGAGGCGCTGCACCGCACGCTCACCACCGGCCGCTGCACCTACTGGAGCCGCAGCCGCAGCGAGTACTGGGTGAAGGGCGACACCTCCGGCCACGTCCAGGCGGTCAAGTCGGTGGCGCTGGACTGCGACGGCGACACGCTGCTGGTCAGGGTCGACCAGACCGGCGCGGCCTGCCACACCGGGGACCGCACCTGCTTCGACGCCGACGTGCTCCCGCTCTCCTGAGCCCCGCGTCCCCCGACTGAACCCCGCGTTCCCCGACCGAACCCCGCCTCCCCCCGACCCCGACCGGAACTCCAGAAGGTGCCGCCCGCCATGGAACTCGAAGCCTTCCGCAAGCTCGCCGTCGACACCCGGGTCATCCCGGTCACCCGCAGGCTCCTCGCGGACGGTCTCACCCCGATCGGCCTGTACCGCAGCCTCGCCGCCGAGCGACCCGGCACCTTCCTGCTGGAGTCCGCCGAGCAGGGGCGCAGCTGGTCGCGCTACTCCTTCGTCGGCGTGCGCAGCGCCGCCGTGCTCACCGCCGGCCCGGACGGCGACGCCCGCTGGCTGGGCACCCCGCCGGTCGGCATCCCCACCACGGGGGACCCGCTGCAGGTGCTGCGCGCCGCCCTGGAGGCGCTGCACACCCCGCGGCACACCGACGACGGCCTGCCGCCGCTCACCGGCGGCCTGGTCGGCTACCTCGGCTACGACGTGGTCCGCCGGCTGGAGAAGCTGCCCGACCTCAACCCGGACGACCTGAAGCTGCCCGAGCTGACCATGCTGCTCGCCACCGACCTCGCCGTGCTCGACCACGCCGACGGCACGGTGCTGCTGATCGCCAACGCCGTCAACCACAACGACCTGGCCAGCGGCGTGGACGAGGCCCACGCGGACGCGGTGGCCCGGCTCGACGCCATGGAGGCCGACCTGCTCAAGCCGGTCGACCCGGGCCTGGCCACCTTCACCCCCTCCGGCCCCGGCGAGGCCCGCTCCCCGTTCGGCGGCGCGCCGTACCGGGCGGCCGTCGAGGAGGTCAAGGAGCGGATCCGGGCCGGCGAGGCCTTCCAGGTCGTCCCCTCGCAGCGCTTCGAGGCCCCCTGCCCGGCCTCCGCGCTGGACGTCTACCGCGTCCTGCGCACCACCAACCCCAGCCCGTACATGTACCTGTTCCGCTTCCCCGGGCCGGACGGCGGTGCCGAGGGCGGCTTCGACGTGGTCGGCTCCAGCCCGGAGGCGCTGGTCAAGGTCACCGAGGGCGAGGCGATGCTGCACCCGATCGCCGGCACCCGGCACCGCGGCGCCACCCCGCACGAGGACGCGGCGCTGGCCGCCGAGCTGCTCGCCGACCCCAAGGAGCGGGCCGAGCACCTGATGCTGGTCGACCTCGGCCGCAACGACCTGGGGCGGGTCTGCGAGCCGGGCAGCGTGGAGGTGGTCGACTTCATGCAGATCGAGCGCTACAGCCACGTGATGCACATCGTCTCCACCGTCACCGGCACGGTCGCACCCGGGCGGACCGCCTTCGACGTGCTGACCGCCTGCTTCCCCGCCGGCACCCTCTCCGGTGCGCCCAAGCCGCGGGCGATGCGGATCATCGAGGAGCTGGAGCCCACCCGCCGCGGCCTCTACGGCGGCTGCGTCGGCTACCTGGACTTCGCCGGGGACTCCGACACCGCGATCGCCATCCGCACCGCCGTGCTGCGCGACGGCACCGCCTACGTGCAGGCCGGGGCGGGTGTCGTCGCCGACTCCGACCCGCACGGGGAGGACACCGAGTGCCGCAACAAGGCGGCCGCCGTGCTGCGGGCCGTCGCCACCGCCAATACGCTGCGGACGCCGGAGATGTCGTAGGACGCCGCAACCGTCGAGGGGCGTCGAGAGAGGCGGCCGGGATGACCGAGGAGCCGCAGGGCGGGCCGGGGCGCGCGGCCCTGCACAGTGCCGCCGCCCAGATCGGCGAACAGCTGGCGGGCCGCGGCCGGGTGCTGCGCGGGGTGGTGGTCGACGCCCCGGGGGCGCCCGGTGGCGGCCTCACCGCCGACCTGGCCGTCGTCGCCCCGGACGCCCGGCCCGACGACCGCGGCCGCCACCCGGGCGCCGGTGTCGAGGCGGTGCTGGAGGCGGCCGGGCCGCACCCGGCCGGGACGGCACGGGCGTACGCGCTCGGCGGGATCCCGCTGTACGTGGTGGTCGACACGGCGGCCGCGGTCTGCACCGTGCACACCGCGCCGTCCGCCGACGGCGCCTACCGGGAGGCCGAGCGGGTGCCGTTCGGCAACGACCTGTTCCTGCCGCTCGGCGGGCGCACGGTCGTGCTGCGCACCGACGAGTTCCCGACCGGGCCGCCCACCCCGGGTTCGGTGTGACGCGTCGGGCGGGGGATAGTGGACGGGTGACCGCTCCTGACCAGACCCCCGCCCCCGCCGCCCCGGCCCCCTCCGCGGCCCGCCGGACGCTCGGCGTGATGCTGCTGCTGACCGTGCTGAGCGCCGTCCTGGTGCTGACCGCCGTCGGCCGGGTCTGGGCGGAGGGCCGGGCCGGCACCCTGGCGGTGTCCGTCACCGGCGGCACGATCTCCGAACTGCCCGGCGGGCTGGCCCTGGTGGGCCTCGCGGCGGCCGTGGCGGTGTTCGCGGTGCGCGGCGCAGGCCGGCTCGCGGTGGGCGCGCTGACCCTGCTGGCGGGTCTCGGCGCGGCCGCCGCCTCCGCCGCGGGCGCCGGCGACACCGCCGCGCTGGACGCCGAGGCGGCCCGCAAGCTGGCCCTGACCGGCTCGGCGGCCACCGGGGTCGGCCACACCGGCTGGCCGTGGGTGGCCCTGGTCGGCGGACTGCTGCTGGCTGTCGCCGGGCTGCTCACCCTCCGCTACGGCCGCGGCTGGCCGGCGATGGGCAGCCGGTACGAGGCGCCGACCCGCAAGGCCCCGGCGCGGAGCGAGACCCCGGCGGACCTGTGGAAGGCCCTGGACCGCGGCGAGGACCCGACGTCCGGCTGACCGGCACGCGTGTGACGCGATAGACCCGGCACCCGCTTTGGGGAGCCGGTGTGTGGCCCGGCACAATGGAGGTCGTCAACCCGCCGGCGGCCCCGCAGGCCCGGCCGGGCCCCGAGAGGCTAGGAGCACCATCAGATGGCAGCAGCAGCACACGGTCACACCCCCGCCGCCTGGACCGGCGTGACCATCTCCTTCATCGGCTCCGGGATCGCGGGGGTCGCGATGATCCTCCCGTCGGTGCTGCTGGTCTGGGCCGGCCTGGCGGTCGTCCTGGCCGGTGGCGTGGTCGGCAAGGCCATGTCGATGGCGGGCATGGGCAAGCAGCCCAGCACCAACGTCTACGCCTCGCGCGAGGAGCAGGCCGAGGCCCACGCGGCCCGCGCCGCCCTCGCCGCCGCCACCGCCTGACGACGGACCTTCCGCGGACGACGGAACGGCGGGCGCGGCGCGCCCGCCGTTCCGTTCCGTCCGGGCCCGACACGGGCACAATCGGGGCGTGAACGCCGCCCCCACCGCCTCCGCCCCGCCGCCCGTCCTGCGCCGGCTGGGCCCGCCGCTGGCCGCGCTGGCGGCGGTGGCCGTCCCCACCGCCTTCGTCGCCGTGGTGGACCCGAACTCCCCCGGGCACTACCCCGACTGCCCGTTCCTGACCGCCACCGGCTGGTGGTGCCCCGGCTGCGGGGGGCTGCGCTGCGTGCACGCGCTGACCCACGGCGACCTGACCGGAGCCCTGCACGACAACGCGGTGGCCGTGCTGCTCCTCGGCGTGCTGGCGCTGCTCTGGCTGCGCTGGGGCTGGGCCGCGCTGACCGGCGGCCCGCGCCCCCGGCTCGTGGTCGGCGGCCGGCGCTGGGTGCTGATCGCGCTGCTGGTCCTGGTGTTCACCGTGGTGCGCAACCTGCCGGTCGGCGCGGGACTGGCCCCGCCGCTGGTCTGAGCGGGCGGGCACCGGTCCACATGGTGGGCCGGTGATCGGTCCACTCGATCCACCGGGGGCTTCGAGGACCGGTGGACGTCCGGTGAAACCGCAGTTGAGAGCCGCTCCAGGGGGCGTCCGGTCCGCGAGACGCGCCCCGGGCGGATGCGCCCCGCGCCCCCCGGTGCCGATACCATCGAAGAGCCACCGGGTCCGTCCCGGTCGGCTCGTCGCTAGCGAACTAGCAGAAATGATGGGGGCACTTCGCGTGAGCGAGCGATGGGGGTACCTCCAGCCGCAGGCTGGGGGAGAGCGAACCATTGACAGGTGCGTGTTGCGCGCAGCGCCTGCCGAGCGAAGCGAGGTGGGCGCATGAGTGTGCTCGACACGATCATCGAGGGGGTCCGCGAGGACCTCGCCGAACGCCAGGCCCGGGTCTCCCTGGACGAGCTCAAGGAGCGCGCCGCCAAGGCCCCCGAGGCCAAGGACGGCGTCGCCGCCCTGAAGGGCGACGGGGTCCGGGTGATCTGCGAGGTGAAGCGCTCCAGCCCGTCCAAGGGCGCGCTGGCCGCGATCGCCGACCCGGCCGCACTGGCGGGCGACTACGCGGCCGGCGGAGCCGCCGCGATCAGCGTGCTGACCGAGCAGCGCCGCTTCGGCGGGTCGCTGGCCGACCTGGACGCCGTCCGCGCCGCGGTGGACACCCCGCTGCTGCGCAAGGACTTCATCGTCACCGCGTACCAGCTGTGGGAGGCCCGGGCGCACGGCGCCGACCTCGCGCTGCTGATCGTCGCCGCCCTCGAGCAGCCGGCCCTGGTGTCGCTGATCGAGCGCGCCGAGTCGATCGGCCTCACCCCGCTGGTCGAGGTGCACGACGAGGAGGAGATCAAGCGCGCGGTGGACGCCGGGGCGCGGATCATCGGCGTCAACGCCCGCAACCTCAAGACCCTCGAGGTGGACCGCAACACCTTCGGCAACGTGGTCCACGCCATCCCGGACAGCGTCGTCAAGGTCGCCGAGTCCGGCGTGCGCGGCCCGCTGGACGTGATCTCCTACGCCAACCTGGGCGCCGACGCGGTGCTCGTGGGCGAGTCCCTGGTGACCGGCAAGGACCCGCGCGCCGCGGTCGCCGACCTGGTCGCCGCCGGGGCCCACCCCGCCGTCCGGCACAAGGACTGACCGGCCGACATGAAGATCGCCACCCGCCTCGCCCCCGGTTGCCGCCCGCGCGGCTGCCGCGCGCCCGCACGCCGGGTGCTGGGGCGGCGGGTGCGGTACGTGATCGGCTGCGAGCCCGGGCAGGTGCCGGGCCGCCGATGGCGGCTGACGTTCGGCCGGTCCCGGCCAGAAGACGTCACTGTCGTCATCTCCCCCTAAGGACTTCCACCATGTCCGACAAGTCCGCGAAGGACTACCTCCCCGGCGCCCAGGTGCCGGACGCCCGGGGCTACTTCGGCGCCTACGGCGGCCGTTTCATCCCGGAGGCGCTGGTCGCCGCCGTCGAGCAGGTCGCCGAGGAGTACGAGAAGGCCAAGTCCGACCCGGCCTTCACCGCCGAGCTGGACGCCCTGCTCAAGGACTACACCGGCCGGCCGAGCCCGCTGACCGACGTGCACCGCTTCTCCGCCGAGGCGGGCGGCGCGCGCGTCCTGCTCAAGCGCGAGGACCTCAACCACACCGGCTCGCACAAGATCAACAACGTGCTGGGCCAGGCCCTCCTCACCCGGCGGATGGGCAAGACCCGGATCATCGCCGAGACCGGCGCCGGCCAGCACGGCGTGGCCACCGCCACCGCCTGCGCGCTGTTCGGCTTCGACTGCACCATCTACATGGGCGAGGTCGACACCCAGCGCCAGGCGCTGAACGTCGCCCGGATGCGGATGCTGGGCGCCGAGGTGGTGTCCGTCACCTCCGGCAGCCGCACCCTCAAGGACGCCATCAACGAGGCGTTCCGCGACTGGGTCGCCAACGTGGACTCCACCCACTACCTGTTCGGCACCGTCGCCGGCCCGCACCCCTTCCCGATGATGGTCCGCGACTTCCACCGGGTCATCGGCGTCGAGGCGCGCCAGCAGGTCCTCGACCGCACCGGGCGGCTGCCCGACGCCGTCGTCGCCTGCGTCGGCGGCGGCTCCAACGCGATGGGCATCTTCCACGAGTTCATCCCCGACGCCGGCGTGCGCCTGATCGGCTGCGAGGCCGCCGGCGAGGGCGCCGAGACCCCCCGGCACGCCGCCACCCTCACCAAGGGCGACCCCGGCGTGCTGCACGGCTCGCGCACCTACGTCCTGCAGGACGAGGACGGCCAGACCATCGAGTCGCACTCCATCTCGGCCGGCCTCGACTACCCGGGCGTCGGCCCGGAGCACGCCTGGCTGAAGGACTCCGGCCGGGCCGAGTACCGCCCCGTCACCGACGACGCCGCCATGCAGGCGCTGCGGCTGCTGTCCCGCACCGAGGGCATCATCCCGGCCATCGAGAGCGCCCACGCGCTCGCCGGGGCCCTCGAACTGGGCCGTGAACTCGGGCCCGAGGCCACCATCCTGGTCTCGCTCTCCGGGCGCGGCGACAAGGACATGCACACCGCGGCCGAGTACTTCGGCCTGTACGACGAGCCGGCCGGCGACGCGGCCCACGACTCGGCCCACGACTCGGCCCACGGGGGTAAGTGACCATGGCATCGAAGCTCAGCGGCATCCTGGCCGCCGCCAAGGCGGAGAACCGCGCCGCGCTGATCGGCTACCTGCCGGCCGGCTTCCCGACCGTCGACGGCGGCATCCGGGCGGTCAACGCCCTGATCGAGGGCGGCTGCGACGTCGTCGAGGTCGGCCTGCCGCACTCCGACCCGGTCCTGGACGGCGCCGTCATCCAGACCGCCGACGACATCGCGCTGCGCGGCGGCGTGCGGATCAAGGACGTGCTGCGCACCGTCCAGGAGGTCGCCACCGCGCACCCCGAGGCGGCGGTGCTGGTGATGACGTACTGGAACCCGGTCGAGCGCTACGGCACCGCGCGCTTCGCCGCCGACCTCGCCGCCGCGGGCGGCGTCGGCTGCATCCTGCCCGACCTGCCGGTCGAGGAGTCCGAGGAGTGGCGCAAGGCGGCGGAGGAGCACGGCCTGGACACCGTGTTCGTGGTCGCCCCGAGCAGCAAGGACCACCGCCTGGCCGAGGTCACCGCGGCCGGCAGCGGCTTCGTCTACGCCGCCGCCGTGATGGGCGTGACCGGCACCCGCACCCAGGTCGGCTCGCTCGCCGAGGACCTGGTCGCCCGCACCCGGGCCACCACCGACCTCCCGGTCTGCGTGGGCCTCGGGGTCTCCACCGCGGAGCAGGCCGCCGAGGTGGCGGGCTTCGCGGACGGCGTGATCGTGGGCTCCGCGTTCGTGAAGCGGATCCTGGAGGCCGGGGACGACGAGGCGGCCGCGCTGGACGCGGTGCGCGCCGTCGCCGGCGACCTGGCGGCGGGCGTCCGCCGGCGCTGACCCGCACCCGTACCACCCGACGGCCCGCCACCCCCCTCGCGCAGGGGGGTGGCGGGCCGTCGCCCTTCGTGGCCCGCACCCGGACCGCCCGGGGGACGGGTGGCGGGCGTGCGGCGCAGCGGTGCGGCCCCGAACGGGTGAACAGCGCCGGGGACACGCATCAGGCGGGGTTGACCGGCGTTGAGTGGAGGGACGAGTGCACGGGCGACGTGCACGAGGTCGCCGAGCGAACGAAGGGGTGAGCCGGTGCCGGGTCTCCATCGGGCCGTTCTGCTGCGCGCGGCGGCCGCCGCGCTGGCCCTCGGCGCCGCCGTCGGGGCGCACACCGAGGTGGGGCAGGCGCTGGCCAAGCGCGGCGCCGAACGGGCCGTGCGGGACGCGCACGCCTGCGCCGAGGCGGCCCGGTGGGACGCCGCCGAACGGGCCGCCCGCCCGCACCACGCGGGCCGGGCCGACCCGACCGGCCCGGGCCGCCCGCCCGGCTGCCACCGGCTCTGAGGCGCGCCGGGCGCCGCCGGAGGGGGAACGGGTGTTCGTCGAATACGGACACACCGTCATCAGCCGTCACTCGTCCGGCTTAATTCCTGAATATGGAGGAACCACCCCTCGTCCCTTACGGTTCGTCAGGAAGTGAACGAGTTTCCCAAGGGGGGTTCCCTGATGGCCGGCCCGGCAACGCAGCCCGGCGACTCGGCGCCCGCACCGGCGGTGCGGCCGTCGGATCCGGCCTGGAGCCTGTGGCTGGGCACCGCCGCCAGGCTCGGCCTCGCGGTGGTCTGGGGCTGGGCGGGCCTCGCCAAGATCGCCGACCCGGCGGAGGCCGCCCAGGCCGTCCGCGCCTACGAGATCCTGCCCGAAGGCCTGGTCAAACCGGTCGGCTACGCCCTGCCCTTCCTGGAGCTGGCGCTCGCCCTGCTGCTGGTGATCGGCCTCGGCGTGCGGATCGTCGCCGGCGTCTCCGCGGTGCTGCTGCTCGCCTTCATCGCCGGGATCGCCTCCGCCTGGGCGCGCGGCATCTCGATCGACTGCGGCTGCTTCGGCGGCGGCGGGCACGTCGACGCCTCGCAGACCGAGTACCTGCAGGAGATCCTGCGCGACACCGGCTTCCTGCTGCTCGCCGGGTGGCTGCTGTGGCGGCCCCGCACCAAGTTCTCGGCGGACGGCTGGCTCGCGAGCTGACCGGCCGGCCCGCCGCACCCCGACCACCCCACCCCACGAAGGCCCTCCGACTGTGGATGTCAAGGCAATGAGCGAGAAGAACCGAGAAGGCAAGCGCACCGCCCGCGAGCGGATGCAGGCGCAGCGGGCGGCCGAGGAGGCCGCGTCCCGGCGGAAGAAGAAGCTGATCGTGGGCGGCGTGGTGCTCGCGGTGATCGCCGCCGCCGTGGTCACCGGCGTCGTGGTGCAGAACCAGCGCTCCAAGCCGGAGACCCCGACGGCCGCCCCCGCCGGGACCATCGGCGACAAGAACCTGGTCATCCCGGTCGGCTCGGCCAACGCCCCGTCCGTCCTCACCGTCTACGAGGACCCGCGCTGCCCGGCCTGCGGCATCTTCGAGCGCGAGTTCTCGCCGACCGTCGACCAGCTCGAGGACGCCGGCAAGATCTCCACCAACTACCACATCGTGTCGTTCATCGACCGGGCCGTCCCCGGCAAGGGCTCCAAGACCGCGGCCAACGCGCTGGCCTGCGCCCAGGACGCCGGGCACTTCCGGGACTACCACGACGTGCTCTACCGCAACCAGCCGGACGAGACCAGCGACGCCTTCGGGGACAAGGCCGTCCTGCTCAACCTCGCCAAGCAGGTCAACGGCCTCGACACCCCCGCCTTCCAGGCCTGCGTCAACGACAACAAGTTCGGCGGGTGGGTCTCCTCGGTGCAGCAGGACTTCGACAAGTCCAGCTACAAGTCGACCCCGACCGTGCTGCTCAACGGCCAGCCGATCTACCCCAAGAACGGCTCCGAGGAGATCACCCCGGCCAACCTGATGAAGTGGGTCGACGCCGCCAACCAGGGCAAGCAGCTCGGCACCCCCGGCTCCAACGGGCAGACGCCGGCGCCGACCAGCACCGCGTCGGAGGCCAACAACCCGTCCCCCAACGCCGGCTGAGTTCCGGAGCCGGTCCGGCCGCTCCCGCCCGGGCGCACCGGATCCACCGGACGGGCTCCACCCCGCCGGGCGCCGCCGCCGCTCCCTCCCCGTCCGGAGGGGGCGGCGGCGGCGTCGCGCGGCCCGTTGTTCGGTTTCTGTGACCCCGGGGGTGTCCGGCGGGGGCCGCGGACCCTGTAGCGTCGGAACCGCCATGGATATCGCCTACATTCCCAGCCCGTCGCGGGGCGTCCTGTACCTCGGACCCGTCCCGCTGCGCGCCTACGCCTTCTGCATCATCCTCGGTGTCGTCGTGGCCGTCTGGCTCGGCAGCAAGCGCTGGGTCGCCCGGGGCGGTGCCAAGCACACGGTCGGCGACATCGCCGTCTGGGCCGTGCCCTTCGGCCTGGTCGGCGGCCGGCTCTACCACGTGATCACCGACCACCAGCTGTACTTCGACGAGGGCAGGAACCCCTGGAACGCCTTCAAGATCTGGGAGGGCGGCCTCGGGATCTGGGGCGCGATCGCGCTGGGCGCGGTCGGCGCCTGGATCGGCGCCCGCCGCCGGGGCGTGCCGCTGCCCGCCTACGCCGACGCCATCGCGCCGGGCATCGCGCTCGCGCAGGCGCTGGGCCGCTGGGGCAACTACTTCAACCAGGAGCTGTACGGCCGCCCGACCACGCTGCCGTGGGGCCTGGAGATCGACAAGACGCTGCCCGGCGGTGAGGTCGTCAAGGGCGTCTACCACCCGACCTTCCTCTACGAGTCGATCTGGTGCGTCGCCGTCGCGCTGCTGGTGATCTGGGCGGACCGCCGCTTCACCCTGGGCCACGGCCGGGCGTTCGCGCTGTACGTGGCCGCGTACACGGTGGGCCGGTTCTGGACGGAGTGGCTGCGGATCGACGAGGCGCACGTCTACTTCGGCCTGCGGCTGAACGACTGGACCTCGATCCTGGTGTTCCTGGGCGCCGTGGCGTACCTGGTGATCGTCGGGAAGAAGCGGCCCGGCCGGGAGGACCCGGCCACCATCGACCCCGCCGCGCACGAGTCGGAGCCGGAGGCCGCCGAGGCCGCGGCCGTGGCCGGCAAGGCCCGCACCGGGGCGGACGAGGAGCCGGCCGACCGGGCGCCGGAGGGTGCCGCCGGGAGGAAACCGTCCCGGTCCGTGGACGGCGAGGAGGCCGGGGAACCGGCCGCCGGAGCCGCCGACGCCACCGGCAAGGACGCCAAGAACCTGACCTGACCTGGGACTTCACCCCGGACCGGCCGCCCCCGCGATGCTCGCGGTGGGCGGCCGTCGCGGTGTTCGGACAGCCTTACTTTGCTGGAAGTGCCCAGGTCAGGGCGGCTACGTTCAAGGCAGACGAATTGAACGGAGGGGAACGACCGTGAGCGCGACCACCCTGGAGCCCGAGGCCGGGCAGCACCCCCGCATACCCGCGGCGGACCACCACCGGGACGTGAACGGCGGCTGGCTGCGGCCCGCCGTGTTCGGCGCGATGGACGGCCTGGTCTCCAACTTCGCCCTGATGACCGGTGTGGTCGGCGGCGCGGCGTCCAACGGCACGGTCGTGCTGACCGGGCTCGCCGGGCTGGCGGCCGGTGCCTGCTCGATGGCGGCGGGGGAGTACACCTCGGTCGCCTCGCAGGCCGAGCTGGTCCAGGCGGAGATCGAGGTCGAGCGGCTGGAGCTGAGCCGCAACCCGCACGGCGAGCTGGCCGAGCTGGCGCAGCTGTACGTCTCCCGCGGGGTGGAGCCGGAGCTGGCCCACGAGGTCGCCCGGCAGCTGTCGGCCAATCCGGACCAGGCCCTGGAGGTCCACGCCCGGGAGGAGCTGGGCGTCGACCCCAACGACCTGCCGTCGCCGTGGGTGGCCGCCGGGTCCTCGTTCGTCTGCTTCGCGGTGGGTGCGCTGCTGCCGCTGCTGCCGTACCTGCTGGGGGCGACCTCGCTGGTGCCCGCGCTGCTGCTGTCGGCGGCGGGGCTGTTCCTGTGCGGCGCGGTGGTGGCCCGGGTGACGGCGCGCAGCTGGTGGTTCAGCGGGCTGCGGCAGCTGGTGCTGGGCGGGGCGGCGGCCGGGGTGACGTACCTGCTGGGGTGGCTGATCGGCGGCCACGTCGGCTGACCGGGCGGGCCCGCCGACCGGACAGCCGGGCCGGAGGGCGGGCCGGAGGGCGGGCCGGAGGTGGTGGGGGAGCGCTGTGCGATGCCACAGCGGAGTGCATGACTATGCTGGTCAATGCGTGACGTTCCACACATGGATCCCCGGTACCGCCTGGCCTAGTCTCATCATCCGAGCTCAGGAACCGTGGATTCGCATCCGCGGGCAGAGCCTCGGGATGGAATCGCAGGACGCCATGATCGTCCTGTGTGGCGATCGGGTTTCGCCCCTGTTTCAGGCGGCCGACCGCCGGGCACAATCGTCGGGACGTGCACCGTGGCACGTCCCCCCATTGCCCCCTTGACCTGCGGATCCGTCCGCCATGTGGACCGGATATTCCACTTCCCGGGATCTTGGGCATCATGTAACTTGCACGAAATCGCATCAGGGCCAGCGTCGTCCCTCCTTGCACCACACCGCCGAAAGACGACGACGGGAGAGCCGATGCTGTCTGCATCCATGCACTCCGCCAACGAGCCCCAGGCCGGCGCCTCCCGCCGGCCGTACGCGCTCGTTCCGGATGCGCGACCTACCGCTCAGGGCCTGTACGACCCGCGAAACGAGCACGACGCCTGCGGCGTCGGTTTCGTCGCCACGCTGACCGGCATCGCCGACCACACCATCGTCGAGCAGGCGCTGACCGTCCTGCGCAACCTGGAGCACCGCGGCGCCACCGGCGCCGAGCCCGACTCCGGCGACGGCGCGGGCATCCTCACCCAGGTCCCGGACGCCTTCCTGCGCGGCAAGGTCGACTTCGACCTCCCCGCCGCCGGCGCCTACGCCGTCGGCATCGCCTTCCTGCCCGACCAGGACGACGAGGCCGCCGCCGCCGTCGCGCAGATCGAGGGCATCGCCGCCGAGGAGGGCTTCACCGTCCTCGGCTGGCGCGACGTCCCGGTCACCCCCGACCTGCTCGGCGCCACCGCCCGTTCGGTCATGCCCCGCTTCCGGCAGCTCTTCCTCGGCAAGGACGGCCAGGCCGGCATCGAGCTGGACCGCACCGCCTTCGTCGTCCGCAAGCGCGCCGAGCGCGAGGCCGGGGTCTACTTCCCGTCGCTGTCCGCGCGCACCATCGTCTACAAGGGCATGCTGACCACCGGCCAGCTGGAGCCCTTCTTCCCCGACCTGTCGGACCGCTCCTACGCCTCCGCCATCGGCCTGGTGCACTCGCGCTTCTCCACCAACACCTTCCCGAGCTGGCCGCTCGCCCACCCGTACCGCTTCGTCGCCCACAACGGCGAGATCAACACGGTCAAGGGCAACCGCAACTGGATGAGCGCCCGCGAGTCCCAGCTCGCCACCGACCTGATCCCCGCCAACAACAAGGGGCAGGGCCTGGAGCGGATCTTCCCGGTCTGCACCCCGGACCACTCCGACTCGGCCTCCTTCGACGAGGTCCTGGAGCTGCTCCACCTCGGCGGCCGCTCGCTCCCGCACTCGGTGCTGATGATGATCCCGGAGGCGTGGGAGAACCACGCCACCATGGACCCGGCCCGCCGCGCGTTCTACCAGTACCACTCCAACCTGATGGAGCCCTGGGACGGCCCGGCCTGCGTCACCTTCACCGACGGCACCCAGGTCGGCGCCGTGCTCGACCGCAACGGCCTGCGCCCGGCCCGCTACTGGATCACCGAGGACGGCCTGGTCGTCCTCTCCTCCGAGGTCGGCGTGCTCGACATCGAGCAGGAGAAGGTCGCCAAGAAGGGCCGCCTGCAGCCCGGCCGGATGTTCCTCGTCGACACCGCCGAGGGCCGCATCGTCGAGGACGAGGAGATCAAGTCCGCCCTCGCCGCCGAGCACCCCTACGCGGACTGGGTCGCCGCCGGGCAGATCCAGCTCGCCAAGCTGCCCGAGCGCGAGCACATCGCCCACACCCACGCCTCGGTCACCCGCCGCCAGCAGACCTTCGGGTACACCGAGGAGGAGCTGCGCGTCATCCTCGCGCCGATGGCCAAGACCGGCGCCGAGGCGCTCGGATCGATGGGCACCGACTCGCCGATCGCCGCGCTCAGCGAGAAGCCCCGTCTGCTCTTCGACTACTTCGTCCAGCTCTTCGCACAGGTCACCAACCCGCCGCTGGACGCCATCCGCGAGGAGCTCGTCACCTCGCTGCTCAGCAACCTCGGCCCCGAGGGCAACCTGCTGGCCGCCGAGGCCGCCTCCTGCCGCTCCGTCGGCATCACCTTCCCGGTGATCGACAACGACGAGCTGGCCAAGCTCGTCCACATCAACGCCGACGGCGACCAGCCCGGCCTCAAGGCCGTCACGCTCTCCGGCCTGTACAAGGTCGGTGCCGGCGGCGCGGGCCTGGCCGCCCGGCTGACCGCGATCGCCGCCGAGGCCGACGCCGCGATCGCCGACGGCGCCCGGATCATCGTGCTCTCCGACCGGCACTCCGACGCCGAGCACGCCCCGATCCCCTCGCTGCTGCTCACCTCCGCGATCCACCACCACCTCATCCGCACCAAGCAGCGCACCCAGGTGTCGCTGCTGGTCGAGGCCGGTGACGTCCGCGAGGTGCACCACGTCGCGCTGCTGATCGGCTACGGCGCCGGCGCGGTCAACCCGTACCTGGCCATGGAGTCCGTCGAGGACCTCGTCGCCCAGGGCGTGTTCATCCAGGGCGTCGAGCCCGAGAAGGCCATCAAGAACCTGATCAAGGCGCTCGGCAAGGGCGTGCTCAAGGTCATGTCCAAGATGGGCATCTCCACCGTCGCCTCCTACCGCGGCGCCCAGGTCTTCGAGGCCATCGGCCTCTCCCAGGACCTGGTGGCCGGCTACTTCGCCGGCACCACCACCAAGCTCGGCGGCATCGGCCTGGACGAGATCGCCAAGGAGACCGCCGCCCGCCACGCCAAGGCCTACCCGGCCTCCGGCATCCCCGCCGCGCACCGCGCGCTGGAGATCGGCGGCGAGTACCAGTGGCGCCGCGAGGGCGAGCCGCACCTGTTCGACCCGGACACCGTCTTCCGGCTGCAGCACTCCACCCGCAACCGCCGCTACGACATCTTCAAGCAGTACACGGACCGGGTGAACGAGCAGTCCACCCGCCTGATGACGCTGCGCGGCCTGTTCGAGCTGGACGCCCTCGGCCGGACCCCCGTCCCCGTGGAGGAGGTCGAGCCGGTCTCCGCGATCGTCAAGCGCTTCTCCACCGGCGCGATGTCCTACGGCTCCATCTCCCGCGAGGCCCACGAGACCCTCGCCATCGCGATGAACCGCCTCGGCGGCAAGTCCAACACCGGCGAGGGCGGCGAGGACCCGGACCGCCTGTACGACCCCGAGCGCCGCTCGGCGATCAAGCAGGTCGCCTCCGGCCGCTTCGGCGTCACCTCCGAGTACCTCGTCAACGCCGACGACATCCAGATCAAGATGGCCCAGGGCGCCAAGCCCGGCGAGGGCGGCCAGCTGCCCGGCCACAAGGTCTACCCGTGGGTCGCCAAGACCCGGCACTCCACCCCGGGTGTCGGTCTGATCTCGCCGCCGCCGCACCACGACATCTACTCGATCGAGGACCTGGCGCAGCTGATCCACGACCTCAAGAACGCCAACCCGGCGGCCCGCATCCACGTCAAGCTGGTCTCCGAGGTCGGCGTCGGAACGGTCGCCGCGGGCGTCTCCAAGGCGCACGCGGACGTCGTCCTCGTCTCCGGCCACGACGGCGGAACCGGCGCCTCCCCGCTCACCTCGCTCAAGCACGCCGGCGGCCCCTGGGAGCTCGGCCTCGCCGAGACCCAGCAGACCCTGCTGCTCAACGGCCTGCGCGACCGCATCGTCGTGCAGACCGACGGCCAGCTCAAGACCGGCCGCGACGTCGTCATCGCCGCGCTGCTCGGCGCGGAGGAGTTCGGCTTCGCCACCGCCCCGCTGGTCGTCTCGGGCTGCATCATGATGCGCGTCTGCCACCTGGACACCTGCCCGGTCGGCGTCGCCACCCAGAACCCGGTGCTGCGCGAGCGCTTCTCCGGCAAGCCCGAGTTCGTGGTCAACTTCTTCGAGTTCATCGCCGAGGAGGTCCGGGAGATCCTGGCCTCGCTGGGCTTCCGCTCGATCGAGGAGGCCGTCGGCCACGCCGAGCACATCAACGCCCAGGGCGCGATCGACCACTGGAAGGCCGCCGGGCTCGACCTGGCCCCGCTCTTCCACGTCCCCACGCTCCCGGACGGCGCGGCGCGCCACTGCACCACCACCCAGGACCACGCCCTGGACAAGGCCCTGGACAACCAGCTGATCACGCTGGCCGAGGACGCCCTGGAGCGCGGCGACGCCGTCCGCATCCAGCTGCCGATCCGCAACGTCAACCGCACGGTCGGCACCATGCTCGGCCACGAGGTGACCAAGCGCTACCGCGGCGAGGGCCTGCCCGAGGGCACCATCGACGTGACCTTCACCGGCTCCGCCGGCCAGTCCTTCGGCGCCTTCGTGCCGCGCGGCGTGACCCTGCGCCTGGAGGGCGACGCCAACGACTACGTCGGCAAGGGCCTCTCCGGCGGCGTCGTGGTCGTCCGCCCCGCCCGCGACGCCGCGGCCATCGGCAACGACGCCCAGAACCACGTCATCGCCGGCAACACCATCGGCTACGGCGCCACCGCCGGGCGGATCCACCTGCGCGGCAAGGCCGGCGAGCGCTTCGCCGTCCGCAACTCCGGCGCCACCCTGGTCGTCGAGGGCGTCGGCGACCACGGCCTGGAGTACATGACCGGCGGCCGGGTCGTCATCCTCGGCGAGACCGGGCGCAACCTCGCGGCCGGCATGTCCGGCGGCATCGCCTACGTGCTGGACCTGCGCCCCGCGAACGTCAACGACGGGCTCGTGGGCATCGAGGCCCCCGGCGCCGCCGACCGCGAATGGCTGCGCGAGACCGTGCAGCAGCACTACGAGGAGACCGGCTCCACCGTCGCCGCCGAACTCCTGGCCGACTGGGGCGGCGGGGTGTCCCGCTTCTCCAAGATCATGCCGACCGACTACAAGGCAGTGCTCGCCGCCAAGGACGCCGCTGAGCGCGATGGCCTCTCCGAGGCCGAGACCACTCGCAAGATGATGGAGGCGGCTAATGGCTGACCCCAAGGGCTTCCTGACCACGCCCAAGCAGCTGGCCGAGCGCCGTCCCGTGGACGTCCGTCTGCGGGACTGGAACGAGGTCTACGTCGAGCGCAGCCTCCTGCCGATCATCACCAAGCAGGCCGGCCGCTGCATGGACTGCGGCATCCCGTTCTGCCACAACGGCTGCCCGCTCGGGAACCTCATCCCCGAGTGGAACGACCTCGCCTACCGGGACGACTTCGTCGGCGCGATCGAGCGCCTCCACGCGACGAACAACTTCCCGGAGTTCACCGGCCGCCTCTGCCCGGCGCCCTGCGAGTCGGCCTGCGTGCTCGGCATCAACCAGGACGCGGTGACCATCAAGAACGTCGAGGTCACCATCATCGACAAGGCCTGGGACCGGGGCGGCGTCACCCCGCAGGTCCCCGAGCGCCTCTCCGGCAAGACCGTGGCCGTCGTCGGCTCCGGCCCGGCAGGCCTGGCCGCCGCCCAGCAGCTCACCCGGGCCGGGCACACCGTGGTGGTGTACGAGCGCGCCGACCGCATCGGCGGACTGCTGCGCTACGGCATCCCCGAGTTCAAGATGGAGAAGCGCCACATCAACCGCCGCATCGAGCAGATGCGCGCGGAGGGCACCCGCTTCCGCACCGGCGTCCACGTCGGCGAGGACATCACCGGCCAGCAGCTGCGCGAGCGCTTCGACGCCGTCGTCGTCGCCGCCGGCGCCACCACCGCCCGCGACCTGCCCGTCCCCGGGCGCGAGCTCAAGGGCGTCCACCAGGCCATGGAGTACCTGCCGCTGGCCAACAAGGTGCAGGAGGGCGACTTCGTCGAGTCGCCGATCAGCGCCAAGGGCAAGCACGTCGTCGTCATCGGCGGCGGCGACACCGGCGCCGACTGCGTCGGCACCGCCCACCGCCAGGGCGCGGCCTCCGTCACCCAGCTGGAGATCATGCCCCGCCCCGGCGAGGAGCGCCCCGGCCACCAGCCCTGGCCGACCATGCCGATGACCTACAAGGTCACCTCCGCGCACGAGGAGGGCGGCGAGCGGATCTACTCCGTCAACACCACCCGCTTCACCGGCGACGAGGACGGCAACGTCCAGGAGCTCCACCTCGTCGAGGTCGAGTTCAAGGACGGCAGGTTCGAGCCCGTCCCCGGCACCGAGCGGTCCATCCCGGCCCAGCTCGTCACCCTGGCCATGGGCTTCACCGGGACGGACGTGCGCAACGGCCTGGTCGAGCAGCTGGGAGTGGACCTCGACGCGCGCGGTAACATTGGCCGCGACGGCCGGTTCGCCACCAATGTCGATGGCGTGTACGTCTGCGGAGACGCCGGCCGTGGCCAGTCGCTGATCGTCTGGGCCATCGCGGAAGGCCGCTCGGCCGCCGCCGCCGTGGACAAGCACCTCGGAGGCAAGACCCCGCTGCCAGCCCCGATCCGGCCCACCGACCGCCCCCTGGTGGTCTGACGGCCCGACCGGCCATCCGGTCCCGACCGGTCCCCACCCGGTCCCGACCGACCCCCGAACGCCCGGCGCCGCATCGCCGGGAGCTCAACCCGCTGCCCCCGCCAGCGTCGCCGGGCCAACGCGGTCTCCTGGCGCCCGCCCTCTTCCCCGACCAGTTGGAGGGCGGGCGCCGTCGCGTTCCCGCACGCCGGTGCGCGGCGCTGCGCGCCCGGCGGGGTCTGCGCGTTCCGGTGGGTGGCGTCCCCGTACCCGGCAGCGTTCCCGGGTGCCGGTTCCCACCGTTCCGCGCCCGGCGCGCAGCGGACGCAGGGCCCCGCCGCGGGCGCCCCCCGCGAGGCGTCGCGAGCGGCTCCGCCGGTGTCAAGCGGCACCGGCGTTTCCAGGCATTTCCCAGCCACCAGGACTACCGTTGGCGCAGCCCGACGCCGCCCCGGACGGCGTCCCCGGACGGGCTGTTGCTCGTCGGTGCCAGGTGGCAGACTGCCGCCGACGGCCGGGGGGCTGCGCGAGCGCGGAGGTTGAGGCGATGAGCACGACTCAGGCAGGCGGAGGCGCCACGGTACGGCGGCTGATGCTCGGCTCCCAGCTGCGGAAGCTCCGCGAGGCCAGGGGCGTCAGTCGCGAGGAGGCCGGCTACTCGATCCGCGCCTCCGAGTCCAAGATCAGCCGGATGGAGCTCGGCCGGGTCGGCTTCAAGGAACGCGACGTCGCCGACCTGCTCACCCTCTACGGCGTCGACGCCGAACAGGAGCGCGCCACCGTCCTCGGCCTGGTCCGCGACGCCAACGCCACCTCCTGGTGGCACGAGTACGGCGACGTCCTGCCGCCCTGGTTCCAGAACTACGTCGGCCTGGAGGAGGCCGTCGCCGAGATCCGCAGCTACGAGGTCCAGTTCGTCCACGGGCTGCTGCAGACCCCCGACTACGCCCGGGCCGTCATCGCCGCCGGCGGCCACGTCACCGAGCCCGCCGAGATCGAACGCCGGGTCGAGGTCCGGCTCAGGCGCCAGGAACTGCTCACCGGCGACCACGCGCCCCGCCTGCTCGCCGTCCTCGACGAGGCCGCGCTGCGCCGCCCCTGGGGCGGGCCCGATCTGATGCGCAACCAGATCGACCGGCTGCTGGAACTCGGCGAACTCCCCAACGTCCGGCTGCAGGTGCTGCCGCTCGGCTGCGCCGGGCTGAGCGCCGAGGGCGGCGCCTTCACCGTGCTCGGCTTCGCCGAGCCCGAACTCGCCGACGTCGTCTACCTGGAGCAGTTCACCACCGCGCTCTACCTGGACAAACCCGCCGAGGTCAGCGAGTACCGGCACGCCATGGACGGCCTGGCCGCCGACAGCCTCAGCCCGGAACTGACCCGCGAACTCCTGCACTCCGTACGCCAAGAGCTCTGACGCGCACGTACGATGATGCCTCATCAGGTCGGGCCGGAACGGCTCGTCCCCCGGGACACCCCGGACCGGCACGAGGGGCATCAGATGTCGTACTTCTCCGAGTTGGCGCTGCAGTACATCGACGGCGAGTGGCGCAGCGGTACCGGCTCCTGGGACATCGTCGACGTCGACCCCTACACCGGTGACAAGCTCGCCACCATCACCGTCGCCACCGTCGGAGAGGTCGACCGGGCCTACCGCGCCGCCGCCCGGGCCCAGCAGCAGTGGGCCGCGACCAACCCCTACACCCGCCGGCTCGTCTTCGAGCGGGTGCTGCGGCTGCTGGAGGAGCGCGAGGACGCGATCACCCTCGCCATCATGACCGAACTCGGCGGCACCGCCCTCAAGGCCGGCTTCGAGCTCTCCCTCGTCAAGGACGTGCTCCGGGACTGCCTGCAGCTCTCGCTCGGCCTGGAGGGGCGTCTGCTGCCCTCGACCGCGCCGGGCCGGGAGAACCGCCTCCACCGGCTGCCGGTCGGCGTGGTCGGCGTGATCAGCCCGTTCAACTTCCCGCTGTTCCTGGCGATCAAGGCGCTGGCGCCCGCCCTGGCCCTCGGCAACGGCGTCGTGCTCAAGCCGCACCAGGAGACCCCGGTGGTCGGCGGCACCCTGATCGCCAAGCTCTTCGAGGACGCCGGTCTGCCGCCCGGCCTGCTCAACGTCGTGGTCACCGACATCGCCGAGATCGGCGACGCGTTCCTCGAGCACCCGGTGCCCAAGGTCATCTCCTTCACCGGCTCCGACCGGATCGGCCGGCACGTCGCCACCGTCGCCGCCGCGCACTTCAAGCGGACCGTGCTCGAACTCGGCGGCAACAGCGCGCTGATCGTGCTCGACGACGCCGACCTCGACCTCGCCGTGTCCGCCGCCGTGTTCAGCCGCTTCGCCCACCAGGGACAGGTCTGCATGGCCGCCAACCGGATCCTGGTCGACCGCGTCGTCGAGGCCGAGTTCACCGAGAGGTTCGTCGCCAGGGTCGCCGCGCTGACCGTCGGCGACCCCAAGGACCCGGCCACCCAGATCGGCCCGCTGATCAACCCCGTCCAGGCCGACGCCCTCACCGCCCAGGTCGACCAGTCCGTCGCGGCGGGCGCCACCGCCCTGCTGCGCGGCACCACCACCGGAAGCCTGATGGAGCCCGTGGTGCTCACCGGCCTCGCCGCGGACGATCCGATCCTCCGGCGCGAACTCTTCGGCCCCGTCGTCCTCGTGCTGCCCTTCGACGGCGAGGACGAGGCCGTCCGGATCGCCAACGACACCCCCTTCGGGCTCAGCGGCGCCGTGCACACCGCCGACGTCGAGCGCGGCGTGCGGATCGCGCACCGGATCGAGGCCGGCATGGTCCACGTCAACGGGGGCACCATCGCCGACGAGCCCGCGGTGCCGTTCGGCGGGGAGAAGAACTCCGGGGTCGGGCGGCTCAACGGGGAGTCGACGGTGGACGCGTTCACGACCGTGAAGTGGATCTCCGTCCAGCGCGAGCGGGCCGTGTTCCCGTTCTGACGGCTTCGCCGCGGCGCGCGGGCCGGGGGCGGTCGCGTCCGGAGGGGCCGGGTCCGGAGCGTCCGGTCCGGCAGTGGCCCGGGGTGGGTCGGGTCCGGGCCCGCAGCGGCCCGGGGTGCGGGCGGGGGTCAGGCGGCGCGGGCCTCCCGGCGGAAGCCGCCGGGCGCCTGGCCGAACTCCCGCTTGAACGCCTTCGCGAAGGCGTACTCCGAGCCGTACCCCGTCTGCGCCGCCACCGCCGTCAGCGGCGCCTCCGACTCGCGCAGCAGCCGGGCCGCCGTGGTCATCCGCCAGCGGGTCAGGTAGGCCATCGGCGGCTCGCCCACCATCGAGGTGAACCGGCGGGCGAACGCCGCCCGGGACAGCCCCGACCGGTCCGCCAGCGACTCCACCGTCCACGGCGAGGCCGGCGCCTCGTGGATCGCCGCCAGCGCCGGGGCCACCCCGGAGTCCCCGAGCGCGGCCGCCCAGCCCGCCGCCGACGCCGCCGGCTGGTCCTCGAACCAGGCCCGCAGGATGTAGAGCAGCAGCGAGTCGATCAGGGCCGGGACGATCCCCGCCGAGCCGATCCGCGGGTTCTCCAGTTCCGCACCCAACAGCTGGACGGCGGCGGCGAGTTCGGGGTGCCGGCCGTGCCGGGTCGGCAGGTGGATCAGCGCGGGCAGCTGGCGGACCATGGGGTGCGGGCGGCCCTGGTCCAGGTGGTAGTTGCCGCACAGCAGGCTGGTGCGGGCACCGTCGCCGCCCAGGGTCACCGTGCCGATCGGCGCGCTGTCGTCCGCCGGGGCGGACTCGGCGCGCATCGGCGGGGTGTCCGGGTGGTCGGCGAGGACGTGGCCGCGGCCGTCCCGCAGGAATACCACGTCGCCCGGGCTGAGCGCCACCGGCGCGCCGCCGTCCGGGCCCAGGGGGAGCAGCCAGCACGTCCCGTACAGCACCACGTGGAACCCGGCGCCGGCCACCGGCGGCAGTCGCAGGGCCCACGGCGCGCGGCCCTCGGTGCGGACGGAGGCGGGGTGCGCCGTCCGCATCGAGCCCAGTGCCTCGGTCAGGATGTCCAACGCCCGCCCCCTGCGATCTCACTCAACGGTCAGCACGACCTTGCCCTGGACCGTACCCGACGCCACCAGCTCGTGCGCCCGGCCGGCCTCCTCCAGCGGGAAGGTCGCGGCCACGTGCGGGCGGATCCGGCCCCCCTCGACGAGGGCGGCGATCGCCTCCAACGAGGCGTAGTCCGGCTCCACCGAGACGCCCGCGAAGCGCCGCCCGGCGGCCTCGATCGCCGCGGCGAGCTCGGTGTTCCAGTGCTCCATGATGCTCACCAGCACCCCGCCGGGCTTCAGCACCTCAAGGGCGCGGACGTTCTCGGAGGAGGAGTCGAAGACCACGTCGACGTCCGAGACCAGCGCGGTGTAGTCGGCGGTCCGGTAGTCGATCACCTCGTCCGCGCCCAGCTCCCGGAGGAAGCCGTGCTTGGGCTCGCTCGCCAGCGCGATCACGTACGCCCCGCGGGCCTTGGCGATCTGCACGGCGAAGTGGCCGACACCGCCGGCCGCCCGGTGGATCAGCACCCGCGTGCCCGGGCCGACCCCGGCCGCGTCCACCAGGCCCTGCCAGGCCGTCAGCGCCGCCAGCGGCAGCGCCGCCGCCGACACGTGGTCCAGGCCCGCCGGCTTGCGGGCCACCTGGCGCGACGGCACCGCCACGTACTCGGCGTAGCCGGTCGCGGCCCGGGGGAAGAACGGCATCCCGAACACCTCGTCGCCGACCCGGAACCGGGCGCCGGCCCCGGCCTCCTCGACCACCCCGGAGACGTCCCAGCCCACCCCGAACGGCGGCTCGCCCAGCATCGGCAGCAGACCCGAACGCACCGCCACGTCCACCGGGTTCACCCCGCTGGCGCGCACCCGCACCAGCACCTCGCCGGACCGCGGCGTCGGCCGCTCCACCTCGGCGACCTCCAGGACCTCCGGACCGCCGAACGCCTTCTGCACCACCGCACGCATCGAACTCTCCCTACCGGTCACCACCGGCCCCCCGTGGGGCCGTTCTCGATGTCCCCAACGATAGGAAGATCGAACGAGCCGATGAATATCCTCCAGTCTCCGGAAGATGTCCCATCGTCTCGCCGGATGTTCGCTCCGGCGCCATCGGGGCAGCGGTCAGTCGGGATACCGGAGCAAGGCATCGGTCGCCAGCTCGAAACCGAACGGCTCCGGGATCGGCACCAGGTCGCCGAACTTCCCGGTCCACTGCTGGTGGTAGACGCCACCGGAGGGATCCGAGTAGAGCATGATCTCGCCGACGCGCGGGTCGATCACCAGGTACAGCGGGATGTCCATCAACGGGTAGTCGCGGACCTTGCCGACCAGGTCGTTCTCCGGGTTCGAGGGCGAGACGATCTCCACCGCGATCGCGGTCTGCTCGGCAGGCACCTTCGTCCCGCCCGATTCGAGGACGGAGAGGGGGATGTAGGTCAGGTCGGGGTTGCGCAGCTTGCCGACGTTCGGTGACGCGAGGTCGGTGTTCTCGCTCGGCATCATGTCGGCCGGTTCGTGCGCCTCGAACTGCTTGCGCACGAGCAGGAGGTTGCGCTGGTGGATCACCGACGGGCCGGCCATCATGATGATCTCGTCGCCGGAGATCTCGATCTTCCACCCGGCCGGAGGCGTCAGGCTCTGCGCGTACGCCAGCAACCGGGCGTGGCGCTCTGGGATCTGCGACTCGCTCATGGCGCCATTCTTCCACCGTGAACGGACACGAAGGCCGCCGGCGCGGGACGAGCGAGTCCCGCGACGACGGCCTTCGTGGAACGTGCGACTAGAACACCGGCTGGCCGGCGCGGACCAGGCGCCAGGAGTTCGTGAAGAAGTCCGCCGGGTCGATGACGCCCTTGGCCTTCACCCAGGCGATCATCGTGTTGCGGATCTCGTCGGAGTTCGACCAGACCAGCTTCGCCTTCGCCACGTGCGGGAAGTTGCCGCCGCCGTTGGCGCGGTAGTTGTTGACCGCCAGGACGAACTCGGCGGCCGGGTCGATCGGCTTGCCCTGGAACGACAGGTTGACGATCCGCTGGCCCTTCGGCTGCGCGACGTCGATGTCGTAGCTCAGCCCGTAGACCGAGTCGTAGTTGTAGTCCGGCGTGGCCTCCGCGCCGGTCAGCGCGTCCTTGTCGACCGGAGCGCCCGGGGCGAGCTGGTTGTAGTACTTCGCCGAGAACTCCAGGTAGTCCTTCAGCTGCGCACCCGTCAGGACGCGCGCCTCCAGGGTGTTCTCGTAGATGTACAGGCCGGCCGCGTCGCGCAGCTTGACCTGGCCCGCCGGGATCACCGCGGTCCGGTTGAACGGCGCCGCCTGCGCCAGCACCGGCAGGCCGGCGTACTGGCCGCCCGCCAGCGCCGCCTTCACCGCGTCCGCCTGCACCCGGCCGATCAGGTCGATGATCGGGGTCGCCCGGAACCGCGACTCGGCGATCGACAGCTCCGTCCTGCAGGTGCCGATCTGCTGGTTGACGTACGCCACGACCTTCTTGTGCTGCTCGGTGAGCGCGTTGACGATCTCCGGGTCCTCCGGCACGGTGTTGGAGTTCAGCACCCGCGAGGAGACCGAGAGGACCTTCCACGCGCCGTCCGCGAACTCGACCTCGAAGTCGAAGCAGCTCAGCCGCTGGCCCCAGCACAGCGGCTCGGAGAGGACCACGGTCCTGCCGGTCTTCTTGTTGACGATCAGCCGCTGCGCCACCTCCTTGTGGGTGTGGCCCACCAGCACCGCGTCGATGTCGGCGACCGTCTCCGCCATCTCGCCGGAGGCGTCCTCGGGCCAGGGCAGCTGGTCGCCGTAGGTGGTCGCCTCGTCGATGCCGGAGTGCGCCGAGACGACGATCACGTCCGCGCCGGCCGCCTTCATCCGCGGCACGTACTTGGCCGCGGTCTCGACGATGCCCGGGAAGACCATCTGGCCGGAGACGTTGGCCTTGTCCCAGATCGCGATGCCCGGGTTGGTGAGGCCGAGGATGCCGACCTTCAGCGACCGGCCCTCGCCCAGGTGCAGCTCCTTGATGACGTAGGGCTTGAAGGCCGGCTTCTCGTTCTTCGCGTGCAGCGCGTTGGCGCCCAGCAGCGGGAACTCCAGCTGGTCCTCGAAGGCCTTCACGGTGGGGATGCCGTAGTTGAACTCGTGGTTGCCGAGCGCGGCGGCGTCGTAGCCCATGAGGTTCATGGCGACGGCCATCGGGTGGTCGGGCACGTTGTCGCCGTCGGTGGCGATCGGCTCGATCCGGGCGTAGTAGTACGTCAGCTGGGTGCCCTGGATGATGTCACCGGAGTCGATCAGCAGGCAGCGGTCCCAGCCCTTCTCCTCGCGGACCTGGTTGGCCAGGGTGGAGATCTTGGCGAGGCCGACCTCGTTGTGCGCCTTGTCGGCGTAGACGGCGTCGGTGAAGTAGTCCCAGTTGAGCACCCGGCCGTGCAGGTCGGTGGTGCCCATGACGGTGAAGGCCTGCTTGCGGCTCTTGCGCTTGCCCTTGGCGGCCGCCGTGTCCGGCTCGGCGGCCGCGGCGGCGGGGGCGGCGGCGAGGGAGGCTCCACCGACCAGGGCGGCGCCGGCGGCGGTGGCGGCGGACCGGGTGACGAAGTCACGGCGGTTCAGGGGCATGGACGACTCTCCCGGGTGGGAACTGACGGCCGGATGGACCGTCAACTGGCGTGCTGAGGATGTGCGGATGGCGTCCGCGAGTGCATTGACGCGCGTAGAGGGACGCGCGTAGAAGTGTGCCGTGCGGGCCCCGGCGATGGATAGCCCTCCGACGTTTCCAACAGGTGAGATCTTGGCGACTCGTTCGTGACGGCGGTGGGCGAGGGGTGAGGTGGTAAGGGCCGTCACCGGAACGCCCCCGCGTCCCCCGACGCCCCCCCGACGCCCCCTCAGCCCAGCTCGTCAGCCCAGCTCGGCGGAGAGCCGCCGCACCTCGCGGCCCAGCTCCGCCTCCGGATCCGGCCCGTCCGCCCCCGCCCATGGCCGCCAGGCCAGCGCCCGCAGGTAGCCCGCCACCGCCACCGGCAGCCGGAACCGGACGATCCCGTCCGCCACCGGCCCCGGCCCCGCCAACCGCAGCGCCTCCAGCAGCCGGTCCACCCCCGCCGAGGCCGGCAGCGCCACCGTGTCCAGGTACGCCGCCAACGCCACCAGCTCCGGATCCGGCACCGGGGCCGAGACCGGAGCCGGGGCCGATCCGGCGCCGGAGGCCGACACCGCCCCGGAACCCTCCGCCGGCTCCGCGGGTGCCGGCCGCGGCCGCGGTGCCGAGCCCGTCGGCATCGGCGGCACCTTCGGCACCGGAGGCACCGGCGGCACCACCACCCGCCGCGCCCCCGGCGTCAACAGCGCACCCGCCCCGTACAGCCCCGCCACCACCCCCGGCCACCACACCCCGCCCAGCCCCGCGAAGTGCAGCCCCAGCCCCACCGCGCCCGCCCCGCAGCCGACCAGGTTCCGGGTCGACTCCAGGTACGCCAGCGCCCGGCGGAGGAACCCGTCACTGGTAGCCACGGATCTCCTCGAACACCCCGTCCAGCGAACCCGACCCGTCGAACAGCTTCCCGCCGCTCACGTCCGCGATCCCCTGCAACTGGCCCACCGCCGCCTCCCCGAACCTGATCGGGAACACCGGGACCGCCCGCTGCGCCGGCGACAGCCCCGCGTGGAAGCGCTGGAAGTCGTCCGCCGTCGCCCCCTCGTTGCTCTCCCCGTCCGTCATCAGCACGATCGACGTGAACCGGTCGTCCCCCGCCGCCGCCTGCTGCCGCGCGATCACCCGGTACGCCTCCTCCAACGAGGCGTACAGCGCCGTACCCCCCGACGCCGACAACGACTGCACGTCGGCGTCGATCGCCGCCAGCTCCGCCTGCGGACCGGGCTGGCTCCCCGACGCCGGCACCGCGTGCGTCCGCGCCCACTTCACGGTCGACGCGAACGACAGCAGCGTCACCTCCTCGCGGTCCCGGAACCGGCGCACCCCCCGCGTGTCGTCCGCCCCCGTCAACCGGCTCAGCGCCGCCTTCAGCGACGCGATCCGCGGACCCTCCATCGAACCCGAGGTGTCCAGCACGTACACCGTCCGCGACGGCCGCCGCAGCTCGTTCTGGTACGAGGCCAACAGCCCGTCCGCCACCGCCCGGCTCCCCGGGAACGGCAGCTCCCGCCGCCGGTCCGTCGGCAGACCCGCGGCCGGCGCCACCCCCGGCGCCACCGGACGGCGCAGCGTCACCTCGGAGATCCGCTTCTGCACGTCCTCCTTCAGCAGGTACGCCGTCAGCCGCTGGAACGAGTCGCGCTCCCGCTGCGCCGACGAGGACAGCAACGACAGCGGGTAGTCCGCCGACACCACCCCGTCCACCGGCCGGACCACCGTCAGCTGCTGCTCCTTCGGCAGCGACCGGTTCATCGACAACAGCACCGACTCGTAGTTCACCAGCGCCCCCACCTTCCCCGGCTCCGCCCGGGAGTAGGCCTGCGCCAACCACCCCGAGGACCCCGACGTCAGCTTCTGCCCGGCGAAGAACCGCTTCAGCTGCGGCGTGGCCTTCTGCACGTCCGCCTCGCTCAGCGCCGACCCGGCGCCGGAGAACGCCGCCGCCACCGCCACCAGCGTCGAGAAACCCGAGTTCGACCGGGTCGGGTCCGACATCCCGTACGACAGCCGGCCCGCCGCCGCCGCGTCCCCCACCTGCGCCCAGGAGACCTTCGAGCCGTCCCCCCAACCGAGCTCGTCCAGGACCGACGACCGCACCCCCACCGCCACCGGCGACACCATCACCGGCGTCTCCGACAGCACCTTCGACTTCCCGGCGTCGTCCAGCCGCAGGTACTGGTTCGACGGGAACCACACCGCGTCGTACTTGCCGTCCGCCCGGCCCGAGGACACCGCGTCCGCACCGTCCAGCGAACCCGTCCAGGAGAACTGGACCGTCACCCCGGTCGCCTTCCGCGCCTCCTCCAGCACCGGCGCCAGATCCTGCAGCTCGCTGCCGGCCAGCACCCGCAGCACCCCCGGCTGCGCCGTCGCCGCCGGCGGATCGGACGGCTTCGGAGCAGGCGCACGCTCCCCGCCCGAGGACGTGCAGGCGGTGGCCGCCAACAGGGCCGCCACCGCGGCCGCCAACCAACTGCGCCTGTGCATACCGAAGTTCACTGGGCCTTCCCCTTGGCAGCCTTGATCAGCCTGGTCAGGACATCGGGCACCGGCACCGGCGGCTGATTCACCTTCGCCGCCGCCAGGTTCGGCGCCAGCGCCGGGCTCCTGCCCTTCACCAGCGCCGCGAAGGCATCCGGATCGTCCTGCGGACGGAACCCGTACTGCGCCTCCAGGCGGCGCAGCTCGGCGTTGTCGTGCAACTGCGCGGCCAGCTTCCGGCCCGCCGCGGTGCGGCCGACGATCGTGTGGTCGGTGTAGATCGTGGTGTCCGGGTACAGCACCACCATGTCCCCGGTCTGCTCGCCCTTGAGCACCATCGCGGCCGCCTGGGACTCGTAGGCCAGCACCAGCGGGCTCCCCACCCCCGCCAGGAAGGCCTTGAACGGCTCGTCGCTGCTGCTCTTCTGCCCGCCCTGGACGGCCGTGGCCGTCCGCAGCAGGTCCTTCGTCGCGTCGATGCCCGACTGGTCGAACACCACCTGGCGGTTGTTCGCCAGGTACGACAACAGGGCGATGTGCAGCGCCCCCGACGAGGAGGACTCCGGGTCCGTCGTGGTCAGGAACACCGGACCGCGCAGCTCGGCGTGCTCCGCCGAGCCCTTCAGGTCCGACCAGGTGCGGCCCGCCTTCAGTGCGGCCACGTAGGCGTCCATCCGGAACGTCCACAGTCCCGTCGCCTGGTCCAGCGTCGCCAGGTCGTTCTGCTTCAGCACGTCCGCCACCGGGCGGTGCGCGAGGATCACCAGCGGCGAGTAGAACGGCTGGACCGGCACCTCCTTGATCCCCCACTCCTGGCGGAGCTTGTCCGCCGGCGGCTGGCTCGCCGGGAACGCGAAGTCCTTCGCGTCACCGTCCATCAACCAGGACCCGATGCTCTCGGCATTCACCTTCAGACCCTGCCTGGCCAACTCGTCGACCACCCGCTGGTCCTGGAAGAAGTCGCGCTTCTCCGAGCCGATCAGACCGGACACGGTGACCGGATCCCCGCCGCCCGGATCGTCCCCCGGAACCAGCGCGTACGTCACCCCGCCCAGCAGGACCAGCGCCGCCAGCACCCCCACCGCACGTCTCATACCGAACGCTCCCCTCGTCCGTCCCGCCGACCGGGTGGACACCCGGGGGTGACGAGCGTCCCGCCGGGCGGGGAGCGGCGGCCGAAGCGACGGTGAACCGGGAGTGAACACCCCTTCACGGAATCGCATCGGCACGCCCCGCGGCCGGAGCGCCCCCGACGGCTCCTCGCACACCGGTCCGAGGGCGTGTCAGATTGTTCAACTCTCCTTACCGCAAAGGTCATCCCGCGGTTCGGACCCGCCTCGTGGTTACGCGCCGGTAATGCCTAGTCTCAGCACTATGCGCCGAGCAAAAATCGTCTGCACCCTCGGGCCGGCCACCGACTCGTACGACCAGATCAAAACCCTGGTCGACGCCGGAATGGACATCGCCCGCCTCAACCTCAGCCACGGCTCCCACGTCGAACACGAGGAGCGCTACCGCCGCGTCCGCAAAGCCGCCGACGAGACCGGCCGCAGCGTCGGCGTCCTCGTCGACCTTCAAGGCCCGAAGATCCGGCTCGACACCTTCGCCCACGGCCCCGTACTTCTCGAACGCGGCGACGAGTTCACGATCTCCACCGACAACGGCGTCGTCGGGGACAAGGACATCTGCGGCACCACCTACCCCGGCCTCGCCGAGGACGTCACCCCCGGCGAACTCATCCTCGTCGACGACGGCCGTGTCACCCTCGAAGTCGCCGAGGTCGACGGACCCCGCGTCCGCTGCCTCGTCCTCGAAGGCGGCCTCGTCTCCGACCACAAGGGCCTCAACCTCCCCGGCGTCGCCGTCTCCGTCCCCGCGCTCAGCGACAAGGACGTCGCCGACCTGCGGTGGGCGCTGCGCACCGGCGCGGACCTCGTCGCGCTGTCCTTCGTCCGCAGCGGACGCGACATCGAGGACGTCCACCGGATCATGGCCGAGGAGGGGCGTCACGTCCCCGTCATCGCCAAGATCGAGAAGCCGCAGGCCGTGGAGAACCTCGAATCCATCGTCGACGCCTTCGACGGCATCATGGTGGCCCGCGGCGACCTGGGCGTGGAGATGCCCCTCGAACAGGTCCCGCTCGTCCAGAAGCGCGCCGTCAAGCTCGCCAGGCGCAACGCCAAGCCGGTCATCGTCGCCACCCAGATGCTCGACTCGATGATCAACGCCTCCCGCCCCACCCGCGCCGAGGCCTCCGACGTCGCCAACGCCGTCCTCGACGGCACCGACGCGGTGATGCTCTCCGGCGAGACCTCCGTCGGCAAGTACCCCGTCGAGACCGTCCGGACCATGGGCCGCATCATCGAGGCCGCCGAGAACGACGTCCTCGCCGAGGGCCTCCCCCCGCTCACCGCCGGCAACAAGCCCCGCACCCAGGGCGGCGCCGTCGCCCGGGCCGCCGCCGAGATCGGCGACTTCCTGCACGCCAAGTACCTCATCGCGTTCACCCAGTCCGGCGACACCGCCCGCCGCCTCACCCGCTACCGCTCGCCCATCCCCGTCCTCGCCTTCACCTACGAACCCGCCGTCCGCAGCCAACTCGCCCTCACCTGGGGCGTCGAGACCTTCCTCGGCCCCTTCGCCCCGACGACCGACCAGATGGTCGAACAGGTCGACGCCGCACTGCTCTCGCTGGGGCGATGCCAGAAGGGCGACATCGTCGTCATCACCGCCGGCTCCCCACCCGGCCTCGCCGGCTCCACCAACCTCGTCCGCGTCCACCACGTCGGGGCCCTGGACAACTGACCGGCACCGGCCACCGACGGCGGCGCGGCACCCCCGTGCCGCCGTCAGTGCTTGGGGCCGATGTGGGCGTCCATGAGGGCCACGGAGGCCTTGCGGGCGACGGAGATGTTGGCGGCGCCGTTGGAGCGGGAGGCGTGCTTCCACTGGACGCCGACGGCGTCGAGGGTGGCGGTGAAGAGGCCGATGATGTCGGTCGAGGTGTTGGTGAAGAAGTACCGCGGGTATTCGTAGCGCTTCCGGACCCCGGCCACCGTCCGGGTGGTCCAGTTGGTGATCCGGCAGCCGTCGGAGTGGACGAGGCCGCGGAGGAACTCCCAGGGGTGCGCATCCACGATCTCCTGCTGCCACGGCTCCAGGGCTATGGTGCGCTCGTGCTTCCTGCCGGGGCCGTGCTGGGGGAACAGGCAGACGACGTGGTTCGAGTAGACCTTCACGTCGCGGCAGCCGGTTCGGCGAACGCGGCAGGGCGTGTTGTGGGGGAGCACCTGACGCATGGCCTGCTCGACGGAGTCGATGATCCCCGGCCACTTCTCGTCGCACGTGACCTGGAGGCTCTGGGTCTTGCGGTACTCGTTGGGCAGCAGGATGTGTCCGTCGCCGAGATAGAGGCCCAGGAGGTAGGCGTACGAGGAGCGGTTCAACTCGTCGCCGTAGCAGTGCGGGCAGGTGGAGCGTTTGCGGCCGGGAAGCTTGCCGCGTCCGGCGAGGTCGTGGTGCTTCCAGGCGCCGACCGTGCCCTGGGGCACTCCGAGGCGGCGGGACACCTCGGAATTGCGGACGCCCTGGCGGAGCAGGAGGACGGCTTCCTGGCGGGTGGATCGAACGGCCATACGGGTGATCTTCAACACCATGCGCCGAACGCGGAGGTGAATGGAATGGTTTCCACCCGAACGAATGAAGATCGCCAACTGTTGGGTTGCCCCAAATGGCTTTGAAATCGAAGGAAAAGTACCCCGGGTGGGATTCGAACCCACGCTGTCGGCGGTTTGAGCGCCGTGCCTCTGGCCGCTGGGCTACCGGGGCATCCACAGATTCGAAGGTTGCCCCCCGACCCTGCTGACCTCAAACATACCGTGTCTAGGTACCCTCGTGCATGCAGTACCCCGCCGGAACTAGGAGCCCCGTGAGCACCGCCGACGAGCAGGCACAGCCGCTTGAGACCGATACGCCCCAGATCACCCGGATCGTGATCGCCGAGGACGAGGCGCTGATCCGCCTCGACCTCAAGGAGATGCTCGAGGAGGAGGGGTACACCGTCGTCGGCGAGGCCGGGGACGGGGCGACGGCGGTGCGGCTCGTCGAGGAGCTGCAGCCGGACCTCGCGATCTTCGACGTGAAGATGCCGGTGCTGGACGGGCTCTCCGCCGCCGAGCAGATCCACGAGAAGCACCTGGCACCGGTCCTGATGCTGACGGCGTTCTCGCAGCGGGAGCTGGTGGACCGGGCCCGGGACGCGGGTGCGATGGCGTACATCGTGAAGCCGTTCTCCAAGGCCGACCTGGTGCCGGCGATCGAGATGGCGGTGTCGCGGTACACGGAGATGCGGGCGCTGGAGAAGGAGATCGGCGATCTCACCCAGCGGCTGGAGACCCGGAAGCTGGTGGACCGGGCGAAGGGTGTGCTGCAGACGAAGTTCGGGCTGACCGAGCCGGCCGCGTTCCGCTGGATCCAGAAGACGTCGATGGACCGCCGGATGACGATGGCCGCGGTGGCCGAGGCGGTCATCGAGGAGGGCGAGGCCCAGGACCGCAAGAAGGCGGAGGAGGACGCGTCCGAGTAGGACGCCTCCGAGTGGGCGCGGACAACGGGAAGGGCCCGGCGGATCGTGATCCGCCGGGCCCTTCCGTCGTGTCGGGGTTCAGTCCTCGCCGAGGTAGGCCTTGCGGACGGACTCGTCGTGGAGGAGGTCCGCCCCGGTGCCGGAGAGGACGATGCGGCCGGTCTCCATGACGTAGCCGCGGTCGGAGAGGGAGAGCGCGGCCTGGGCGTTCTGCTCGACGAGCAGGATGGTCGTCCCGTCGCCCTTGAGCTCGACGATGGTGGCCATGATCTTCTGCATCATCAGCGGCGACAGGCCCATGGAGGGCTCGTCGAGCATGAGCAGCTTGGGCTGGGACATCAGCGCGCGGCCCATGGCGAGCATCTGCTGCTCGCCGCCGGAGAGCGTGCCGGCGGCCTGGCGGCGGCGTTCGCCGAGGATGGGGAAGAGGGTGTAGGCCCGTTCGACGTCGGCGGCGATGCCGGCGGTGTCGGTCCGCAGGAAGGCCCCGAGGAGGAGGTTCTCCTCGATGGTCATGCGGGGGAAGATGTGCCGCCCCTCGGGGGAGTGGGCGAGCCCGAGGGAGACGATCTTGTGGGCGGGGACGGTGGAGAGGTCCTGGCCGTCGAAGGTGATGCGTCCGGCGGTGGGCTTGAGGAGGCCGGAGAGGGTGCGCAGGGTGGTGGTCTTGCCGGCGCCGTTGGTGCCGATGAGGGTGGTGACCTCGCCCTGGTTCACGGTGAAGCTGATGCCCTTGACGGCTTCGATCTTGCCGTAGGAGACGCGGAGGTCTTCGACCTCGAGGAGCGCGGTCACGGGGTGTCCTCCGGTGCTGCGGTGGTGCCTTCGAGCGGGGCGCCGAGGTAGGCGGTGATGACGCGTTCGTCGTTCTGGACGGTCTCGCGGTCACCCTCGACGATCTTCTGGCCCTGGACGAGCACGGCGGTGCGGTCGCAGAGGTTGAAGATGAAGCGCATGTCGTGCTCGATGACGAGGATGGAGATGCCGCGGTCGCGGATGGCGAAGACGAGTTCCTCGGCGGCGCGGGTCTCCTGGGGGTTCATGCCGGCGGTGGGTTCGTCGAGCAGCAGGAGGCCGGGGTCGGAGGCGAGGGCGCGGGCGATCTCGAGCTTGCGCTGCTCGCCGTAGGGGAGGTTGCGGGCGAGGTGGTCGGCCTTGTCCGCGAGGCCGGTGAAGGCGAGGAGCTCCATGGCCTTCTCGCGGCTCTCGGCTTCGGCCCGGTGGTAGGCGGGGCCGCGCAGGATGGCCGAGAAGATGCCCTCCTTGGTGCGGCTGTGGCGGCCGACGAGCACGTTCTCCAGGACGGTCATGTTGGCGAAGAGCCGGATGTTCTGGAAGGTGCGGGCGATGCCGGCCTGGGTGACGAGGTGGGGCTTGGGCGGCAGGAGGGTGTCGCGGTAGCGGACGGCGCCCTCGGTGGGGACGTAGAGGCCGGTGAGGCAGTTGAAGAAGGTGGTCTTGCCGGCGCCGTTGGGGCCGATGAGGCCGATGATCTCGCCCTCGCGGACGGTGAGGCTGACGTCGTTGACGGCGGTGAGGCCGCCGAAGCGCATGGTGACGCCGGTGACTTCGAGCAGGGGTGCGGCGGTGGTGGTCATCTGGGTGGTCACGCCCCTGCCTTGGTGAGTGCGACGTCGTCGCCGGTGGACTGGGCGGGGATGGCGGCCTCGTGGAACTCCAGTCGGCTGCGGCGGTTGGGGATGAGGCCCTCGGGGCGGACGCGCATGAGGACGATGAGGGCGGCGCCGAAGGCGAGCAGCTGGTAGTCGGAGAGGAACTCCAGCTTCTTGGGGATGAGGAAGAGGAGGGTGGCGCCGGCGAGGGGTCCGCTGATGGTGCCCATGCCGCCGAGGATGACGGCGGCGAGCAGGAAGGCGGAGTTCGGCGGCAGCGCCTCGGCGAAGGTGTACTGGTCCGGGGTGACGGTGTAGCTGACGTGGGCCTGGACGGTGCCGGCGAGGCCGGCGAGGCAGGCGCCGAGGGCGAAGGCGAGGAGCTTGAGGCGGAAGCCGTTGATGCCCATGGCCTCGGCGGCGGTCTCGTCCTCGCGGATGGCGACCCAGGCGCGGCCGATGCGGGAGTTGCCGACCCGGGCGAAGACGAGCACGACCAGGGCGGTGACGAGGAGCATCAGCAGGTAGTAGTTGGAGAAGCGGCCGAGTTCGATGCCGGCGACGGTGTGGGGCTTGCCGAGGTCGAAGCCGAAGATCTCCAGGTCCGGGATGCGGGGGATGCCGTTGGAGCCGTTGGTGATCTTGGGGCCGGTGGTGCCGTTCAGGTTGAGCATGGTGATGCGGAAGATCTCGCCGAACCCGAGGGTGACGATGGCGAGGTAGTCGCCGCGCAGCCGCAGGGTCGGGGCGCCGATGAGGACGCCGAAGACCATGGAGACGGCGGCGCCGGTGAGCATCGCGGCCCAGAACGGGAACTGGACGTGGATGGGCGAGGCGGGGGAGCCGGAGACCAGGGCGGCGGCGTAGGCGCCGACGCCGAGGAAGGCGACGTACCCGAGGTCGAGCAGACCGGCGAGGCCGACGACGATGTTGAGGCCGAGGGCGACGGTGGCGAAGATCAGGATGTTGGTGGCGACCGAGGTGTACTGGTCGCTGGTCTGGGTGAACGGGAAGCTGGCCGCGGCGGCGAAGGCGGCGCCGGTGGTGACCGGCCGGTACTTCACGGTGAGGGCGCGCAGCCGGGCGATCAGGCCGGCCTTGGCGAGGGCGGCGACGACCAGGCCGGCGAGCAGCAGGTAGCCGGTGAAGAGCTCGCCGTACTCGGTGTCGATGCCGAAGGTGATCGCGAAGAGCCCGATGCCGAAGGCGGCGACGATGACCAGGATCTCGACCCAGGAGGGGAGTTGGCGGGCCGCGGGGAGCGGGCGCTCGACGGTGCCCAGGCGCAGCCGGCTGTTGGCGAGGTGTCCGAGCTGGAGGAGCAGGACGGCGCCGGTGGCGATGGCGAGGGCGCCGGCGAGGGCGGTCATCACCGGGGCGACGGGCTTGTCGCCGGGGATGGCGTGGGCGGCGAACCAGCCGACGGGGGCGGCGGGGACGAGCAGGAAGAGGCGCTTGTCCAGGACGCGCAGCGGCACGTGGGTGCGGCGGTCCAGGGGGAGGCCGAGGGCGCCGACGAGGGAGAGGATGCCGCCGGCGGCGAGGACCCAGCCGCCGGGTTCGAGGTTGGCGAGGCCACCGAGTTCGACGGAGATCGCGGTGACGGAGAAGGCGCTGATGGCGAGGGCGCCGGTGGCCGCGTAGAGGACGGCGTTGTTGCTGCCGCTGGGGGCGGCCCAGCGCAGGCCGGGGACGCCCTGGGTGGCGAGGAGCAGGGCGAGGGTGAGCAGTCCTGCGGTGAGGGCGAGCCACTGGAGGCCGGCGGGGGAGCCGGTGTAGGTGAGGTCGCCGGGGAAGTCCGGGGTCCAGGTCCAGGAGAGGGCGGCGGAGGCCGCGGTGGCGAGGGCGCCGAGGCCGGTGAGCGCGGTGGCGGCACGGGCCGGGAGGGGGATGACCGGGGTGGTTTCGGTGCTGGTGGTGGTCATGGTGGTCACGCCCTGTCCGCGACGCGCTCGCCGAGCAGGCCCTGGGGCCGGACGAGGAGCACGAGGATGAGGAGTACGAAGGCCCAGACGTCCTTCCAGGCACCGCCGCCGAAGAGGTGCATGCCGGGGAGGTGCTGGATGTAGCCGGTGGCGAGGCTCTCGGCGAGGCCGAGGGCGACGCCGCCGAGCATGGCTCCGTAGATGTTGCCGATGCCGCCGAGGACGGCGGCGGTGAAGGCCTTGAGGCCGAGCAGGAAGCCCATGCGGAAGTCGACCTGGCCGCTGCGCAGGCCGTAGGCGATGGCGGCGACGGCGGCGAACGCGGCGCCGATGGCGAAGGCCATGACGATGATGCGGTCGGTGTCGATGCCCATGAGCTTGGCGGTGTCGGGGTCCTGGCTGGTGGCCTGCATGGCGCGGCCGGAGCGGGTGCGGGTGACGAACCAGCCGAGGGCGAGCATGCACAGCGGGGCGGCGATGATCAGGAAGAGGTCGCTGCGCTGCACGGTGATGGAACCGAGGCTGAAGGGGTCGCCGGGGATCTTGGGGAAGACCCGGGCCTTCTTGGCGTCGGGGTAGAAGGAGAAGACGAGCTGCTGCAGGAAGATGGAGAGCCCGATGGCGGTGATGAGGGGGGCGAGTCGGGGGGCGTTGCGCAGGGGCCGGTAGGCGAAGCGCTCGGCGGCGACGGCGGTGAGGGTGGAGACCAGGATGCCGGCGATCAGCATCAGCGGTAGGGCCAGCCAGAGGGTGGTGCCGCCGGGGAGGGCGAGGTAGGCGGTCAGGGCGCCGAAGCCGCCGACCATGACGATCTCGCCGTGGGCGAAGTTGATGAGCTGGACGATGCCGTAGACCATCGTGTAGCCGATCGCGACGAGCCCGTAGAGGGCTCCGAGGATCAGGCCGTTGGCCAGCTGCTGCGGTAGGTCGTGCACCGCTGGGCCTCCGTTGTGCGTTCGGGGGTGTCCGCGTGGGTGGTGGATGTGGGGGCGCGCGGGGGCACTCGTGGCGCCCCCGCGCGCTGTGGTGCTGGTGTGTGTCCGGGTGGCCGGGGGCCGGCCCTCGGGGGGCCGGCCCGGGGCGGGTCAGCCCTTGAAGGTGCCGGACTTCTCCACGGCCCACTTGCCGTCCTTGACGGTGTAGACGGTGAGCTGCTTGTTGGTGGTGTCGCCGAACTCGTCGAAGGAGACGGTGCCGGTGACGCCGTTGAAGGAGACCTTCTGGACGGCGTCGACGACGGCGGCGCGCGGGTTGGCGGGGAGCTTGCCGTTGTTGGCGCTGACGACGTTCTTCACGGCCTGGATGATGGCCCAGGCGCTGTCGTAGGAGTAGCCGCCGTAGGTCTCGTAGGCGTCCTTGTAGCCGCCGGCCTTGTAGTCAGAGATGAACTTGGCGGCGGTGGGGAGCTGCTCGACGGGCAGGCCGACGGCGGTGGCGAAGTCGCCCTGGCTCTTGGGGTTGAGCTTGATGAAGTCGCCGCTCTGGATGCCGTCGCCACCCATCAGGGGGATGTTGACGCCGGCCTCCTTGAGCTGGAGGGAGAGCGGGCCGGCCGCGGGGTACTCGCCGCCGTAGTAGACGGCCTCGGCGCCGGAGCTCTTGACCTTGGTGACGATGGCGGAGAAGTCGCGGTCGTCGGGGTTGACGTGCTCCTCGCCGACGATGGTGCCGCCCTGCTTGGTGAACTCGCCCTTGAAGGTGGCGGCGAGGCCGGCGCCGTAGGTCTTCTGGTCGTCGATGAGGAAGACCTTGGTCTTCTTGGCGTCCTGGAAGAGGTACTGGGCGGCGAACGGGCCCTGGACGGCGTCGGTGGTGGAGGTGCGGAAGTAGGACTTGAAGGGGCGCTTCTTGTCGCCGGTGGCCCACTTCTCGCCCTGGCTGAGGGCGACGCCGGTGTTGGCGGGGGAGACCTCGGCGAGGTTGGCGTCGTTGAAGATCTGCTGCATCGACTGGGCGACGCTGGAGTTGAGCGGGCCGACGACGCCGAGCACGCTGCTGTCGGCGACGAGCTGGGTGGCGTTCTGCTGGCCGGGGGCGGGCTTGGCGGTGTCGTCGAGGGCCTTGATCTGGAATTTGACCCCGGGGACCTCGTTGGACTCGTTGGCCTTCTTGACGGCGAGGTCCACGGAGTTGCGGATGCCGAGGCCGAGGGCGGAGAGGTCGCCGGTGAGCGGCGCGTCGACACCGATGGTGACGGTGGTGGAGCCGCCGCCGGTGGCGCCCCCGTCGCCGGACTTCTTCTCGTCGCGGGAGCCGCAGGCGCTCAGGCTGAGGGCGCCGATGACGGCAATGCTCACGACAACTGCTGCACGATGACGCACGGGGGTCCCCTTCGGTTCAGGAGGCGCCGCGCCTGAGTGGCGGGAGCCGGGGTGCGCGGAGGGCCTGGCCCAATCCGGTGGCGCGGTGACTGGCCGTGACTCTAGATGCCGTTGGGCGGCTCGGGCAGTGGTGCGGCGAGGCTGTGATTCTCTTGTTATGAGCACACGTAGCAGTTGTCTCAGCATGTGGTCGTTTCGGCCCGGCCGACCCAGTGATATCGGGGAGGTAAGGGCTGATCGGGCCATGTAAGGCCCAGAAATGGGGGTCACGGCTGGCTGCGTCGATAATCGGACATGGATGTCCGATGTGCGTGTTCCGACCGTGCACGTCCGGAATCCGGACATCAGGGGCGCGGTGAAGGGGTTCCGTGGTATTCGCGAGCCGCGGAACCGGCCGGTGCTTGGATTTCAAACTTATTACGCAGCGTTACAAAAATGGTATATCTGCGCGGAGCCCGCCGACTGCCCCCGGGCATGCCGCCGCCCCCTTGTCTGGACCAACGCCTGCCCAGCCGGGCGGACGGTCAAACAAGGGGGCGGCCAAGGGATGTGACGGACGGTCGGCCCGACGGGGCGGGGCCGATCCGGGGTCAGAGGTCGCGCAGCATGCAGGTCAGCCGGCAGCTGGTGATCCGCTTGCCGGTGTCGTCGGTGATCGCGATCTCGTAGGTGGCGGCGGTGCGCCCCTTGAACACGGCCGTCGCGACCCCGGTGACCAGCCCGGAGGTGGCCGAGCGGTGGTGGGTGGCGTTGAGGTCCACGCCGACCGCGTACCGGCCGGGGCCGGCGTGCAGCATCGCGCCGATCGAGCCCAGCGTCTCGGCCAGGGCGGCGGACGCCCCGCCGTGCAGCAGGCCGTACGGCTGCTGGTTGCCCTCCACGGGCATGGTGCCGACGACCCGGTCGCCGGAGGCCTCCACGATCCGGATGCCGAGCTTCTCGCCGAGGTGGCCGCCGGAGAAGGTGCCCGGATCGACGCCGAGCTTGGCGAAGTGGTCCAGCACGTCCTGCGGGACCTTCAGGACGGGTGCCGCGTCGGGGGCCGCTTCGGTCATGGGGGAGCTCCTGCCGTTCGGGGGGTCGCGTCGTCGTGCTGCCTGTGATCGTACGACCGTCCTACTCGGGGGTAGCGGCGACGCCGGGCTGGCGTGGCGGCTCCGGCGCCCGTGCGGTGCCGCTGCTCCGGCCCGGTCGGCGCGGTGGCCCCGGCCCGGTCGGCGCGGCGCCCCTTTTGTCGGTGCCGGGCCATAGGATCGGTGGCCGGTAGTGGAATCGGCAGGAACGGACGTTGACGTGGCTACGCAGAGTACGGACAAGGGCGCGACGGGTGGCGGCGGGGCCGGCCCGCGGCCCCGGCTGATGCTGCTCGACGGGCACTCGATGGCCTACCGGGCCTTCTACGCCCTGCCCGTGGAGAACTTCAACACCTCCACCGGCCAGCCCACCAACGCGGTCTACGGCTTCGCGTCGATGCTCGCCAACACCGTCCGCGACGAGCAGCCCACCCACCTCGCCGTCGCCTTCGACCTCTCCCGGCAGACCTTCCGCTCCGTCGAGTTCCCCGACTACAAGGCCAACCGCGCCAAGACCCCCGACGAGTTCCGCAGCCAGGTCGGCCTGATCGGCGAACTCCTCGACGCCATGAACGTCCCCCGGATCACCGCCGAGGGCTTCGAGGCCGACGACATCATCGCCACCCTGGCCACCGCCGCCGAGGCGGCCGGCTACGACGTCGACATCGTCACCGGGGACCGCGACTCCCTCCAGCTGGTCACCGAGCACGTCACCGTGCTCTACCCGACCAAGGGCGTCTCCGAACTCACCCGCTACACCCCGGAGAAGGTCGCCGAGAAGTACGGGGTCACCCCGCGCCAGTACCCCGACCTCGCGGCCCTGCGCGGCGACCCGTCCGACAACCTGCCCGGCATCCCCGGCGTCGGCGAGAAGACCGCCGCCAAGTGGGTCAACCAGTTCGGGTCCTTCGACGAACTGGTCTCCCGCGCCGACGAGGTGAAGGGCAAGATCGGCGAGAAGCTGCGCGACAACCTCGACTCGGTCAAGCGCAACCGCGTCCTCACCGAGCTGGTCCGCGACGTCGAACTCCCGCTCGGCGTCGCCGACCTGGCCCGCTCGGCGTTCGACCGGGACGCCGTCGGCACCCTCATGGAGTCCCTCGAGTTCCGCAACGCCAACTTCCGCGACCGCGTCTTCGGCATCGACCCGACCACCGGCGCCGAGGAGGCCGCGGCCGAGCTCGCCCCCGGCGTCGAGGTCGACGGCGAACTGCTCACCGACCCGGGCACCCTGGCCGCCTGGCTGCGCGAGCACGCCGCCGACGGCAAGACCCCGGTCGCCCTGGCCGCCGTCTACCAGTGGGCGCTCGGCACCGGCGAGGTCACCGAGATCGCCCTCGCCGCGGGCGAGACGGCCGCCTGGTTCGACCCGGCCCTGCTCGCCGAGGAGGACGAGCGGGCCCTCGCCGGCTGGCTCGCCGACCCGGCCGCCCCCAAGGCCCTGCACATCGCCAAGCAGGTCATGCGCGCCTTCGCCGAGCGCGGCTGGACCATCGAGGGCGTCGTCGCCGACACCGCGCTCGCCGCCTACCTGGAGAAGCCCGGCCGCCGCACCTTCACCCTGGAGGTGCTCGCCGAGGAGTACCTGGCCCGCTCGCTCACCCCGGCGCCCGCCACCGAGAGCGGTCAACTCGCCTTCGACGCCCCCGAGGAGGACCCGACCGCGGGCGCCCAGGCGCTGATGCTCCAGGCCCGCGCCGTCCTCGACCTCGCCGCGCTCTTCGACACCCGCCTCGGCGAGGTCGGCGCCACCGGCCTGCTGCGCGACATGGAACTGCCCATCGCCGCCCTGCTCGCCCGCATGGAGCGCTACGGCATCGCGGCCGACCGCGAGTGGCTCACCGGGCTGGAGGCCCAGTTCGCCGCCGAGATCCAGCGCGTGGTCGAGGAGGCGCACGCCGCCGCCGGGCACGAGTTCAACCTCGGCTCGCCCAAGCAGCTCCAGGAGATCCTCTTCGGCGAGCTCGCCCTCCCCAAGACCAAGAAGATCAAGACCGGCTACACCACCGACGCCGACGCGCTCACCTGGCTCGCCACCCAGACCGACAACGAACTCCCGGTCATCCTGCTGCGCCACCGCGACCAGGCCAAGCTGCGCACCACCGTCGAGGGCCTGCTCAAGACCGTCTCGCCCAAGGGCCGCATCCACACCACCTTCAACCAGATGGTCGCCGCCACCGGCAGGCTCTCCTCGCAGGACCCGAACCTGCAGAACATCCCCGTCCGCACCGAGGAGGGCCGCGCCATCCGCCGCGCCTTCGTGGTCGGCGCGGGCTACGAGTCGCTGCTCACCGCGGACTACTCGCAGATCGAGCTGCGGATCATGGCGCACCTCTCCGAGGACGAGGCCCTGATCGAGGCCTTCGCCACCGGCGAGGACCTGCACACCACCGTCGCCTCCCAGGTCTTCGAGGTCCCTGGCGACGCGGTGGACGCCGAGATGCGCCGCAAGATCAAGGCGATGTCCTACGGCCTCGCCTACGGCCTCTCCGCCTACGGCCTCTCCCAGCAGCTCAGCATCAAGCCCGCCGAGGCCCAGGGCCTCATGGACACCTACTTCGAGCGCTTCGGCGGCGTCCGCGACTACCTGCGCCGGGTCGTCGACGAGGCCCGCGCCACCGGCTACACCGAGACCCTCCTGGGCCGGCGCCGCTACCTGCCGGACCTCAACAGCGACAACCGCCAGCGCCGCGAGATGGCCGAGCGGATGGCCCTCAACGCCCCCATCCAGGGCTCGGCCGCCGACATCGTCAAGATCGCCATGCTCCGGGTCGACGAGGCCCTGCGCGCGGCCGGACTCACCTCCCGGATGCTGCTCCAGGTGCACGACGAAATCGTCCTGGAGCTCGCACCGGGCGAGCGCGAGCAGGTCGAGGCGATCGTCCGCGAGCAGATGGCCGGCGCCTACCCGCTGCGCGCCCCGCTGGACGTCTCGGTCGGCGTCGGCGCCAACTGGGAGGCCGCCGCGCACTGACGCGCGCCGCGCATGGCGACGGGCCGCGTACTGACGCGCTCCGCGCAAGGAGACGGGCCCGGGCACCACCGGTGCCCGGGCCCGTCGCCGTCCGTGCCGGTGGCCCGTCGGGTCCGTGGGGAATTGGACCGTGCGGCGGGTCAATCTCGTACTAGCGTAGGCGCAATGACAACGGGATCCCCTTCGACCGACCAGACCGTCTCCCTGGCCGAGGCGCCGATGCGTCAGGCCCGCAACTCCGCCGCCTTCTGGGCCGCGACCGGCCGAGCCCGGGGGCACGAGGTGATCCGGCGCCGCGGATTCCTCGCGGTCGACGGCGACGAGCGCGCCGGCCTGCGGATCCTGATCCAGGAGCCCGACCTCGCCCCGGGCGAACTGGCCGAGCTGAGCGAGCTGGCCCGCCGGGCCACGGGCCAGGTGTACGCCGAGGATCCGTACAGCGCGACCGACCTGAACCACCTGGGCATGCGCAACTGGCAGATGCCGGTCATGCTGCGCCTGCCCGGGCCCGTCGGCGCACCGGCGCTGGACGTCCTCCGGGTGCGGCGGCCCGAGGACCTCCAGGCGGCCGAGCGGGTCGTGATCGAGGGCTTCGAGCTGACCGGGTTCGAGCCCCACCGCCCGGGCGAGCTGTTCCCGATGGACCTGATCGGGCAGCCGGGCGTGGACGTGTTCGTCGCCTCGATCGACGGCGAGGCCGCGGGAGCCTGCGTCAGCGTCGTGGACGACGGTGTCGGCAGCCACTACTGGGTCGCCACCGCGTCGGCGTTCCGGTCGCGCGGCGTGGGGCGGGCCGTCATGCTCGGCGCCCTCGCCCACCTGGCGGACCTGCCGCTCACGCTCACCGCGTCGAAGCTGGGCCGCCCGCTGTACGAGTCGCTGGGCTACGCCGTCGCGTCGCCCTCGACCTGGTGGGCCTCTCCCGCGGCGGACGCGTAGCGGCCGGACCCACCGGCCTGGCGGTACCCGGGCTGCACGGGAAGTCGGCGGGGCCGACTTCCCGTGCAGCCTGATCGGTCGGACGATGTACCGCTCGGGTGGGATGCCGCGCTCCCGGGCGGTCTCGAACGGGCCGGAGGTCATCCCCACCACGGCCGGGGCCGGCCCCCTGGAGCTGATGAAACGTCAGACGTGTTGATCGTCGCGCGCATTGGCCGCGCCGGGGCTCTGGTCGGTCCTGGTCGGCAGCCCTACGCTTCTGGTATGGCTCTGGATGGCGTCCTGCGCACCGGCCCCGCCTCGACCGACATCGTCCTGCGCGAGGGCGGCGGCACCCGGCGCACTGTGCTGCTGCACTGCCTGACGGCCGCCAGGAACGCGCTGATGGTGCCGGTGGCCCTCATCGTGCCGACCTTCCTGGCGGCGTTCTTCCTGTGGCTCCTCGACGCGGCCGGAGGCACCGTCGCCACGGTGGTCGGAGTGATCGCGGGGGTCGAGTACCTGCTTGCCGTCCCGGCGCTGGCCTGGATGGAGGTGAGCGCCGTCCACCGGATCGAGTTCGCCCCGCCCGAGGCGGCGGAGCGCTACCGGCTGGTTCGGGCCGGGCGCCCCGGCGACTGGCGGCCGCTGACCGAGCTGCCCGCCGTTCGGCTGGAGCGCAGCATCACCGAGCCCTACGAGGGCGATCGCGCGCCGGCCGAGGAGACGCTCCTCGGCCGGCTGGACTTCACCGGTGGGCAGGTGGAGTGGAAGGCGCCCGCCGGCACCGACGCGGCGCGCCTGCAGGAGGCCCTGACCGGGCTGCTCGGCCCCGCCGGCGTCGAGGTGGGACTGATCACCGAGCGCAGCGTGCGGCCCAAGCCCTCGCCGGCGTCCTCCTCGCCGTGGATCTCCGGAGGATCGGGCTCGGCGAACGCGGGCGGCTGCTGAGCTGCTCGGGGCGGGCGGGCGGGCGTAGCGGCGCCGGGCGGCCTTGGACGATCATCGCGCCGGTGGGCCGGGAGTTGCTGTTCTACCGTGGGGGCGACGGTGTGATCTCCACGGGCCGGCTCGACACCGAGGGCATCGTCGCCGAACCGGCCGAAGGCGCTCTGAACCCGGACTGGAGCAGCACCACCGTGCTGACCGCCTGAGATCCGGCACCACCTCCGCCCGCTGAAGCTCTGCAGCTCTGCCGCGGTGACGCTCCGCGGGCCGAAACCCGGACCGCGTAGGAAGTCGGGTGGACCGACTTCCTGCGCGGCGAGCCCAGGGTGACGCTTCCGTCGCCGAGGCGGTGCGCGCCGGGGCCGGTCCAGTAGCGGGCCGGGTGGCCGGTGCGGGTGAGGGAGCGGGTGGCCGCGAGGGAGAGGTGGGCGGCGGTGAGGTCGCCGGTGGTGAACCAGCGGTCGAGGCCGTGGCGGTGGCCGTGGCGGATGCCGCCCACGGCGTCGATCGCGATGAGGAAGAGGTCGATGACGGCGCGGTCGGTCTCGGTGAGGGTGGCGGGGACGTCGAAGACGCCGCGGGCTTCGAGGAGTTCGCCGGTGTCGGCCTCGGAGCCGGGGCGGGGGTCGGTGAGGAGGGCGTCGAAGCGGTGGTTGAGGCGGCGGGTGGCGAGCACAGTGGTGTACCTCGGGGGCGGATGGGGCGCACGGGAGTAGTGCGCAATCACGCTGTGCATGCAGATGATTGCTTTCTGGTGCCAATCATCGAGGCTTCGGGGGTACGGTGATGGCCGAAATCCGGTGCCAGGGGCACATGGTGCGTGAGGGGGCCGGCTGTGGCGCATCGGCGGTTCAAGCGGGAGTTGACGGCCAGTTCGGCGGAGTTGTTCGGCGAGGAGCTGCGGTTCTACCGGGAGGTGGCCGGCTTCACGCAGGAGGAACTGGGCAAGCTCCTGCACTGCAGCCGGACGAACATCACCCGGCACGAGACCGGCCAGCGCCGTATGCCGCCGGATCTGGTGGAGAAGGCAGATGAACTGCTCGACACCGGGGGTGCGCTGAAGCGGCTTTGGGGGAAGGTGGACTGGAATGCTGGGGTTGAACATCCGGATTGGTTTCAGGCCCACGCAGACATGGACTCCGAGGCGCTCAGCGCTCGCGTCTACCAGTGTGGATACATGCATGGCTTGCTTCAGTGCCGCGAGTACGCGCGGGCACTGTTCGCCGCCGGAGGCTCGGCAGCGTTGGTCGAGGAGCGAACGACTGCACGGTTGGCCCGGCAGCAGCGGTTCCTTGTGCAGGACGGCCCTCTGTTGCTCGCCGTTCTCGACGAAAGCACGATTCGCACGGTTCTAGGCGGACCTGAGGTGATGCATCGGCAGATGGTCCACCTGCTGGCCATTGCGGAGTTGACGAACGTGATCATTGAGATCGCACCGTTCGCGGATCGCAGGACCATCATCCCTACGTCGATGGTTCTGCTGGAGATGCCCGACGGGCAGAACTACGTCTACTCGGAGAGCTTGGACCGAGGGCATCCGAGCAATGATCCAGAAGTCGTCGCTGCGCACCGGCGTGCCTATGATCGGCTTCGCAGCGAGGTGCTCCCGGCGAGCAACTCGCTTGCGCTGATCCGCGATGCGCTGGAAGGGTACGAGGATGAGGCGAAACGAGCTCGCCAGAGCCGTCTGGCGGAAGAGCAGCTACAGCGCTCCCAACGGAGGCGACTGCATCGAGGTGGCCCCCGGATTCCCCGGCCTCGTCCCCGTGCGTGACTCCAAGGACCCCCACGGGCCGGCACTGGTCTTCCCGGCCGTGGCGTGGGAAGCCTTCATCGAGGCCGTCCGCGAGGGCGACTTCCCGGCGTAGAACGTCCGACCTCTGCCGTCACTTCCTCGGGTTGGTGCGCTTGGTGGGTTCCGCGGTGGTCGGGTCCTCGGGCCAGGGGTGGCGGGGGTAGCGGCCCCTGAGGTCCGCTCTGACGGCTTGGTAGCCGTTGCGCCAGAAGCCCTCCAGATCGCCGGTGACCGCTGCCGGGCGGCCGGCGGGGGAGAGCAGCTGCACGGTGAGCGGTACGCGGCCGCCGGCGAGAGCCGGGGCCGCCTTCCAGCCGAACAGTTCCTGCAACTTGACGGCCAGCACGGGGCGTTCGGTGCTGTAGTCGACCCGTATCTTCGACCCGGACGGCACGGTGATGCGTTCGGGGGCCAGCTCGTCCAGCCGCCCGGCCTGTCCGCTCGCCCAGGGGAGCAGGCGCTGGAGGGCTGCCGTCGTGTCGATCCTCGCGAGGTCTGCGCGGCGCCGGGCGCGGGAGAGCTCGGGTTCCAGCCACTCTTCGGCGCGTTCCAGAAGTGGGGCGTCGGAGACGTCGGGCCAGGGGTCGCCGAGCGCCGTGTGGAGGAAGGCGAGGCGTTCCCGGAGGTTGGACGGGAAGGTCAGGAGGGCGCTGACGCCTTCGCGGGTGAGGCCTTCGAGGACGGCGGCGCGGACGAGGGAGGAGTCAGGCCGGGCCAGCGGCTTCTCGGTGAGTTCGATGGCGCCGAGGGACTCCACCCGGCGGGAGACGACTTCACCTCGCCGGGTGTCCCAGTGGACCTCCTCGCGGGAGCCGAGCAGGGCCGCCCCGGCGAGGACGGCGGTGGACTCGTCCAGGGCCGCCGCGTGCAGCACCCGCGCCGAGTGCGACCCGGCCGGGCGGTCGGCGACCGCGACGGCGAGCCAGGGCAGGGTGCCGAGCCGGGTGTCGCGGGCGAGTTCGGCGGCCGTCCCCGACGCCATCAGGTACGGGCTGCGCTCGCCGGGTGCGGGCCGTTCGACCCGCGCCCTGGCGATCCGCTCCGGGAACGCCAGGGCGACGACGAGCCCGACGGCGGTCGCGTCGTCGAGCGCGGTGGCGGGCTCGTCGTCGGCCGCCCGCTGCAGCCGGCGGACTTCGTCGCGCCAGCGCCCGGCGTAGGGGTCGCGCGCCGAGCGCACCGCCCGCCAGACCGCCCCGAGGTCGTCCCCGAGCGCCCGCGGCGGTTCCTCCGACAGCAGGGCGACGACTTCGGCCGCCCGGCGGGCGCCCACGGCGGGGGCTCCGTCGACGAGTGCCCGCCCCAGCCGGGGGTGCAGCCCGGTGCGGGCGAGCCGGACGCCGCGCTTCGTCGCCCGGCCGTCGGCGGAGACGGCGCCGAGGGCCTGCAGCGTCTCCCGGGCGGCAGCCATCGCTCCGGCGGGCGGGGTGTCGGGCAGGGCGAGCCCGGTGGCGTCCGGGTCGCCCCAGCAGGCGGCCTGGAGCGCGAACGACGTCAGGTCGGCGAGGGCGATCTCGGGTGTCGGGAACCGTGCGGCGCGGGCGTCCTCCGCCTCGTGCCAGCACCGGTAGACCGTGCCCGGGGCCTCGCGCCCCGCACGCCCCGCCCGCTGGCGGGCCGCCGCGAGCGAGGCACGGACGGTGACCAGGGCGGCCAGCCCCCGGGCGTGGTCGGTGCGCGGTTCGCGGGCGAGCCCGGCGTCGACCACGACCCGGACGCCGGGCACGGTGAGGGAGGACTCGGCGACGGCGGTGGCGAGCACCACCCGCCGGGAATCGGAAGGCGTCAGCGCCGCGTCCTGCACGTCCTGCGGCGCGCGCCCGTGCAGGTGCAGCACCTCGGCGCCGACGGAGCCCAACTGCCCGGCGACGCGGGCGATCTCGCCGACGCCGGGCAGGAAGCAGAGCACGTCGCCCTCCCGCTCGACCAGCGCCCGCCGCACGACGGCCGCGACGTGGTCGAGCAGTGCGAAGTCCACCCGGGTGCCGTGCGCGGGCCGGACGGCGCGCGGTGGCGGAGCCCAGACCACGTCCACCGGATGGGAGACGCCGTGCGCCTCCACCACCGGGGCGCCGCCGAGCAGCTCGGCCCAGGCCTCGGTGTCGGAGGTGGCCGAGGCGCAGACCACTCCCAGGTCGGGCCGCAGCGCCGCCCGGACGTCGAGCAGGAAGGCGAGCGCGGTGTCGGCGTCCAGGTGCCGTTCGTGGCACTCGTCCAGCACGACCACGTCCACGCCGGGCAGTTCCTGGTCGCGCTGGAGGCGCTGCAGGAGCACGCCGGTGGTGACCACCTCGACGACGGTGTCCGGCCCGACCCGGCGCTCGCCGCGCACGGTGTAGCCGACCTCGCGGCCCACGGACGAGCCGAGCAGCCAGGCCATCCGGCGGGCGGCGGCCCGGACGGCGAGCCGGCGCGGTTCGGCGACCAGGACGCGCCGGACGGGCCGGCCGTCGGAGAGCAGCCCGGCCAGGGCGAGCGGCACCAGCGTGGTCTTGCCGGTGCCGGGCGGCGCGGCGAGCACGGCGGTGCCGGTGCCGTCGAGTGCCTCGTGCAGGGCGGGCAGGGCGGTGCGGACCGGGAGGTCGCGCCAGGCGGCCCCCGCCGATCGGTCGGGCAGCAAGCCGGCTCAGCCCCGCTCGGTCACGAAGACCGCGGTGCCGGGGATCAGCCGGCCGCGCAGCGGGGACCAGCCGCCCCACTCCTGCTCCAGGCCGGCCGGCCACTCGGGCTCGACCAGGTCGACCAGCCGGAAGCCGGCGGCGACGAGTTCGCGGACCCGGTCGCCGAGGGTGCGGTGGTGCTCGACGTAGGTGGCGCGGCCCTGCTCGTCCTCCTCCACGTACGGGGTCCGGTCGAAGTAGGAGGCCACCGCGGTGAGGCCCTCGACGCCGGGCTCGTCGGGGAAGGCCCAGCGGATCGGGTGGGTCACCGAGAACACCCAGCGGCCGCCGGGGCGCAGCACGCGGTGCACCTCGCGCATCAGGGCGGCGGTGTCGGCGCTGAACGGGACGGCGCCGTAGGCGGAGCAGGCGAGGTCGAAGGAGGCGTCGGCGAAGGGGAGCACGGCGGCGTCGGCCTGGACGACCGCGACGGGGGCGGTGCCGCGGCCGAGGTCGATGCGGCGGGAGTGCTGGAGCTGGCGGTGGGAGATGTCCAGGGCGACGGGGCGGGCGCCGCGGCCGGCGAGCCAGCGGGAGCACTGGGCGGCGCCGGCGCCGAGTTCGAGGACGTCCTTGCCGGCGACCTCGCCGAGCAGCCGGGCGTCGGCCTCGTCGAGGCCCTCGGGGCACCAGGTGAAGCGGTCGTCGCCGAGGAACTCGCCGTGCTCGTCCTGGTACTCGTCGGCGTTGCGGTCCCACCAGTGCCGGCTGGCCCGGCTGCTCTCCCCGCTGCCGGCCTCGCGCCGTACCGCGTCGTCGCCGTCGGCGTCAAGATCGTGGAGCTCGGACTGGGGGGTGGTGGCCACGGTGATAATGCCCATCGCGTAGGGTGTGGGTGCGGAAGCGCCGCTGCCGCGACCGGGCCCGTCAGGGTCCGGATCCTGGCGGTGGCATCCGGGGAAGGGCTCCCTGCGGGCGCCACCGTGAGGTGCGCAATCGGAGGATATGGCCTGATCCGTACCGGGCTCCACCGTCTTGCCGTTCTTGGCGTTGACCGTGCCTGGCCGTCCCCGTATGCTACAAGTTGCGCTGCGGGCCTGCGCGCCTCGGACGGAGCAGGTCGCGCTCGCATTCTGTCGAAGACCCCCACGGTCGCAAGACGGACGCCGGTTCTCGCCTATGGCGGGAAGTCCGGTGGGCCGCGTCTTGGGCTGTCCGGGTGTTCGGTGGGAGCGATACGGGCCCTCCGCGTGGCATTACCTACGACTTCATGTCCGTACCGGAGCCCTTTTCCTAATGACGAGCCCCACCGACTCCTCCATCAGCACCACCCCGCAGGTCGCGGTCAACGACATCGGCGACGCCGAGGCGTTCCTCGCCGCCATCGACGAGACCATCAAGTACTTCAACGATGGCGACATCGTCGAGGGCGTCATCGTGAAGGTCGACCGTGACGAGGTGCTCCTCGACATCGGTTACAAGACCGAGGGCGTCATCCCGTCCCGCGAGCTCTCGATCAAGCACGACGTCGACCCCCACGAGGTCGTCGCCGTCGGTGACAACATCGAGGCCCTGGTTCTCCAGAAGGAGGACAAGGAGGGTCGTCTCATCCTGTCCAAGAAGCGCGCTCAGTACGAGCGTGCCTGGGGCACGATCGAGAAGATCAAGGAAGAGGACGGCATCGTCACCGGTACCGTCATCGAGGTCGTCAAGGGTGGTCTCATCCTCGACATCGGCCTCCGCGGCTTCCTCCCGGCCTCGCTCGTCGAGATGCGTCGCGTCCGCGACCTCCAGCCCTACGTGGGCAAGGAGCTCGAGGCCAAGATCATCGAGCTGGACAAGAACCGCAACAACGTGGTCCTGTCCCGCCGTGCCTGGCTGGAGCAGACCCAGAGCGAGGTCCGCCAGACCTTCCTCACCACCCTGCAGAAGGGCCAGGTGCGCTCCGGCGTCGTCTCCTCGATCGTCAACTTCGGTGCCTTCGTGGACCTGGGTGGCGTCGACGGCCTGGTGCACGTCTCCGAGCTGTCCTGGAAGCACATCGACCACCCGTCCGAGGTCGTCGAGGTCGGCCAGGAGGTCACCGTCGAGGTTCTCGACGTGGACATGGACCGCGAGCGCGTCTCCCTGTCGCTGAAGGCGACCCAGGAGGACCCGTGGCAGCAGTTCGCCCGTACGCACCAGATCGGTCAGGTCGTCCCGGGTAAGGTCACCAAGCTGGTTCCGTTCGGTGCGTTCGTCCGCGTGGACGAGGGCATCGAGGGTCTGGTCCACATCTCCGAGCTGGCCGAGCGCCACGTGGAGATCCCGGAGCAGGTCGTCCAGGTCGGCGACGAGATCTTCGTCAAGGTCATCGACATCGACCTCGAGCGCCGCCGCATCAGCCTGTCGCTGAAGCAGGCCAACGAGGCCCTGGGTGCCAACCCGGCCGAGGTCGAGTTCGACCCGACCCTGTACGGCATGGCCGCCTCGTACGACGACCAGGGCAACTACATCTACCCGGAGGGCTTCGACCCCGAGGCGAACGACTGGCTGCCCGGCTTCGAGAAGCAGCGCGAGGAGTGGGAGCGCCAGTACGCCGAGGCGCAGTCCCGCTTCGAGCAGCACCAGGCCCAGGTCATCAAGAGCCGTGAGGCCGACGCGGAGGCCGCTGCCGAGGGTGGCGACGCCGTCGCCGCCGCCGCCGGTGGCTCCTACTCGTCCTCCAGCGACGAGGGCTCGGGCGCCCTGGCCTCGGACGAGGCCCTGGCCGCCCTGCGCGAGAAGCTGGCCGGCGGCCAGAGCTGAAGCTCTGATCCGCTGCCAGTCCCTGGCGCGTAGTTGAACGGTGGGCCCCACCCGGAGAGATCCGGGTGGGGCCCATTGTTTTTCCCGTTCACTTATTTGTCCCTTATCTCATGGATTTTTGTGATAAGGGGCTCATGGGGTGGCTATGGGTGTTTCCGGGGTGAGCACCTACCTTGGGAGGAGTTGCCCGATGGGTCGCTCACCCGGCCCCGCACGCTAGGCACCCCCTGCACATGCGCCGTAGCACCGCAGTGACTCCTCCCCCCGCGACGTCCGCCGACCACCAGGTCCGCGGGCGCCTCGCCGCCCTCGGCCGGTTCTGCTTCCGGCACCGGCGGTGGGTCCTCGGTTTCTGGGCCGTCATCCTGGTCATAGGGGTGCTGATCGGCGGGCGGGTCTTCGAGGGCTCGGTGGCCGGGGCCTCCTCCGCCACCGCCGAGGGCGACCGCGGCAACGCGGTGGTCGCCGCGGCCGATCCGGCCAAGGGCACCGTCACCGCCGTCGTGGACGGCAAACCGGTCGACGATCCGGGGGTGCGGGCGGCCGTCGAGAAGGCGACCGCCGAGATCACCGCGCTGCCCGGCGTCTCCTCCGCGCTCGACGCCTACGGCACCGGCCCGGCCCCGGCGGCGCTGCGCTCCGCCGACGGCACCGCGAGCCTGGTCTCCGTACGGATGGCCGACACCAGCACCTCCGCGCAGACCGACGCCGTGACCCAGCGGCTCGCGGCGCTCGACGGTGAGACCGGCGCCCACGTCACGGTCGGCGGGGACCTGGTGCTGCAGGACGAGGTCAAGACGCAGACCGAGAAGGACACCCGCTTCGGCGAGATGGTGACCCTCCCGCTCACCCTGGTCGTGATGGTGCTGGTCTTCGGCGGCCTCGCGGCGGCCTCGCTGCCGGTGATCGGCGCGGTCGCCTCGGTGGGCGGTGCCCTGCTGGCCATGTTCGGCTTCAGCAAGATCATGGACATCGACACCAGCGTGCTGCCGATCGCCACGGTGCTGGGGCTCGGGCTCTCCATCGACTACGCGCTGCTCATGGTGAATCGTTTCCGCGAGGAACGGGGCCACGGCGCCGGCATCGCCGCCGCCGTCGAACGCACCGCCGCCACCGCCGGACGCACCGTCGCCTTCTCCGGGCTCACCGTCGCCGTCGCGCTCTCCGGCCTGTTCGTCTTCACCAGCCCGGTGCTGGGGGCGGTCGCCGCGGCCGGGGTGAGCGTGGTGGTGATCGCCGTCGCGGCCGCACTGACCCTCGTCCCCGCACTGCTCGGCTTCGCCGGCTCACGGATCAAGACGCCCGCCGCACCCGTCCCGGACGAGGGCTTCTTCAGCCGGACCGTCCGCCGGGTCCGCAAGCGCGCGGTGCTCGTCGCCCTCGCCTGCGTCGCGGTGCTGATGGCCGCCGGCGCGCCCTTCCTGCACGCCGACATGCGCAACTCCGGCGCCGCCGTACTGCCCGCCTCCTCGGCCGGCCGGCAGGTCGCCGACACCGTCGACCAGCGGTTCCCGCAGGCCTCCGCCGCGCCGATCACCGTCGTCGTCGAGGGCGGCGCCACCGTCGCCCAGGCCTACGCGGACGACGTCGTCGCCAAGCTGCCCGGGGTGAGCGGGGTACGGGCGGTGACCCCGGTGAGCGACTCCGTCTCCACCGTCGACGTGCTCGTGCACGGCGACCCGCAGGGCGGCGAGGCCAAGAAGGTCGTCCAGGAGCTGCGGGACCACCGCGGCGGGCTGAAGACCTACGTCACCGGCGGTGCGGCCTCCGTGGTCGACTTCAAGAACGAGCTGATGTCGCGCGGCCCCTGGGCCCTCGGCCTGGTCGCGGCGGGCACGCTGGTGCTGCTGTTCCTGATGACCGGCTCGGTGGTCATGCCGGTCAAGGCGCTGCTGATGAACCTGCTCTCGCTGGGCGCCTCGCTCGGCGCGCTCACCCTGGTGTTCCAGGACGGCTACTTCAGCGGACTGCTCGGCTTCAGCCCCACCGGCGGCCTGGAGACCTTCATCCCGGTGCTGGTCTTCGCCTTCGCGTTCGGGCTCTCGATGGACTACGAGGTGTTCCTGCTCGCCCGGATCAAGGAGCTGCGGGACAAGGGGTACGGCTGCGCCGAGTCGGTGGAGCTGGGCGTCCAGCGCAGCGGCCGGATCATCACCTCGGCCGCCCTGCTGATGGTCATCGTCTTCGCGGGCTTCGCGCTCGGGGACATGCTCATGGTGAAGCAGATGGGCATCGCCCTGGCCGTCGCCGTCGCGGTGGACGCCACCCTGGTGCGCTGTCTGCTGGTGCCCGCCGCGATGAGCCTGTTCGGCGAGTTCAACTGGTGGGCGCCCGCACCGCTGCGCCGACTGCACCGGCGCTTCGGGCTGAGCGAACACGTCGACCTGCCGGACATCGCGCCGGCGACCCTTCCGGCGCAGCGCCCGGCCGCGGCGCAGTCGCCGGTGGATCGGGAGCGGGCGGATCGGGAGCGGGCGGATCGGGAGCCGGCGGACGGGAAGCCGGTGGAGCTCGTGGAGCGCGTGGAGCTGGCGGGGGCCGTCAAGCCCTGACCGGGCCCCGGCGGGTGCCCGCCGGCGGTCGGCGCGGCCGGTGCGGTCAGTGCAGACGGGCGAGGAGGCCGACGGCGGCGCGCAGCCGGTCGCGCTCCTCGGGGGTGAGCCGGGCCTCGATGGCGGCGGCGATCCGGGCCTCGCGGCGGGCGCGCTGGTCCAGCAGGGCGGCCCGGCCGGGCCCGGTGACGGCGACCAGCAGTTTGCGGCCGTCGGTGGGGTGCGGCTGCTGGGTGACCAGGCCGGCATCGGTGAGCAGGGCGACGGTGCGGGCCATCGACTGGTGGCGCACGCGCTGGCGGGCGGCGAGTTCGGCGACGGTGTAGGAGCGCTCGTCGCGGACCAGCAGGCCGAGGACGCCGGCCTGGTTCTGCGGCAGGGCGTCGTCCGGGCGCAGGGAGCGGACCAGCTCGCCGACGGCGGTGCGCAGGTCGGCGGCGAGTTCGAGGGTCTCGGGTGCCGGGGCCGCGGGGACGGGGGCGTCGGGGGCTGGGGCGGGGGTGTCCATGGGAGAAGCCTATCGAAGAAGTGTGCAGCAAAACTGTGCAGCCTTGCTGTATTCTTTGGTGCATGAAGATCACCAAGTTCGGACACGCCTGCGTACGCCTGGAGCACGACGGCACCACCGTCCTCGTCGACCCGGGGGCGTTCAGCGACCCCGCCGCCCTGGCCGGGGCCGACGCCGTGCTGATCACCCACGAACACATGGACCACTTCGAGGAGTCCCGGCTGCGGGTCGCACTGGAGGCCGACCCGACGCTGCGGGTGTGGACCAACGCCGCGGTGGCCGCCCAGCTGGAGGGCGTGCGGAGCAGGGTCTCGGTGGTCGGCGAGGGCGACGCCTTCGAGGTCGGCGGCATCGGGGTGAGCGTGCACGGCGAGTGGCACGCCGTGATCCACCCGGACATCCCCCGGGTGAAGAACATCGGCTTCCTGTTCGACGGCCGGCTCTTCCACCCCGGCGACGCCTTCACCGTGCCGCCGCACGCCGTGGACACCCTGCTGCTGCCGCTCGCGGCGCCGTGGAGCAAGGCCTCCGAGGTGATCGACTACGTCCGGGAGGCCGGCCCGCGCCGCGCGGTGCCGGTGCACGACGCGACGCTCAGTCCGATCGGCCACGCGGTGCAGACCCGGCTGCTCGGGCCGGACGGGCCGGGGGTCGCCGGCGCCGAACTGCGCGTCCTCGGGGAGGGCGAGAGCCTGGACCTCGGCTGACGGCGGCAGCCGGGCGCCGGTAGCCTGGCGCCATGCTGAAGATCGGACTGACGGGTGGCATCGGGGCGGGCAAGAGCGAGGTGTCCCGGCTGTTCGCCGCCCGCGGCGCGGTGATCGTGGACTCCGACGTGATCGCCCGCGAGGTGGTCGCGCCGGGGACGGCCGGACTGGCCGCCGTGGTGGCCGAGTTCGGGCCCGAGGTGCTGCGGCCCGACGGCGCGCTGGACCGCCCGGCCCTCGGGGCGGTCGTCTTCGCCGACCCGGACCGGCTGCGCGCGCTGAACGCCGTCGTCCACCCGCTGGTGCGCGCCCGCTCCGCCGAACTGGAGGCCGCCGCCGCCCCGGACGCGGTGGTGGTGCACGACGTGCCGCTGCTCGCCGAGAACGGGCTGGCGCCGCTGTACGACCTGGTCGTGGTGGTCGACGCCGCGGACGAGGTGCGCGTCGGGCGGCTGGTGGAGCTGCGGGGGATGACCGAGGAGGAGGCCCGGGCCCGGATGGCGGCGCAGGCCTCGCGGGCGGACCGGCTGGCGATCGCCGACGTGGTGATCGACAACGGCGGGCCGCTGGACGCCCTGGAGGCCCGGGTCGAGGAGGTCTGGGCGGAGCTGGCCGCGCGCGCCGCGGCCTGAGCCTCCGGCCGGGGGCGCGAAGGTCGGGAGCGTAGCGGCCAGGGGCGTAGTGGCCGGGGGCTCAGTGGCCGGGAACAGCCTGGAACTCGCCCTTCCGGGACGGGATCATGGACGGATGGATGATCGTTTCTCCCCCGGGCCGCCGACTTCCGCGCCGCCGACTTCCGCGCCCTCGTCACCCGTGCTGCCGTCGCCTGCCTCCTCGTCACCCGTGCCGTCGCCCGCCGCACCGGCGCTGCTCGCTCCGCCGGCCGTGGTGAGACTCCCGCAGTACGCCCGCGCCGACCAGGACGAGATCCTCGGCCCCGGCGACGACCCGTACGGCGTCGCCCACACCGGGCTGACCTTCCTGCCCAAGGACGTCCACTTCGGCATCCGGGCCGCCGACGGCCGGCTGATCGCCCACACCGGCCTGCTGCCGCTGCCGCTCACCGTGGGCGGCACCGACCTGGTCGTGATCGGCGTCGGCGGGGTCTGTGTGGCCCCCGACCGGCGCGGTGGCGGCCTGGCCGGCGTCGTCGTCGGGGCCGCCCTCGACCACGCCCGCGAGCTCGGCCACCGGCACGCCCTGCTGTTCTGCCGCCCGCCGCTGGCCGCCTTCTACCGCGGACTGGGATTCCGGGAGGTCGCCGAGGAGGTGACGGTGGAACAGCCCGGGGGGCGGCTGGCGGTGATGCCGCTGCGCACCATGTGGGCGCCGCTGGCGGCGGGTGCCGGATGGCCGGAGGGGCCGGTGCGGCTGCGCTCGCTGCCGATGTGACGCCGTGCCCGGGCCGCAGGGGAGCGCCCCCCGGCGCACCCGGCGGCCCGGCGGCCGTCCTGCGACGGCCGCGTCGTGTGCACCCTGCGGCGGTCCCGCAGTGGTGGTCCCGCCGTGACGGTCCACGCCTCAGCCGTCACACCGCGGCCGGCGCCCCCGCCGCGTGCGCGACGGCGGCCGCGGCCAGCGCCCGGATCATGGCGTGCGGCCGGCTGCCGTCGCCGGACAGCTCCGGCTGGAACAGCGAGGCCAGGAAGAACGGGTGGTCCGGCAGCTCCAGGACGCGCGTCTCGCCGCTGTCGTCCGCGCCGCTGAACAGCAGTCCGTGCGTCCGCAGCCGCTCCAGGTAGTCCGCGTTCAGGCCGTAGTTGCAGTGGTAGCGCTCCTGGGTGCGGGTGGTGCCGAGGACCCGCTCGGCGAGCGTGCCGGGGGTGATCGCGACGGCGCCCTCGTGCCCGACCAGGGAACAGGCGAGCGGGACGATGACCTGCTCGTCCCCCTGCGGGTGCTCCTCGCCGTGGACGACCCCGGCGAGGCCGCAGACGTTCTGCGCGAACTCCAGCACCGCGTGCTGGAAGCCGGCACAGGTGCCGAGGAACGGGATGCCGCGCTCGCGGGCCGTCCGGACGGCGGCCAGTGCGCCCGCCTCGCTGCGGTAGGGGCTGCCGGGGAGCAGCCAGATCGCGTCGAAGCCGGCCAGTGCGCCGGGTGCCGCGGCCTCCTCGGTCGGGATCCAGTAGGCGTCCAGGACGAGCCGGTCGCGTTCGGCGAGGGCGTCGAGCAGGCCGGGGACGCGGGCGTGCGAGCGGACGGCGGGGGAGCGGTCGCCGACGAGGGCGATCCGGGGGGTCAGGTACGTCATGCCGCTATCCTGGCGCCGCACCCGAGATCAGCGCCAACGATGATTTCTTACCCATCGATCAGAAGAGTTGATGCCGCCGTGGATCCGCAGCAGCTGCGCACCTTCGTCACCGTCGCCCGGCTCGGCTCCTTCTCGGAGGCGGCGCGCGCACTCGGCTACACGCAGTCCGCGGTCTCGCAGCAGATCGCCGCCCTGGAGGCCGACCTCGGGGCGGGCCTGCTCGACCGGCGTCCGGTCCGCCCCACCGGAGCCGGCCGGCGGCTGCTGGAGCACGCGGCGCCGCTGCTGATCCGGCTCGACGCGGCGCGCGCCGACGTCGCGCGCCTGGCCGGCGCCCCGAGCGCCCGGCTCGTGCTCGGAGCCACCCCGCTGGCGGTCGGGGCGGAGCTGGGGCGCGTGCTCGGTGAGGTGCGCCGGGCCCATCCGGGCGTCGACCTCGTCGTGCGGGTCCTCGCCCAGGACGTGCTGCCCGCCCGGGTCGCCACCGGCGAGGTCGATCTCGCCCTGGTCGACGGCCTGGCCGCGCCCAGCGACCCGCTGTCGCTGCCCGACGTCGGCCCGCTCGGCACCGTCGCCGTCGACGAGCGGCCCGTCGCCGTCGCCCTGCCGGCCGGGCACCCGCTGGCCGGCCGCGCCGGCGTCGCCCTCGCCGACCTCAGCGCCGCCCGCTGGCTGGACGCCCCCGACCTCACCCCCACCGCGGACCGGCTGCGCGCCGCGGCCGGCGTCGACGGCTTCCGGCCGGCCACCCGCTACCGGGGCACCGACGTGCACGGGCTGCTGGCCCTGGTCGCCACCGGGCACGGGCTCACCCTGCTGCCGGCCCCGGTCCTCGCCGGGGCGGCCGGCGTCGCCTCCGCGCCGATCGCCGCCCCGCGGCTGGTGCACCGCACCGAACTCGTCCACGGCAGCCTGCCGGAAGGGCCGGCGGCGCTGCTGGCGCGGCTGCTGGTCGGGTAGTGGGTGGGTGTGGACGCCGTGGACGCCGTGGGCGGGCGGGGGCCGCCGGGCCGCCGTTGTGGAGACGGACGCACCAGGCGTTCACGTCCCGGGCCTGACGGCGGTCGCCTCCGCGGTGCTGTCATGGGCGCATCCGCCCGGCGGGAGGCCGGGCCGGCCCAGGAGAGACCGCCCTCATGATGCTCCGTCAGCGCCTCACCGTCGTCGCCGCGTCGACCGCCCTCGCCGCCGCCGGGCTCGCCGCCGGCACCGCGCAGGCCGCCCCCGCGAAGGCGGCACCGGTCAAGACCCGCCCGCTCGCGGCGAGTTGTTCGCAGGCCTACCTGCCCCTGCCCGACCCGTCCTGCACCCCGGGCGCCTACAACCCGGACGTCACCCAGGCCACCATCGGCCGGACCATCTGCGTCTCCGGCTGGACCGCCACCGTCCGCCCGCCGACGAGCTACACCAACGCCCTGAAGACCCAGCAGATCGCCCAGTACGGCTTCTCGGACACCAACCCGTCCGACTACGAGGAGGACCACTTCGTCCCGCTCGAGCTCGGCGGCGCCCCGCGCGACCCGCGCAACCTGTGGCCCGAGCCGCGCTACGGCAGCCAGACGGCCACCGGCAAGGACGGCGTCGAGACGAAGCTCAAGAACGCGGTGTGCAACGGCCGGGTGACCCTCGCCGCGGCCCGCAGCGCGATCGCGAGCGACTGGACCACGGCGCTCGGGCGGCTGGGGCTGTGACCGGCTGAACGAGCGCCGCCCGGTCCGTCCGGTCCCCTGTGCCGGACGGGCCGGGCGGCCGTCTGTGGGTGGTGCTGGACTACGGGGACCGCTCGAACCCCCGGGGCTCCGGGTGCTCGCGGTGCTCCCGGAGCCCTGGGTGCGCCCCGGGCGTCACTGGTGCCCGTCGCACCCCGGCAGGGCCTCGCAGAGCGGCGCCGTCATGCCGGTGCCGACGTACCGGTCCTCGGGGGCCTTCCAGGCGTCCTTGGGCTGGGCGCCGCCCTTGGTGGTCGCCCAGACGGACAGCTCGCTGACGAAGCCGCCGTCGGTGACCACGTACTCGTGCAGCGTGGCGGTCGAGCCGTCCGGCTGAGGGACGGTCAGCATGGCGGCGAAGTACGGCGCGCCGTCCGCGCTCACGACCTTCACGGTGGCGCCGGGGGTGGTCCTGGCGCAGCCCTTGAGGGCGTCCACGAGGTGCGCGTCCGCCAGGTTGGTGAGCTGCTTGGTGCCGCTGCTGTGGGTCGGGTCCCCGTGGGAGAGCACGGTCTGCTGGGCCGTCCAGCGGTCGCCGCCGAACCCGACCGATGCCTTCGCGGCGACGCCGGTGAACAGCCCCTCGTCGTCCTTGGCGGGCACGGCGCGGCACAGCTCCATGCCCTTGAAGGCGACCGCGCCGGTCACCGGCTTGGCGTTGGCGGCCAGCGGCGCGTAGTGGTACGTCTCGTCCATCGGGACGCTCTTGGTGTCCATCCAGGCCGCGGCCGGGATGCCCTTGTCGGCGCCGCCGGCGGCGGGCTTGGTCGCGCCCGGGGTGGCCGCGCCGGTGGCGGCGGCGGAGGGTGCCGCGGAGGTGGGCGTGGGCGCGGCGGTCCGGCCCGCGTCCTGGCCGCTGGTGTCCGGTCCGCAGGCGCTGAGCGCTCCCAGGCAGACGAGTGCCGCCACGGCGGTGGCGGCCGGTCCGGTGCTACGCAACTGACGATTCCCCAAGTGTCCGGTGTGGTGGATCGGGGTCGGGCGCGCGGTGGGCGCGGGCCGCGTGTGCGCGGTGCCGGCCTTCCGTCCTCGCCGCCAGGCCGACCCGCGGTCGCGGGCACTCGGCATGGCTCTTCCTTCCCCCGTGGTTCCCGCCGTCCGGCCCCCTGGCTCCGCCGCGCACCTCTGGTCTGAGGGGCGGTCAGGGTCGGCTGTGTCGACGGCGGTCGAAACTTATGCCACCGGGCCGCCGGGAGCAAAGCGGGATTGCGGCGGGTGGCCCGCGGCCCCCGGCGGTTGCAGCGGGATGGTGGTGAACATGTGTGCGGGCGTGTCGGAAGCCATGGTCGCGCTGCGGTGGCCGAAATGGGCATGCCAGGCGGTGCGTTGACCGCCCGGACGGCGCCCCGGCGGGGATCCCCGCTGCCCGGGGCGGGTCCCCCGCGCCGTCCGGGCCATCGGCCGGGCGGCGGGCGGGTGGCCCGGCCGGGGGCGCCGGGCGGCTCCGGCACCAAGGCTTCCCCCAGGGCGGCGCCGCCGCCGTGGCACCGTGGTCAGGCGCGGGTGCCGGGGACGCCGAGCTGCTGGGCCAGCCAGGGCAGGGCCCGTGCGAAGGTCGCGGCGCCGGTCTGCCAGCTGTGTTTGCCGGAGCCGACGGCGGTGGTGGTGCGGATGCCGTCCTTGCGCGCCGCCGCGTCGAGGGCCCGGGCGGACTCGATCTGGGCGTGTTCCTCGTCGCCCTGCCCGAAGTAGCCGGAGACGCCCTGGTAGCGGGGGTGGTGGGCGAGGACGGTCAGCGGGTCGTGGGCCGCCCAGGCAGCGGTGTCGCCGCCGTACAGTTCCTGGACGGTGTGGTCCCGGTCCCCGATGTACGGCCCCCGGTCGCCCGAGAAGTCGCCGAAGTGCGTGAAGACGTCGGGGTGTTCGACCGTCAGGTCGACGGCGCAGGTGCCGCCCATCGACCAGCCGGCGACGCCCCACCTGTGCGGGTCGGTGGCGGCGTTGAAGGTCTTCTGGACGAACGGCGGGACGTCCTTGAGCAGGTGGCTCTCGGCCCTGCCGTGCGGGCCGTCCACGCACTCGGTGTCCACCCGGAACCCGCCGGTGGCGTCGACGAAGACCAGGATCGGGGCGAACCCGTTGTGGTGGGCGGCGAAGTCGTCCACGGTGCGCACCGCGTTGCCGGAGCGGACCCAGTTGTCGGGGGCCGCGAACTCGCCGCCGATCATCTCCAGCACCGGCAGCTTGGGCCGGTTCTGGCTGCGGAACCACGCGGGCGGCAGGTAGACCAGCTCCTGGCGGTGGGCGAAGCCGCTCGCCGTGTCCGGGATGTCGACCTGGACGATCCGGCCGGTCGTGGTCCTGCCGTGGATCGAGCCGAGCTCGGCGAGCGTGACCTGCTGCGGCAGCGGCTGCCCGGTCAGTTCGCCGACGGCGTCCTGGAGGGTCGGATAGTAGCCGGTGGCCGCGTTGACGCTGTTCGCGGCGCAGAACAGCGCCAGCAGCGCGGCCGGCGGCGCCAGCGCCCGCCGCCACCAGCGGGCGCCGCGCCAGCCGAAGCCGAGCACGCTGAGCGCCGCGACGGCCACGCCGCCCCACGGCCACACCCCGAACGGGACGGGGTCGGTGATGCCGGAGAGCGTGAGCACGCCGGCGGCCGCGAGCGCGGTGAGGGCCAGCGCCGCCCCCAGGGCGATCGGGCCCCGCCTCCGCCGCCAGGCCCGGTCCCGCCACCCCAGGGCGGCCAGGAACAGGGCGAGGGCCGCGGCCTGGACCGTCCACGGGAACCAGCCGCCGAGCAGGGAGACGTTCATCCGGCGGAGGCTAGGCGCGCAGGATGAGAAGCGGATGAAAGGCTGGTAGGACGCTGGAAGAGGGCTGTGAGGAGAACGGGGATGCCGAACAGCGGCGAGCCGGCCTCCTGGGCCGCCATCGGGCGGACCTCGAAGGCGGTGAAGTCGGCGAAGAGCGCCCGCAGTTCGTCCGCGGAGTAGGCCAGGCCGCCCTCCAGCCCGCCGAGGCGGTAGAGCTCCTCGTCGGGGCGCTCGGAGCCCATCGCGCCGGCCGCGAAGGCGGTGACGGCGAAGTGCCCGCCCGGGGCGAGGACGCGGTCGAGCAGGGCCAGGTAGCTGATCCTGCGGTGCGGCGGGAGGTGGTGCAGACAGCCCGAGTCGTAGACCAGGTCGTACCGGGCGTGCGGGAGTTCGACGTCGAAGATGCCGCCGCGGTGGAACCGCGGACGCCGCGCCGTGCCGGCGTCGGAGGCGCGCTCCTCGGCCCAGGCGATCGCGGTGGGCGAGAGGTCGACGGCGTCCACGTCGAAGCCGAGCGAGGCGAGGTGGATCGCGTTGCGGCCCGGCCCGCACCCGAGGTCCAGCGCCCGCCCCGGGGAGAGCAGGCCGCGGTCGAGGTAGGAGACCAGGTTCTCGTCCGGCTTGGGGACGAAGAACGGGCGGTCGGCGGAGCGGTCGGCGTAGAAGCCGTCCCACCAGGCGGTGGCCCCGTCCGTCCAGCGGTCGGCGGCCGGCGGGAAGAGCCGGTCGAGCAGGTCGAGAACGTCCTCGGTGGTGCGGATGCTGCGGTTCATGAGGTCGAGCGTAGTGATCGCGGACGGCCGCCGACAGGGGCGTCACCGCAGCTGGGAAGGGGTGTGGCGGGGGCTGCGGCAGGGGCTGGGCGGGGGTCGGCCGGGGGGCGCCGGGGCGGGGGCGGCGGGGCGGCGGCGAGGGTGTGGCGGCCCGTCAGGAGGCCTTTGCGAGCGGCCCCGGGAGGCGCTGTGGGGGCGCCCGGATCACGGTTGGGGCACGGACCGCGGGGCGGGCCCGCAGACCGCGCCGGGGCCGCGCCGGGGCCGTCGCGGCGGGTGCGGCGCGGGGCCGCGCGGGCGGCACGGTGCCCGCCGCCGCGGGCCGGCCGGCCTCAGCCGGCGAAGTGCTCGCGCAGGGCCGCCAAACCGGAGGTGAACACGCCGTGCACCCGGCCGGCGGCGGCCTCGCGGTGCTCGGGCGCCACGTCGTAGCGGGCCGTCCACTCGACGAAGCTGGCGCGGAGCTCGGTGATCTCGGTGACCCGCAGGGTGGCCCGGTAGCGGTCCAGTCCGAAGGTGCCGTCGGGGAAGCCGTAGGTGTAGCTGCGGGCCTCCTCGTCGTAGGCGAGCAGCGTCTCGCGCAGCATGACGCCGTCGAACCCGAAAACCCGGACCGACCCGATCGTGTTGCCGGTCAGCTCGTTGCCGAGCCGGCTCTCCGGCAGGTGCGGGTGCCAGCCGCCGAGGCCGTGGAAGTCCCGCACCAGGGCCCAGACCCGCTCCGCGGGGGCCTCCACCACCGTGCTGACCTTCGTTCCCGCCATGGGTGCCGCCGCCTTTCGTGCCGTTCGGACGGTAGCCATCCTCGGCCCGGCGGGCGGCGGACGCCAGCAGACGGGCCGGAAGGCTGCCGGCCTGACCCCGGCCGTTGTGGGAACCGCCTCGACCGGCGGCCCGTTGGGCTCCTCATGGACGATGAACGGATCTCCCTGGGCCCCGTCACCGAAGCCGAACTGCCCCTCTTCGAAGCGCTGCTGGCCGACCCGCAGGCGCTCGGCGAGTACCAGTGGTTCGGCTGGCGGGACCCGGGCCGCTTCCGGCGCCGCTGGCTGGAGAACGGCCTGCTCGGGGACGACCAGTCGGTGCTCGCGGTGCTGTCCGGCGGCGGGTTCGCCGGCTTCGTCGCCTGGCGGCGCAAGGGCTCGGTCGGCCTGGCGTCCTGCTGGAACATCGGGGCCCAGCTGCGGCCCGAGGCGCGCGGGCGCGGCATCGGCACCGAGGCCCAACGCCTGCTCGTGGACTACCTGTTCGCGCACACCCCGGTGATGCGGCTGGAGGCCGACACCGAGGACACCAACCTCGCCGAGCAGCGGGCGCTGGAGAAGTGCGGCTTCACCCGTGAGGGCGTCCGGCGCAGCGCGACGTTCCGGGACGGCGCCTGGCGGGACGTCGTCCGCTACAGCCTGCTGCGCACCGACCCCCGGCCCTGAGAGTTCCTAGCGGCCGGGGTCGGGGGCCGGTGCGGTGTCCGTGCCGGGGGTGAGCAGGTAGCGGGCGCCGGGGCCGGCCTCGCCGGCGCGGTCGGCGGCGTTGTAGAGGGAGCAGCGGGAGAGCGACAGGCAGCCGCAGCCGATGCAGCCGCTGAGCTTGGCCTTGAGGCGCTCCAGTTCGGCGATCTGCTCGTCGATGCGGCTCTGCCAGGACGCGGCCACGAGGTCCCACTCGTTGCCGCTGGGGGCGGGGCGCTCGGGGAGCCGGTCCAGGGCGACGCGCGCCTCGTCGAGGGAGAGGCCGACCCGCTGGGCGGCGCGGACGAAGGCGATCCGGCGCAGCGTGCCGCGGGTGTAGCGGCGCTGGCCGCCGGAGGTGCGGGTGGCGTGGATGAGGCCGAGGCTCTCGTAGTAGCGCAGGGCGGAGGCGGCGAGGCCGCTGCGGTGGGCGAGCTGCCCGATGGTGAGCAGGTCGTTGCGGTGCGGCCCGGGGGCGCGGCCGTGGTCGGGTGTCGCCGTCATGGACGCCCACTGTAGCCGCTTGACCTTAAGCCGGCTTGAAGTTGCACCATCGTGGTCATGACGACGAACGCGACCGCGGTCAGCACCCGTTTCGAGGACCTGCCGGGCCTGATGGGCCTGATGACCGGCGACGAGAAGCACGGGCCCGCCGCCACCTCCACCCTGGACGCCCTCTGGGTGCTGTACGACCGCGTGCTGCGGGTCACCCCGGACCGCGCCGAGGCGCCCGACCGCGACCGCTTCCTGCTCTCCAAGGGCCACGGCCCGATGGCCTACTACGCGGTGCTGGCCGCCAAGGGCTTCGTCGACCCGGCGGTGCTGGCGGGCTTCGGCGGCTACGACTCCCCGCTCGGCCACCACCCGGACCGGCTGCTCGTCCCCGGGGTGGAGATCGCCTCCGGCTCGCTGGGCCACGGGCTGCCGCTGGGCGTCGGCACCGCGCTGGGCCTGCGGGCGCAGGGGCTGGCCGATCCGGCGGTGTGGGTGCTGGTCGGCGACGCCGAGTTCGACGAGGGCTCCAACCACGAGGCGGTGGCGTTCGCCGGCGCGTACGGGCTGGACCGGCTGCACGTGGTGGTGATCGACAACTCCTCGGCCACGCACGGCTGGCAGGGCGGGATCGCGGCCCGGTTCGCGGCCGAGGGCTGGTCCACCCGGACGGTGGACGGCCGTGACCACGAGGCGCTGTACGAGGCCTTCACCGTCGAACACCCCGGCCGCCCGCACGCGGTGGTCGCCCGGGTCGAGCCCAAGGACTCCTGAGCCCGGCCAGGCCCCGGCACCGAGCACCGCCGGGCCGGGGCCAAGAGCGCCGGAGCACAGAGCGCCGGAGCACCGACCGGCACACCAGGACGCACACCGTGAAAGGCACCACCTGATGGAAACCATGCGTGACCGCTTCATCGACGTCACCTCCCGGCTGCTGGACGAGGACCCGCGACTGGCCCTGGTGCTCGCCGACATCAGCGCCGCCTCCTTCGGTCCGGCCCGGGAGCGGCACCCCGACCGGGTGGTCAACGTCGGCATCCGCGAGCAGCTGCTGATCGGCGCGGCCGGCGGCCTGGCGCTGACCGGGATGCGCCCGATCGCCCACACCTTCGCGAGCTTCCTGATCGAGCGGCCCTTCGAGCAGGTCAAGCTGGACCTGGTGCACCAGGGCGTCGGCGCCGTGCTGGTCAGCGCGGCCGGCTCCTACGACTGGCCGGCCGGCGGCCGCACCCACATGTCGCCGGGCGACGTCGCCCTGCTGGACACCCTGCCGGACTGGACGGTCCACGTGCCCGGCCACCCGGACGAGGCCGAGCAGCTGCTGCGCCACGCCGCCGCGGACGGCGACCGCAACGTCTACGTCCGGCTGTCCGCGCACCGCAACGCGGCCGCCGTGCCGGTGGAGGCGGGGCGGTTCACCACCGTGCGGAGCGGTTCGCGCGGGGTGGTGCTCGCGGTCGGGCCGATGCTGGACGGGGTGCTGGCGGCCACCGAGGGGCTGGACGTCACGGTCCTGTACGCGGCGACGGTGCGGCCCTTCGACGCGGCCGGGCTGCGCGCGGCGGTGGGGGAGCGGACGGACGTGGTGCTGGTCGAGCCGTACCTGGCGGGCACCTCGTCGAACGAGGCGCACGCGGCGCTGGCCGACCGGGCGCACCGGGTGCTGGGCCTGGGCGTGCCGCGGGAGGAGCACCGGCACTACGGCTCGATCGAGGAGCACCTGGCGGCCTACGGGCTGGACGCGGCCTCGCTGCGGGAGCGGATCGGCACCTTCCTCCGGTGACCCGGGCGGTCGCGCGCGGTGCCGGGCCGGGGGTGACCCGGGCGGTCGCGCCGCGGCGCCGGGCCGCTCAGACCGCCACGACGGCGACGGAGTCCGCCGCGAGCCGGACCGCGGAGCCGTCGAGCCGGGCCGGTCCGAAGGCCGCGACGACCTCCCGCCCGGCCGCCCCCAGCGGCACCGCGGCCTCGGCGGTGCCGAGGTTGACCGCGATCCGGTACGGCCCGCGGTGCACCACCAGCCAGCGCGCGGCCTCGTCGTGGGTGACCCGGACGGCGCCGAGGTCCGGGTCGGACAGTTCCGGCCGGTCGCGCCGCAGCGCGATCAACGTCCGGTACCAGTCGAGGAGTTCGGAGTGCGGCGCGCGCCGGGGTTCGGTCCAGTCGAGGACGGAGCGCAGTACGGTGGCCGGCTCCTGAGGGTCCGGGACGGCCTCGGCGGCCCAGCCGTGCTCGGCGAACTCCCGCCGCCGGCCCTGCCGGACGGCCTCGGCGAGCTGCGGGTCGGTGTGGTCGGTGAAGTACTGCCAGGGGGTGGCCGCGCCCCACTCCTCGCCCATGAACAGCATCGGGGTGAACGGCGAGGTGAGCACGAGGGCGGCGCCGCAGGCGAGCCGGCCGGGCGGGAGGGCGGTGGAGAGGCGGTCGCCGAGCGCCCGGTTGCCGATCTGGTCGTGGGTCTGGAGGTAGCCGAGCAGCCGGTGCCCGCCCTCGGGCGGGAAGGGCCGGCCGTGGTGGCGGCCGCGGAAGCTCGACCAGGTGCCGTCGTGGAAGTAGCCCCGGGTGAGGGTCTTGGCGACGGCGGCGAGCGGCCGGCGGGCGAAGTCGCCGTAGTAGCCCTGGGATTCGCCGGTGAGCGCGCAGTGCAGGGCGTGGTGGAGGTCGTCGCTCCACTGGGCGGTGAGGCCGTGGCCGCCGTGTTCGCGGGCGGCGGTGGTGCGCGGGCTGTTGAGGTCGGACTCGGCGATCAGGAACAGCGGGCGGTTGGTGGCGACGGCCAGCCTGTCGACCTCGTGGGAGAGTTCCTCGAGGAAGTGGACGGCGCGGTCGTCGGCGAGGGCGTGCACGGCGTCCAGCCGCAGGCCGTCGATCCGGTAGTCGCGCAGCCAGGCCAGGGCGCTGCCGATCAGGTAGCGGCGCACCTCGTCGGAGCCGGGGGCGTCCAGGTTGACCGCCGCCCCCCAGGGCGTGTGGTGCCGCTCGGTGAAGTACGGCCCGTAGGCGGGCAGGTGGTTGCCGGACGGGCCGAGGTGGTTGTGGACGACGTCCAGGACCACGCCGAGGCCCTTGCGGTGGGCGGCGTCGACGAAGCGCTTCAGCCCCTCGGGCCCGCCGTAGGGCTCGTGCACGGCCCACGGCGCGACCCCGTCGTAGCCCCAGCCGTGCCGGCCGGGGAACGGGCAGACCGGCATCAGCTCGACGAAGTCGACGCCCAACCCGACGAGGTGGTCGAGGTGTTCGGCGGCGGCCTCGAAGGTGCCGCGGGCGGTGAAGGTGCCGATGTGCAGCTCGTACAGCACCGCGCCGGGCAGCGGGCGGCCGCGCCAGCCCGTCCGGGACCAGTGGAACGCGGCGTGGTCGACCCGGCGGCTGGGGCCGTCGGGGCCGTGCGGCTGCCGGGGCGAGCGGGGGTCGGGCCGCGGCGGACCGCCGTCGAGGCGGAAGGCGTAGTCGCCGTCCGGGGCCTCGCCGGACCACCAGCCGTCGCGGTCCGCGTCGGGCGCCAGCGGGTGGTCCGTGCCGTCGACCCGGACGTCGACGCGGTCGGTGGCGAAGGGGGCCCAGACCTCGTACTGGTTCACGCGCTCTCCGTCGGGTCGGTGGTCGCGGTGGAGGCCGCCCCGGGCGCGGCGGGCCGGGTCAGCAGCGCCACCGGGTGGGCGGCCAGCAGCTCGGCGACCGGGACCGGCCCGGCCGGGTGGGGGCGGCCGGTCAGCCGGTCCGTCCACGGACCGCCCGCGGGCAGCTCCAGGGCGGTGGTGCGCCAGCCGCCGGAGCGCTCCAGCCCGTACGGGAGCCGGGTGACGGCGGTGATCACGTCCTCGCCGCGGGCGAAGGCGAGCAGGTGGTCGGCGGCGGGCCCGGTGGCGGCCAGCGGCCGGTAGCGGCCGAGCGGGCGGGCGCGGCGCAGGTGCAGGGCGGTGGTGGTGAGGTGCAGCTTCTCGCGGGCGAGGTCGCCGGGGCGGGGGGTGGCCGAGTCGGTGAGCCGGACGGCGAGCGCGCCGAGGTCGACGGCGCGCCGGTTGTCCGGGTCGACGAGGGTGTACAGCGGCTCCTCGCTGCCCTGGTAGAGGTCGGGCACGCCGGGGATGGTGAGGTGCAGCAGCGCGGCGGAGAGCGTGTTGGCGCGGGCGTACGGGGCGATGGCGTGCACCGTGCCCTCGATCCGGGGGAGCAGCCCGGGGTTGGCGTACACGGCGCGGGCGCGGGCCTCGACGTCCTGCTCGTAGCGGGGGTCGGGGGCGGTCCAGGAGGTGCGCAGCTTGGCCTCGCGGGCGGCCTTGAGCAGGGCGGCGACCAGCCGGTCGGGGTCGATCGGCCAGGCCGCGACGAGGGTGTGCCAGAGCAGCCAGTCGCCGTCCCGGTCGGGGCCGGGCCCGGCGGCGGTGGACCAGGCGGCGGCCTCGGCCGCCCAGGCCCCGGGCTGCTCGGCGAGGACGGCGAGGCGGGCGCGGGCGTCGGCGCTGCGCTTGGTGTCGTGGGTGGACAGCACCGTCATGCTGCCCGGCCAGTGCTGTTCCAGCTCGCGGCACCAGGCGTGGAAGTCGGCCGGGCGCAGCCCCGGCCGGGCGGGTTCGCCGCCGACCTCGTTGAGGCCGGGCAGCGCGTTCCAGCGGTAGAACGCGGTGTCCTCGACGCCCTTGGCCGCCACCGCGGCGGCGGTCTGCGCGAAGCGCTCGCAGAACTCGTCGTGCTCGGGCCCGCGGCCGGCCGCGCCGAGGGCCAGCGCGGCGACCAGCCGGTCGGTCGGATCGGCCGAGCCGTCCAGCGCGGCCCGCAGTCCGGCCTCGGCGGCCGCCGGGACGGGCTCTCCGGGCCGCGCGTAGGGCCGGTACCCGGGGTAGCCGGTGAGCAGCCGGCGCACGGAGTCGCGCAGCTGCCAGGGTGCGTGGTCGGCGTGCGCCGGGTCGGTGGCGCCGATCCGCAGCGCGGTGCGCACCAGCCGGTCGACCTCGGCGGCCAGCTCGCCCCGCGGGCCGGTCATGTCGGCCCGGCCGCGCCGGGCGGCGGCGACGGCCGGGTGCGGGTCGGCGCAGGGCTCGCCGGCGGCGGTGGTGTCGGCGGCGCCGCTGACGAAGGCGGGGTAGGCCCCGGCCAGCCGGCAGGCGCCCGCGTGGTCGGTGAGCACGCCGTCGATGCGGCGCAGCGCGTCGTAGCCGGTGGTGCCCGCGCAGGGCCAGTCGGCGGGCAGCCGTTCGTCGCCGGTGAGGATCTTCTCGACCACGGTGTAGGCCCCGCCGGTGGCCTCGGCGAGGCGGCGCAGGTAGCCGCGCGGGTCGGCGAGTCCGTCGGGGTGGTCGATCCGGAAGCCGTCCAGGACGCCGTCGGCGTGCAGCCGCAGCAGGACGGCGTGGGTGGCGGCGAAGACCTCGGGCTCCTCGACCCGGACGGCGATCAGCTCGTTGACGGTGAAGAACCGGCGGTAGTTGAGCTCGGTGCGGGCCAGCCGCCACCAGGCGAGCCGGTACCACTGGCGGGCGAGCAGCTCGGGCAGGGGCAGGCCCTCGGTGCCGGGGCGCAGCGGCAGCTCGTGGTCGTGGTAGCGCAGCACCGGGCCGTCGACGGCCAGCTGGTCCAGGACGGCGCCGAGCCGGTCGCCGAGCAGCGGCAGCAGCACCCGGCCGCGCCCGGGGGCGTCGGCGGGGCCGGGCTGGGCGGTCCAGTCGATGTCGAACCAGGGCGCGTAGGGGGAGTCGGGGCCGTCCCGCAGCACCTCCCAGAGCGGCCGGTTGAGCCGTTCGGGGACGGGCACGGCCATGTGGTTGGGGACGACGTCGGCGATCAGCCGCAGGCCGTGCCGGTGGGCGGCGGCGGCCAGCGCGCGCAGTGCGCCCTCGCCGCCGAGCTGTTCGCTGATCCGGCCGTGGTCGACGGTGTCGTAGCCGTGGGTGGAGCCGGGGGCGGCCTCCAGCAGCGGGGACAGGTGCAGGTGGGAGACGCCGAGGGCGGCGAGGTAGGGGACGGCGGCGGTGGCGTCGTGCAGGGTGAAGCCGGGCTGGAGCTGGAGCCGGTAGGTGGACGTCGGGACGGTGGCGGCCGGGCGGGGCTGCGCGGGCTCGGCGGCGGAGGTCATAGGTCCATGAGTACCCGGGGGAGCCCGCCGCCAAGACCCGTTGCTGACCCGAACAGGTGACCGGGGCCGGTCACGCGGGCCGCTGCAGGACCATCAGCGAGCGGTCGGTGAGCCACAGGGTGTCGCCGGCCTTGACCCGGGCGCCGGTGCCCGGGGCGGGCAGCCGGGGCTGCGCGGTGTCGACCACCACCTGCCACTCCTGCCCGTGGTCGGCGGGGACGGTGAACTCCAGCGGTTCGAAGTGCGCGTTGAACATCAGCAGGAAGGAGTCGTCGACGATCCGCCCGCCGCGCCGGTCGGGTTCGGAGATGGCGTAGCCGTTGAGGAAGACGGTCAGCGACTTGGCGTAGCTGGCGCCCCAGTTGCGCTTGGTCATCTCCTCCCCGCCGGGGGTGAACCAGGCGATGTCGGTGAGGTCGTCGTGCCCGCCGGTGGTGGCGGGCGCCCCCGCGCCCGGCCGGCCGGAGACGGGGCGCCCGTGGAAGAAGCGCCGCCGCCGGAACACCGGGTGGTCGCGCCGCAGCCAGATCATGCCCTGGGTGAACTCCAGCAGCCGGGCCTGCGGGCCGTCGTCCTGCGGCCAGTGCACCCAGGAGATCTCGTTGTCCTGGCAGTAGGTGTTGTTGTTGCCCTGCTGGGTGCGGCCGAGCTCGTCGCCGTGGGAGAGCATCGGCACGCCCTGGGAGAGCATCAGGGTGGCGATGAAGTTGCGTTGCTGGCGGGCTCTGAGGTCCTCGACGGCAGGGTCGGTGCTGGGGCCCTCGGTGCCGCAGTTCCAGGAGCGGTTGAAGGACTCGCCGTCGCGGTTGTCCTCGCCGTTGGCCTGGTTGCGCTTGTCGTTGTAGGAGACCAGGTCGCGCAGGGTGAAACCGTCGTGGCAGGTGACGAAGTTGATGGAGGCGATGGGGCGGCGGCCGTCGTCCTGGTAGAGGTCGGAGGAGCCGGTGAGCCGGGAGCCGAACTCGGCGAGGGTGGCGTTCTCGCCGCGCCACAGGTCGCGCACGGTGTCGCGGTACATGCCGTTCCACTCCGTCCACAGCGGCGGGAAGTTGCCGACCTGGTAGCCGCCCTCGCCGAGGTCCCAGGGCTCGGCGATCAGCTTGGCCTGGGAGACCACCGGGTCCTGCTGGACGAGGTCGAAGAAGGAGGAGAGCCGGTCGACCTCGTGGAACTGCCGTGCCAGGGTGGCGGCGAGGTCGAAGCGGAAGCCGTCGACGTGCATCTCGGTGACCCAGTAGCGCAGCGAGTCCATGATCAGCTGGAGCACGTGCGGGCTGCGCATCAGCAGGCTGTTGCCGGTGCCGGTGGTGTCCTCGTAGAAGCGCTGGTCCCGGGCGAGACGGTAGTAGGAGACGTTGTCCAGGCCGCGCAGCGAGAGCGTCGGCCCGAGGTGGTTGCCCTCGGCGGTGTGGTTGTAGACGACGTCCAGGATCACCTCGATCCCGGCCGCGTGCAGCGCCTTGACCATCGACTTGAACTCCTGCACCTGCTGGCCGCGGTCGCCGTTGGAGGAGTACGAGGAGTGCGGGGCGAAGAAGCCGATGGTGTTGTAGCCCCAGTAGTTGGACAGGCCCAGGTCGCGCAGCCGGTGGTCGCGGACGAACTGGTGCACCGGCATCAGCTCGATCGCGGTGACGCCGAGCTTGGCCAGGTGCTCGATCACCGCCGGGTGGGCCAGGCCGGCGTAGGTGCCGCGGATCTCCTCGGGGATGCCCGGGTGCAGCTGGGTGAGGCCCTTGACGTGGGCCTCGTAGATGACGGTGCGGTGGTAGTCGGTGCGCGGCGGGTGGTCGGTGCCCCAGTCGAAGTACGGGTTGATGACCACCGAGTGCATGGTGTGCGGGGCCGAGTCGAGGTCGTTGCGGCGCTCGGGGGCGCCGAAGTGGTAGCCGTAGACGGCCTCGTCCCAGTCGATGGTGCCGCTCATCGCCTTGGCGTACGGGTCCAGCAGCAGTTTGGCGCTGTTGTGCCGCAGGCCCAGGCCGGGGTTGTAGGGGCCGTGGACGCGGAAGCCGTAGCGCTGGCCCGGCTGCACGCCGGGGAGGTAGGCGTGCCGGACGAAGGCGTCCGTCTCGCGCAGTTCGACGGCGGTCTCCGAGCCGTCCTCGCCGATCAGGCACAGCTCGATGCGGTCGGCGCTCTCGGAGAACACCGCGAAGTTGGTGCCGGCCCCGTCGTAGGTGGCACCGAGGGGGTAGGGCTTACCCGGCCAGACCTGCATGAGTCCTCAACTTCCTTGCCACTGAATGAAACTGACAGGTAGTCCGACAATCTGCCCCGGACCCGGACGCTCTCTTCCCGGCCGGGCGGCCGGGCATGTGCGGCGCCCGTGCGCCGTGACGCACGGCACAGTGCGCATACTCCCCGAGCCTTCCCCCGGCGGCCGGGACATGTGATCCCGGTTCGCCCGAACGGGTGTCCGGCGGCCGTTCCTGTGAAGAGTGGGCCTGGTGGTGGCCCCGGGCCCGGTGGGCCATCCGGCTGCGCACCGCTCGCGGCGGGCAGTACCCTTGATCGTCCGGCCGCCCCGGGCCGGTGGCGGTCCATCAGCCGATCGGGGTCAGAAGGCAGCAGCAGACCAGATGAGGTGGCGCATGGTGTTCCCCGCCGGCGGCCGCGGCTCGGAGCCCGGCGGCCCCGACCGGGGCGGCGCCCGCAGCGAGGCGCCCACGGTCGTCATGCGCCCCACCTCCACCGGCCGCGCCCTGGTGCCCGCCCAGGGCGGCCCGGTCGAGGTCCCCGCCCTCGCCTGGTCCGTCGCCGAGTGGGAGGACGCCTACCAGCGGGTACGGCTGTCCGGCCGCGCCTACGTCTGGCTCAACCTCGTCGAACAGCGGCTGCGCTCCCTCGTCGACGAGGTCCTGCACCCCATCTACGCCCCCGCCCACGGCGAGGACTGGGTCACCGCGGCCGCCGGCCCCGCCGGCGAGGAGTGGGCCCACCGGGCCGGCGCCGTCCGCGAGGTCAGCCGCCGCAAGGGCTACCTGCTCGACCCGGCCGACGACGACCCGCTGGTCTTCCTCACCCTGCCCCAGCTGCGCGAGCTGATGGTCCAGCACTGGCCCTGCTTCGAGCCCTACCTGGCCGACCGGCGCGAGATCGAACTCGCCCTGGACGAGCTGGAGGTGGCCCGGCACGTGGTCTCCCGCAACCGGGTGCTCACCCCGACCGTCCTCGCCCAGACCGAACGCGCCGCCGCCCGCCTGCTCGCCGTCCTCGACGGCGGCGCCGGCGGGGTGCCCGCCGACGTCGTGGAGTCCCTCGTCGCCGGCCGCTACGCCGACGTCGTCGCCGTCCACGCCGACCGGGTCCGCCTCCAGCGCGACCTGCCCGTCGAGGACCTCCTGGACGGCGCCCGGCGGCTCGACGCGCTCGGCATCGGCCTCGGTATGCTCTGCCAGAACTACACCGGCAAACGGCTCGTCCGGCTGGCCGGCGAGGGCTGCCGGGTCCGGCTGCTCTTCCTCAACCCGGCGAGCAGCGCCGTCCGCCGGCGCGAACGCGAACTCGGCCTCGGGCGCAACGAGTTGTCCCGGTCCATCGAGATGAACATCATGCACGTGCGCCGGGTCCGGGCCCGGCTGCGCGACCAGGGCGGCTTCGAGATCCGGGTCTTCGACGAGACCCCGCGCTTCACCGCCTACCTGGTCGAGGGCCCCCGCCCGGCCGGCCAGATCGGCGGCCGCCGCCAGACCCGCGACCTCGGCGTCATCCAGCCCTACCTGCGCCGCTCCCGCGGCATGGAGTCCCCCGCCCTGGTCCTGCGCGGGGGCGCCGGCCAGCAGCCCGGCGGCACCGAGGCCGGGCTGCTGGAGGTCTACCGCGAGGAGTTCGAGGGCGTCTGGGGCGACTCCCGGCCCGTCTCCTGAGGACGCCGCCCGCCGGGTGGCCCCCGGTCGGGGCGGTGCGGGCCGCGGTGGGCGGAGCCCCCGTGCCGATCACGGGGGACGACGGCGGCGCACCGCGTCTCGAAGACGTGCACCGCCCCTGAGGAACCGGCCCGGCGGCCGTCCACGCGCTCAGGGGCCACGCGGCCTCCGCCCCGTGCGCCGTGGTGTCGGCCGCCGCGGCCTCGGTGTGCGTGGTCCGCGGCCCGCGGTCGCCCGTGCGGTTGTGTGCCCAACCACACCGTGCGTCGCCGCCGTTGGGGCCCCCGGACGCGGTCCGTGGCCGGCCGCGGCCGCTCGTGCGCCGCCCCCGCCGGACCGGCCGCGGCCCCACCCAGCGGCCGGGTTGTCGGTGGGGCGGGTGATGATAGGGGCTGATTCGAGCGGCCGGACGGAAGGACACACCCCTATGAGCTGGTGGCAGCAGCCACTGGTCGGCTTCGACCTGGAGACCACGGGCACCGACCCGGCCGTGGACCGCATCGTCACGGCCGCGCTCGTGGACACCGTCGGGGCCCGCCGGGTGGGGGCCGCGCACTGGCTGCTCGATCCCGGGGTCCCGATCCCGGCGGAGGCGGAGGCGATCCACGGCATCGGCGACGACGTGGCCCGCGGCAAGGGCCGGCCGGCCGCGGAGGCGGTGGAGGAGATAGCCGCCGCGCTCTGCGAGCGGCTCGCCGCCGGGCACCCGGTGGTCGCCTTCAACGCCCCCTTCGACCTGTCGCTGCTCGACGCCGAGCTGCGCCGGCACGGGCTGGCGCCGCTCGCGGAGCGCCTCGGCGGGCCGGTCGCGCCGGTGCTGGACGCCCTGGTCGTCGACCGGGCCGTGGACAGGTACCGCAAGGGCTCGCGCACCCTGCAGCGGGTCTGCGAGGTGTACGGCGTGGAGCTGACCGACGCGCACGAGGCCGGCAGCGACGCGCTGGCCGCCGTCCGGGTCGCGGTCGCGCTCGCCGAGCGCTACCGCGCCGAGGTCGGCGACGTCCCGGCGGCCGAGCTGCACCAGCGGCAGATCGGCTGGTACCGGGAGTGGGCCGAGGGCCTGCAGGAGTGGCTGCGCCGCGGCAAGGACCCGCAGGCCGTGGTGGATCCGCGGTGGCCGATGAGATGACCGCCGCCGGAGCGCGCGGGCGGTGGTGCCGTCCGGGCCTCCGGGCCGAGTGGCCGATGGCCGAGTGGTCGGTCCGTGGTCCCCGTGCCCCGCGGCCGGGCCCGCGGCCGGAGGGCGCGCCGGGTGCGGGCCGGGCCCCGGCGTTGTTCCGCGCCGTGGTGGCCGGGCGCGGCGGGGCCGTCGGCTCCGCTAGGCGGCCGGGAAGTCGAAGGTGTAGCCCTGGGCCACCAGCCAGGGCAGCAGCTGCTTGAGCGCGGCGATGGTCTGGCTGCGGTCGCCGCCGCCGTCGTGCATCAGGATCACGCCGCCGGGCTTCAGCTGGTTCTGCACGGTGGAGACGATGGCGGGCACGCCGGGGCGCGACCAGTCGCGCGGGTCGACCGACCAGCCCAGCGACGACATCCCCAGGCCCGCGGTGATCTGCTCGTTGTCGGCGTTGAACCCGCCGCCGGGGGCGCGGAACCAGGTCACCTGGGTGCCGGGGCCGCCGGCCTGGACGATCATGTCCTTGGCGGCGGAGATCTCGTAGGCGGCCTTGTCGTGGGGGAGCTTCGCGAACGGCTGCGGGTGGTGGACGCTGTGGTCGCAGAGCCGGTGGCCGGCCGCGAGGACGCGCTTGACCAGGGCCGGGTTGGCGGCGGCGTTCTGGCCGATCTCGCAGAAGGTGGCCTTGGCGTGGTACTGCGCGAGCAGGTCGAGGATCTGCCCGGTGGCGGGGCCGGGGCCGTCGTCGAAGGTGAGTGCCACGGTGCGGCCGCCGGAGGCGGTGGAGGACAGGACGGTGCCGGGCTTGGCGTGGCCGGGGGCCCCGGGCGCGGTGGGGGCCGGCGGTGCGGGGGTGGCCGGGTGGGAGGAGTCGGCCGGCACGGCGGGGACGGCGCTGGGCGCGCCGGTCGCCGGTCCTGCCGGTGACCCCGTCGTCGATCCGGTCGTCGATCCGGCCGGGGAGCCCGTCGGGGATCCGGCCGGGGTGCCCGGCTGCTTGGGCGTGCGCGGCTTCGGGGTGGCCGGCGGGGCGGCGGGGGAGCCCGCCACGGCGTCGGAGCCGGGGGTGGGCGCGATGGTCCCGGCCGGGGTCCCGGTCGGCGCGCCGGTGTCCGGGGTGATGGTGATCGGCGGCCGGGTGGCCGGGCTGCCGCCGGCCTGCGACTGGAGCGCCCCGTTCGCGGTGCCGCACGCGGCCAGGCCCAGGGCGGCGGCCACCACGACGCAGCCCGCGAACAGCCGCCGGCGGCGGGCCGTGCGGGTCGGGAGGGTGGCTTCGCGGGGGGCGGGCTGGGGCATGGCGGCGGCTCCGGTTGGCGCAGAGGGGTGCATGGACGGGGGCCGATCCCTCGGTCAGGATGACTGTCCGATAGGACGCCGATCGTACGTGCCCCGGTTGCGCGCCGGACCGGACCGCCGTAGGAGTCTTCTCACACCGGCCCGGGTTGGCACCCCACCCGTCCGGCGGTTATCCGGCGCCCCTCGCGCCCCGTCCGCCCCCGCGTCAGAAGGGGTACCAGCGCACCCCGGTGGCCCCCTCCCGCAGCGACTCGACCCGGCGCCGGAACTCCGCCAGCGCGGCCGGGTTCCCGGGCGCCTGCTGGGCGACCCAGGAGGCGCTGGCCGTCTCCCGCGCCCCGCGCAGCACCGCGAAGCCGGGCCAGTCCCGCACGTCCCAGCCGTACGCCGCGGTGAACGCCCGGTACTCCTCCCCGGGCACGCCGTACCGGTCGTGGCTGAGCGCGAGGACCACCAGGTCGTGCTCCCGCAGGTCGTGCGAGACGGTCTCCAGGTCGAGCAGGACGGGCCCGTCCGGGCCGACGTGGACGTTGCGCGGCAGCGCGTCGCCGTGGATCACCCCGGGCTGCAGGTGCGGGGAGAGGTCGGGGAGGGCGGCGGCGAAGGCGTCCCGGCGGCGGCGCAGGAAGTCGACGTCGGCCGGGTCGACGTGGCCGTCGGCGCCGGCGAGCCAGCGCTCGACCGGGGCCAGCAGGTCGCGCCGGCCGAGCGGCAGCGGAGGCGCCGGGAGCCGGTGCAGGGTGCGCAGCAGCGGGGCGAGGTCCGCGGGCCGGGCGGGCCGCACGGCGGGGTCGAGCCGGTGCCAGAAGGTGACCGGATGGCCGTCGGCGAGCTGCGGACCGGGCGGGAGCTCCCGGTGGGGGCGCACCACCGGGACGCCCTGCCCGGCGAGCCAGTGGGCGACGGCGAGTTCGCGCCGCGCCCGCTCCTGCAGCTCGGGGCCGCGGCCGACCTTGGCGACGACGGCCGGGTCGCCGAGGTCGAAGACCGCGTTCTCGCCGAGCGCGAGCAGCCGGGCGTCGTCGGGGCCGGGCAGGCCGGCGGACGTGCAGGCCCGGGCGAGCAGCAGCCGGGCGCGGCCCTCGTCGAAGGGGATCATGGGGTGCTCCGTTGTGCCGGCGTTCATCCGGAGGCCTCCGGGTCGTGATCATCATGACGCACCGGTGCCGGGCCCCGCGGGCTGCGGGGTCCGGCACCGGTGCGTGGCGGCCGGCGGGCCGGCGGGCCGGCGCGGGTGGTACGGGTGGTACGGCGGCGGGACGGGCGCCGGGGCTCAGACCCCGATCCGGCGGTGCCGCGCGCCCTGTGGGGCCGGGGCGGGCAGCCCGCCGTCCGGCGCGGGGCCGGGACCGACCGGCGGGGCGGATCCGAGCGGCGCGGTGGAACCGCCGTGCGGGGTGTCGCCGGCACCGGCCGGCGGGGCCGCCTCGCCGTGCGAGAGGTCAGGCAGCCAGTGCAGCCAGCGCGGCAGGTACCAGTTGCGCTCGCCGAGCAGGCTCATCACGGAGGGCAGCAGCACGGCCCGGATCACCGTCGCGTCGATCAGGACGGCGACGGCGAGGCCGACGCCCATCTGCTTCATCGCCTGCATGGAGAGCGTGCCGAAGACCGCGAACACCGCCACCATGATCACCGCGGCGCTGGTGACCACCCCGGCCGTGGAGCGGATGCCGTGGGCGATCGCGGCCCGGGTGGGCAGGCCGCGGTCGTGGCCCTCCTTGATCCGGGAGACCACGAACACGTGGTAGTCCATCGAGAGACCGAAGAGGATCACGAAGAGGAACAGCGGCACCCAGGACTCGACCGCCCCGACCCCGGCGGTGCCCAGCAGCGAGGCGCCCACACCGTGCTGGAAGACCAGGGTCAGCACCCCGTACGCGGCGCCCACCGAGAGCAGGTTGAGCACGACGGCGGTGGCGGCGACGGCCAGCGAGCGGAAGGAGGTGAGCATCAGCAGGAAGGCGAAGGCGACCACGAAGCCGAACACCAGCGGCATCGAGCCGGTCATCCGGGCGTTGAAGTCGTACGATCCGGCGGTCTGCCCGGTGACCGGGGCCTCGGTGCCGGGCACCCGCAGGACGGTGGCCGGCACCAGGTCCTCGCGCAGGGTCCGCAGCGCCTCGTTGCTGGTGGCGTCGTTGCCGGTGCCGTTGAGCGGGACGTCGACGGTGGCGATGCCGTGCTCCGCGTGCACGGTGACGTCCACCGGCCCGTGCATCCGGCCGCTGGCCAGGGCCCGCGCCCTGAGGTCGGCCAGGGCGGCGGTCATCGCGGGGGAGGTGATGTCGGCGGCCTTGACGACGACGGTCGCGGGGGAGGGGCTGCCGGGGAAGGCGGCGTCGATCCGCTGCGCCGCGGTCACCAGGGCGTTGCCGCGGGGCAGTTGCTGCTGGAAGGTCAGGTTGGCGGTGTGCATGGTGAGCAGCGGCGCGGCCAGCGCGAGCAGGAAGGCGCCGGAGAGCAGGGTGGCGGCGAGCGGGCGGCGCAGCACGGGGGTCAGCACGGCGTTCCAGAACCGGCCGCCGGTGTGCGCGGTGTCCCGGCGGCGGAGCCTGCCGAGCAGCGGCACCCGGCCGCGCTCGACCCGGTCGCCGAGCAGGGAGAGCAGGGCGGGCAGCACGGTGAGCGAGCCGAGCACGGCGGTGACGACGACCACGATGGTGGCGAAGGCCATGGCCCGGAAGTCGGCGATCCCGGTGAGGAACATGCCGGCCATGGCGACGACCACGGTGACGCCGGAGACCAGCACGGCCCGGCCGCTGGTGGCGGCGGCGACGGCCAGCGCGGTGTGCGGGTCGCGGCCGGCGGCCCGTTCCTCGCGTTCGCGGCGCAGGTAGAACAGGCAGTAGTCGACGCCGACGGCGAGGCCGACCAGCAGCATGACCGAGCTGGCGTCGTTGCTGGTGTGCAGCAGGCCGCTGGTCAGCGCGACCAGTCCGCCGGCCGCGACGAAGGCGGTGAGCGCGAGCACCACCGGCAGCACGGCGGCGACCAGGGCGCCGAAGGCGACCAGCAGGATGCCGAGGGCGAGCGGCACGGCCGTCCACTCGGCGCGCGCGAAGTCGTCGGCGAACTGGTCCTGGATCCACTTGCCGGAGCTGGCGTCGCCGAGCTCGACGACGGTGAGGTCGGGGTGCTGCCGCTGCACGGCCGCGACGGCGTCCAGGACGGCGGGGACGTCGGCGAGCGCCCGGTCGTGGTCGCCGTCGAGCGTGAGCTGGACGAGGACGGAACGGCCGTCCGCGGAGACCGCTCCGGTGTCGGCGGGGGAGCGGACCGCGGTGACCTTGCCGGTGGCCCGGACGGCGCTCGTCACCTGGTCGACGACGGCCCGGAAGCCGGGGTCGTCGGCCTTGCGGGTGGCGCTCTGGACCAGGACGTTCTCGGTGGCCGGGCTCTTGAGGCCGGCCTCGTCGAGGAGCCTGGCGGCGCGGGAGACCTGGCCGGGCATGGCCTCGGACTCGGTGACCTGCGTGCTGCCGTGCAGTCCGCCGAGGACGGCGGCGAGCACGACGAAGAGCAGCCAGCCGAAGACGGCGGTCTTCCTGTGCCGGGCGCTCCAGGCGCCGATGGCGGCGGCCGTGCCGGATCTGGTCGTCATGGTGGGTCCCCCCGGGGAGTGCGGCGGTCGTCGCCGGCGCGGTGGTGCCGGACCGGCCGGTGGTGGCCGCCGGATAGCGGGCGCCGGTGCGGTCCGGCGCCGCAACAGACAGTAGGGAAACGGCCGTTGACCAGGTATCCGGCTGGCGGGTGAGCCCGCCCGGGGGCCTGCCTCGGGGGCGGGGTGGGGTTTTCCCTACCGTCCTACCCTGATGTCTCCTCCCCGGGGGTAGGGGGTGGGATCCACCCTGAGGGGGAGCTGTCTCCACCCGGAGCACGAGGTCAAGAGGGGTCCGTTCGGGAGAGACTGGGTCGGGGCCGGTTCGGGGCGGCCCGACGGGGGTTGGAACACGGGGGCTCCTTGCCGGTCGGCAAGCACGTGCTCGTAGGATGACGCCCAGACCTACTTACCTGCCGACCGGCTAGGGAGCGTCGACGAGCGTCTCCCGCCGGTCCTGCCGTCGCCCGGCGTCCCGTCCCCCAAGGGCTGCGGTGAACCATGCCCAGGAGGCATCGAGCATGTTCCACCGACTAGGACAATTCGTCGTCCGCCGCGCGTGGTGGGTGATCATCGCGTGGGTGGTCGGGATGATCGCCGTCGTCGCCACGGCGCCGAAGGTCAGCTCCCAGACCGACGAGGCCGCCTTCCTCCCCAAGCACTACGAGTCCATCCAGGCCATGCAGGTGCAGGAGCGGGCCTTCCCGTCCGCCTTCACCCCGTCCGCGCTCGCCCTGTTCGAGCGCAACGACGGTGGCGTGCTCACCGACGGCGACAAGGCCGCGATGGGCAAGCTCGTCGACGACATGACCGCCAAGAAGATCGACGGCGTCGCGAAGATCGTCCCGCCGAGCGACCAGTTCGGCTTCTCGCCGGACCACAAGTACGCGATGGCCATGATCGAGGTCGACAAGGCCAAGCAGCAGGACCAGAACCAGATCGCGGACGTGGCCAAGGCCATCCGCGACGAGGGCAAGTCGCTCGCCGGCAGCACCGAGCTGAAGTTCCAGCTCGGCGGCCCCGCCGCGCAGGCCCTCGACCAGAAGGACGCCTCCGGCTCGGCCGAGGGCATCATCACCATGGCCACCCTGCTGCTGGTCATCCTGATCGTCGGCATCATCTTCCGCAGCGTCCTGGCCGGCCTGCTGCCGATCCTGGTCTCGCTGGTGGTCGCGCTGCCCGCCTCCATGGGCATGATCAACTACGCCACCAAGGCGTTCGACCTCAAGAGCACACCGGTGCTGATGGCGATCCTGATCGTCGTCGTGCTCGGCGTCGGCACCGACTACTTCCTGTTCCTCGCCTTCCGCTACCGCGAGCGGCTGCGGGCCGGCGACGACCGCAAGGACGCCGTGGTCAACGCGGTCGGCCGGGTCGGCGAGGCGATCGCCTCCGCCGCCGGCGCCGTCACCATCGCCTTCGCCGCGCTGATCCTCTCCAGCCTCGGCATGTTCCAGGCCCTCGGCCCGGCGCTGGCCATCGCGGTGGTCGTCACCGCCCTGGCCGCGCTCACCCTGGCCCCGGCGCTGCTCGCCGTCATCCCCGCCCGCGCCGTCTTCTGGCCCGGCAAGAAGTGGATGAACGAGCCGAGCACCGCGCGCTTCACCGCGCTCGGCCGCGTCGTCCAGAAGCGTCCGGCGCTGGTCGCCGCCTCCTCCGGCGCCGTCCTGATCGCCCTGTCCGTCGGCGCGCTGAGCTACAACGGCCTGTTCGACATGGCCGGCAGCTCCATGCCCAAGGACAAGGAGTCGATGGTCGTCCAGGACAAGATGGCCACCGGCTTCTCCGCCGGCGCCGCCGACCCGAGCCAGGTCTACCTGAGCAGCACCGGGGGCGCGAAGCTCGACCCGGCCTCCTTCCAGGCCTACGCCGACAAGCTCCAGGGCGTCACCGGGGTGTCCAAGGTCTACGTGCCGAGCGCCGAGGCCAAGAGCGTCAGCGCCGACGGCACCACCGCCCAGTTCACCGTCATGCTCAAGGACGCGCCCGCCAGCAACGAGGCGATCGACGCCGTCACCGCGCTGCGCGAGGTCGCCCACGGCCAGGCCCCGGCCGGCACCGAGGCCAAGGTCGCCGGCCTCACCTCGGTGTACAAGGACATCAACCTGGCGATGACCCACGACTACAAGCTGGTCTTCCCGATCGCCGGGCTGCTGATCCTGCTCATCCTGGCGCTCCAGCTGCGCAGCGTGGTCGCCCCCTGGTACCTGATGGCCTCGGTCGGCCTCGGCTTCAGCGCCACGCTGGGTGCCACCACGCTGCTCTTCCAGAAGATCGGCCACGAGACCGGCCTGATGTTCATGATGCCGATCCTGATCTACCTCTTCGTGGTGGCGATCGGGACGGACTACAACATCCTGATCATCGCCCGACTGCGCGAGGAGGCCCGCGAGGGCCGCAGCCCGCGCGAGGCGGCCCGCGAGGCGCTGCGCCACGGCGGTCCGACCGTCGCCGCGGCCGGGTTCATCCTGGCGGCCTCGTTCGGGACGTTCATGCTCGCGGGCAACACCTTCATGATGGAGTTCGGCTTCGCGATGGCCTTCGGCATCATCCTGGCGGCCTTCGTCATGGCGATGTTCTTCACCCCGTCGCTCACCGCGCTGATCGGCAACGCCGCGTGGTGGCCCGGTCACGGCGCGACCCCGGGCCACGGCCACGGCCAGGGCGGCCGCCCCGCTCCGGTGGCGGGCTCGCACGGCGTGCCGGAGCCGGCCGGCCGGCGCTGACCGGTTCGTCCGGAAACAGGCGGCGCCCCGCTTCGGCGGGGCGCCGCCTGCCCCTTTCCCGGCGCCGCCAAACGTGATCTGTCGGGCAGAAAAGTCCCCGGTCAATCGGGGTGCCGCCGTGCTACAGTCGACTCAGTTGCAGTTTTGGTTCCCATGAACGTATGTGTGCGCCTGCTGGTTCCAACCAACAGGCGCATTTGTTTTGTCCGGTGTTTCAGTCTCCGGATGGGGATCGCGGCTACTCCGGGGTCCACACGGTGTGGATCCCTGATGCCCCAGTTTTAGAGGAGACGGTTATGGCTACCGGCACCGTGAAGTGGTTCAACAGCGAGAAGGGCTTCGGCTTCATCGAGCAGGCCGAGGGTGGCCCGGACGTGTTCGCCCACTACTCGAACATCCAGGCGAACGGCTTCCGTGAGCTGCTCGAGGGCCAGCAGGTCGAGTTCGACGTGACCCAGGGCCAGAAGGGCCCGCAGGCCGAGAACATCCGCGTCATCGGCTGACGTCAGCCTCCGCGCTGACTCGCGATATCGCGAAGCGGGGGCCCGCACCACTCGGTGCGGGCCCTCGCCCATGCCGCCGTACGGCCGGGGCGGCGAACTCCAATCCGACGGCCGACCAGCCCCCGACACCGGGGCTGTAGACCTCCGGACGGAGACCCCTTGACCACGCCTGCCCACCCCCCGCGCGACCGCGCCGCCCGCACCGCCGACCGCGGTGCCGACCAGGCCCGCCGCACCGAGCGCCCGCGCCGCGGCGAGAACGCCGACCGCGCCCGCCGCGGTGACAACCCGCGCGCGACCGGCGCCGACCGCTCGCGCAAGCCGCGCAGCCGCGCCGGCGCCCCCCGCACCACCACGCCCGAGGCCGCCGACTTCACCGTCGTCGAGGGCACCCCGGCCCGGCCCCCGGCGGCCACCTTCGCCGAGCTCGAACTGCCCAAGGGCATCCTCGCCGCGCTCACCCGCGAAGGCGTCACCGAGCCCTTCCCGATCCAGGGCGCCACGCTGCCCGACTCGATCGCCGGCCGCGACGTGCTCGGCCGCGGCCGCACCGGCTCCGGCAAGACCCTCGCCTTCGGCCTGCCGCTGCTGGCCCGCACCGCCGGCAAGCGCGCCGTCGGCCGCTACCCGCTGGCGCTCGTCCTGGTGCCCACCCGCGAGCTGGCCCAGCAGGTCACCGAGGCGCTCACCCCGTACGCCACCGCCGTCAACCTGCGGATCACCACCGTCGTCGGCGGCATGTCCATCGGGCGGCAGTCCAACGCGGTGCGGCGCGGCACCGAGGTCCTGGTCGCCACCCCGGGCCGGCTCGACGACCTGATCGGCCGCGGTGACGTCAACCTCTCCGACGTCGCCGTCACCGTCCTCGACGAGGCCGACCAGATGGCCGACATGGGCTTCCTGCCGCAGGTCAGCAAGCTGCTGGAGCAGGTCGCCGAGGGCGGGCAGCGGATGCTGTTCTCCGCGACCCTGGACCGCAACGTCGACCGCCTGGTCAAGCGCTTCCTCACCGACCCGGTGACCCACTCGGTCGACCCCTCGGCCGGCGCGGTCACCACCATGGACCACCACGTCCTCCAGCTGGATCCGGCCGACAAGGCGTCCACCACCGCGCACATCGCCTCCCGCGACGGCCGCGTGATCATGTTCGTGCACACCAAGCACGGCGCCGACCGGCTCGCGAAGCAGCTGCTCGCCAACGGCGTCAAGGCCGCGGCCCTGCACGGCGGCAAGTCCCAGCCGCAGCGCAACCGGGTCCTGGACCAGTTCCGCGACGGCAACGTCACCGCGCTGATCGCCACCAACGTCGCCGCCCGAGGCATCCACATCGAGGGCCTCGACCTCGTCGTCAACGTCGACCCGCCGGTCGACCACAAGGACTACCTGCACCGCGGCGGCCGCACCGCCCGGGCCGGCGAGTCCGGCACCGTCGTCACCCTCGTGCTGCCCGAGCAGCGCCGCGAGGTCAACCGGCTGATGACGGTCGCGGGCATCCGCCCCACCGTCACCAAGGTCCGCCCCGGCGACGCAGACCTCGCCAAGATCACCGGCGCCCGCACCCCCAGCGGCGTCGCGGTCACCCTCGCCGTCCCGGTCGTCGCCGCACCCGCGGCCGACAAGCCCGCCGAGGGCCGGACCGGCGCCCCGCGCCGCCGCGCCGGCAAGCGCTCCGGGCTGCCCACCGACGTCGACATGAACGGCAACCCGCGCCGCCCCCGCCCCAAGCAGCGGATGGGCGCCGCCGCCCAGGGCGACCGCCCGCAGGCCGCCGGGTTCATCGGCCGCTCCTCCGGCCGCGCCAAGCCCGGCAGCGGCGCCAAGAGCGGCTCCAACTACGGCACCGGCCGCCAGCGGCGCAAGTTCGACTGACGCAGCCCGTGGACGGACACCGGCCCGGCACCCCCCGCAGTACGGGGGTGCCGGGCCGGTGGCGTTCCGGCGGGGCGGTGCCGGTGCCCGCGCGGGGTGCCGGTGCGGCGACCGGCAGTGCCCGCGCGGGTGGCGGCGGTGCCCGCGCCCACGAACGACCGGGCGACCGGCGCCCGTCCGGGCCGCCCCCGCCGGAAACCGCCGGTCGCCGCACCGCGGCCGCTCAGCAGCGGTGCGACCGGCAGTTCCGGCGAGCTGCCGGTTGACGCCCGATACCGCTTCCCCGAGGCTTCACGAGCCCCGCACATTCCGCACGGAACTGTCACGGGCCAAGCCGAACAAGCCGACTGACGAACAGTCATCCACGAAGGGGACCGGTTCCATGCGCCGCACCACCGCCCTGCTCGCCTCCTCCCTGATCGCCGCCGCCGGCGCGCTCTTCGCTCCGGCCACCGCCGCCCAGGCGGCCCCGTCCTGCACGGTCTACGCCGGCCCGTGGAACGCCGTCGGCACCTGCACCGGCCTCGACCCGATGCAGACCTGGGCCGTCACGGCCAGCTGTCAGTACTGGAACGCCGACCACACCATGCAGCTCTTCCGCCCGGCCTTCGGCGGCTTCGGGATGGGCGACGGCAGCGTCTCGGCGAGCTGCATGGTCGGCGACGCCGTCTGGTTCCCGCGCGTCGTCCTCGGCGCCACGCCCCCCGCCGGTCCGACCGGCCAGATCACCGGCTACGCGAGCAAGTGCGTGGACGTGAAGGGCGCGAACGCCGGCAACGGCACCCCCGTGCAGATCTACGACTGCAACGGCAGCGTCGCCCAGAAGTGGCGGATCGGCGTCGACGGCACCGTCCGCGCCCTCGGCAAGTGCCTGGACATCAAGGGCGGCGGCACCGGCAACGCCACCCTCGCCCAGCTCTACGACTGCAACGGCACCGGCGCCCAGCAGTGGCAGGCCCGCCCCGACGGCTCGCTTCTCAACCCGCAGTCCGGCCGCTGCCTGGACGACCTCGGGTTCTCCACCACCAACGGCAACCAGCTGGGCATCTGGGACTGCAACGGCGCCGCCAACCAGAAGTGGAACCTGCCCGTCTGATCCGGGCGCCCCGCGCGGGGCGGTGCGGCCGACGCTCCTGCGGCCCCTCCGGGGAGCCGTCGGCCGCACCGCCTCAGGGCCGCTCCGCCGCCGCGCGGTAGCGGCCCGGGGTGAGCCCCGCGTGCCGCTTGAAGGCGTGCGAGAACGCGAACGGCGAGCCGTAGCCGACCTGCCGCGCCACGGCCGGCAGCGGCTGGTCGGTCTCGCGCAGCAGCCGCGCCGCCGTGGTCATCCGCCACCACGTCAGGTAGCCGATGGGCGGCTGCCCGGTGAGCGCGGTGAACCTGCGGGCCAGCGTCGCCCGCGACAGCCCGACCCGGGCCGCCAGGTCCTCCACCCGCCAGGGCCGGGTCAGGTCGGAGTGGATCGCCTCCAACGCGGCCGCCACCTCGCGGTCCCGCAGTGCCAGCGGCCACCCCTCCTGCGCGTTCCCGTCGAGCCAGGCCCGCACCAGGTACACCAGCAGCAGGTCGAGCAGCCCCGAGACCGCCGCGTCCCGGCCCGGCCGGGCCCCGGAGGCCTCCGCGGCCAGCAGCTCGATCGCCGCGCGCAGCTCCGGGTGGCGGCCGAGCCGGGCCGGGACGTGCACCACCTCCGGCAGGCCGGCCAGCACCGGGTGCGCGCGGGTGCGGTCCAGCCGGTACTTGCCGCACAGGAAGTCGGCGGCGCCGTCCGGGGCGTCCGCCCCGTCGACGAGCGTGCCGAACGGCGCCGGGCCCGTGACCCGCGGCGAGTCGGACAGCGCGTGCGCGCCGCCGTGCGGCACCAGGACCGCGTCCCCCGCCTCCAGCCGGGTCGGCTCGCCGTGCTCGGGGACAAGCCAGCCGGCGCCGCGCAGCAGGACGTGGAACCCGGCCCCGTCGTAGGGCTCGAACCGCTGGCACCACGGCCCGAGGACCCGCAGCCGGTCGGAGGAGGGCCGCCCGGTGCGCATGGCGGCGATCGCGTCGCTCAGTACGTCCACCGGCTCATCGTACGGGCGCCAGGTGGCGAGACGATCGCGCAATCATCCGAGCCGATCGGGCATCGGAACGCTCGCCCGCCCGACCTAACGTGGAGTCATGCAGACCTTCCACCTCGGCGAGATCGAGGTCACCAAGATCGTCGAACTCCAGGGCCCGTTCGCGCCCGCCCGCACCGTCGTCCCGGGCTCGCCCCCCGAGCTCTGGCGGGACAACGCCGCCTGGCTGGCCCCCGACCACTGGAACCCCGCGGACGACCACCTCGTCGGAGCGGTCCAGACCTGGATCCTGAACTGCGCCGACAAGGTCGTCCTCGTCGACACCGGCGTCGGCAACGACCGCGACCGGCCCCAGGCCCCGCTCTTCAGCGGCCTCGAGGGCGACTTCCTCGACCGGCTCGCCGCCGCCGGCGTCCGGCCGCAGGACGTGGACTTCGTCGTCAACACCCACGTCCACTACGACCACGTCGGCTGGAACACCCGGCTGGAGAACGGCGCGTGGACGCCGACGTTCCCCAACGCCACCTACCTGATCCCGCTCGCCGACCAGCGCCACTTCGACCCCCGCAACGCCCACCGGCGCCCCGCCGCCCGGAACGAGCAGGAGCGGGCCGCCCGGGCCGGCGACGAGCTCGTCTACACCGACAGCATCGCCCCCGTGCTCGGCCAGGCCGTGCTCTGGGAGGGCACCCACCGCATCGACGCCGCCCTCACCCTCGAGGCCGCCCCCGGCCACACCCCCGGATCCGCCGTCCTGCGGGTACGGTCCGGGACGGACCGCGCCGTGTTCGTCGGCGACCTGATGCACAGCCCCGTGCAGATCCTCGACCCCAGCCACAGCAGCTGCTTCTGCGAGGCCCCGCAGCAGGCCGCCGCCACCCGGCGCGGCGTGCTCGAACGCGCCGCCGACGACCGCGAACTCGTCGTGCCCGCGCACTTCGCCGGCGCCGGCGCGGCCGAGGTCCGGCGCGAGGGCAGCCGCTTCGCGATCACCGGCTGGGCCCCGGCGGCCTGATCCGCGACCGGGCCGGTGATGCCGCGGGCGGGTGGTCCAGCGGGTGGCCGGGTGGGCGAGCGGTCGGCCAGCCGGTCGGCCAGCCGTCCGGGCGGGCTCAGGCGGACAGCGCCGCCGGCGCCGGGACCGCCGCCCGCGCGGCCGCCCGCGCCCCGTCGTAGCGCTCCAGCAGCAGCTCCGCCACCTCGGGGGCGGCTCCCAGCACCCCGGCGACCAGGTCGGCACCCGCCGCCTCCGCCGCGATGCGGTCGGGCAGCAGCCCCGGTGCCAGCAGGTACGGCGAGACGGCGGTGCGCACGGCCCCGGCCGCGCGCAGGGCCGCCAGCGCCGCGGGTACGCGCGGACCGGAGGCCGAGGCGTACGCCACCTCGACGCCGGCCCAGCCCCGGGCGCGGCGCCACCGGTCGGCCACCGCGCGGGTCGCCGCGTCGGCCGCCGGGTCCGAGGAGCCCGCGGCCGCCAGCACCAGTCCGGTCCGGGCCCTGACGGCCGCGGAGCCCACGTCCAGTCCCGCCTCGGCGAGCCGCCGCTCCAGGGCGGCGAGCAGCAGCGGGGAGGGCCCGAGCACGTCCGCCACCGGCAGCCCGGAGCCGGCGGCCCGCAGCGCGCCCGGGACGTCGTGCTTGGCGTGGAAGGCCCGGTTGAGCAGCAGCGGGACCGCCACCGCCGCCCCGAGCCGCCCGACCACCTGGGGGATCCGCGGGGCGCAGTGGTCCAGGTAGGCGGTGGCGACCTCCAGGCCGGGCCGCCGCGCCCGCACCCGCTCGACGAGCGCGGCCACGGTCGCGGCGTGCCGCGGGTCGCGGCTACCGTGCGCGATCAGGAGCAGGGCGGGCGTCATCGGTCGTCACCTCACTTGGCGGCGGCCAGCAGGCCGCGGTTGCGCAGCACCCGGCGCTCGACCGGGGTGAACACCAGCAGTTCGATGGCGATGCCGACGAACAGGATCAGGACGATGCCGAGCAGCACCCCGGACATGTCGGAGAACTCGCGCTGGTTCTCCAGGTACCGGCCGAGGCCGAGGCCCAGGTCGGGGGAGGAGGCCACCAGCTCGGCGGCCATCAGCGAGCGCCAGGAGAAGGCCCAGCCCTGCTTGAGGCCGGCCAGGTAGCCGGGCAGCGCGGCCGGGATGAGCACGTGCCGGGCGCCGGTCAGGCCGGTGGCGCCGATGGTGCGGCCGGCCCGCAGGAACAGCGGCGGCACCTGGTCGATGCCGGCCACCAGGCCGTTGGCGATCGACGGGACGGCGCCGAGCAGGATCACCGCGTACATCATCCGGTCGTTGATGCCGAGCCAGATGACCGCGGCCGGCACCCAGGCGACCGAGGGCAGCGACTGCAGGCCCTGCAGCACCGGCCCGATCGCGGTGCGCACCGGGCGCACCCGGGCCACGACCAGCCCGATCGGGGTGCCGATGACGACGGCCAGCACGAAGCCGGACAGGCCGCGCCAGACGCTGGTCCAGATGATGGAGAACAGGGTGCCCTGGTACCAGAGGTCCTGGGCGGAGTGCCACACGTCGGCCGGACTGGGCAGCTTGTAGGCGGAGGTGAGGTGCAGGCTGTACGCGCCCTGCCACAGCGCCAGCACCACCAGCACGCCGATCAGCGGCGGCAGTGCCTTGGCCCGCAGCGCCTCGCCGAGCGAGCCGCGCTGGGCGGAGACGGCGTCCAGGGCGTCGAGGCCGGCGCCGACGTCCGCGGTGTCGGTGGGGGCGGCCCGGTCGGCCGGGGTCCGGTCGGTCTTGTCCAGGACCGGAGTGGTGTCAGTGCTGGCCATGGCGACGGATCTCCCCACGCAGTTCTTCGGTGATCTCGATGGACAGGTCGGCGACGCCCGCGGACTCGATCCGGCGGGGTTGCGGCAGGTCGATCCGCCACTCGCGGGCGACCCGGCCCGGGCGGGAGGAGAGCAGCACGACGCGCTGGGCGAGCCGCACCGCCTCGCGCACGTTGTGGGTGACGAACAGGACGGACAGCTGCCGTTCGGCCCAGATCCGGGTGATCTCGTCGTGCAGCACGTCGCGGGTGATGGCGTCGAGCGCGGCGAAGGGCTCGTCCATCAGCAGCACCTTGCTGCCCTGGGCGAGGGCGCGGGCCATCGCGACGCGCTGGCGCATGCCGCCGGACAGCTCGTGCACCCGCTTGCCGTAGGAGCCCTTGAGGCGGACGAGTTCCAGCAGGCGCTCGGCCTCGGCGCGGCGTTCGGCGCGCGGGACGCCGGCGAGCTTGAGGGCGAGCTCGATGTTGCGTCCGGCGGTGAGCCAGGGGAACAGCGCGTGCTCCTGGAACATCAGGGCCGGGCGGCCGCCGGGCACCTCGATGCTGCCCGCGGTGGGCCGGTCGAGGCCGGCCACCAGGTTGAGCAGGGTGGACTTGCCGCAGCCGGAGGCGCCGAGCAGGGTGACGAACTCGCCGGGCGCGACGTCGAGGGTGATGTCGTCCAGGACGTGGGTCTGCGCGCCAGGGCGGCCGAAGGACTTGTGCACGTGCGAGATCCGGACGGCGGGCGTGTCGACGGGGGCGTCGGTGCCGGCGGCGTCCGCCGAGGTGGTCAGTGCCGGGGTCATCCGGGCACCTCCTGCGTGAGTGGTCTGGCGGGTTCGGGGCCGGGGCCCGGCCCCGCCCGTCCCGGTGGGCATCGATCGTGGATCGACCGGGCGGGCGGGGGTCCGGACCGCGGAGTCGGGGAGCGGGACTCGGTGCTGCCCGGCGCTACTTGGCACCGAGCCCGGCGTCCGCCACGGGGCTCTGGCCCTTCTCCTTGAGCACCTTGTTGAGCAGGGTGAGGTCGTAGATGCCGTTCAGGTTCGGCTTCTTGAGGAGGCCGGCGGTGACGGCGTGGTCGGCTTCGGCCTGGAGGGTGCCGGCGAGGGGGTCGTCGAGGAAGTCGATGTCGGCCCAGGCGGGGTCGAGGACGGCCGGTTCGAGGGCGTTGCCGGCTTCCTTCCTGATGGCCTCGTTGGCGTCGGCCTTGGCCTTGTCGGGGTTGGCCTTGATGAAGGCGTTGGTGGTGACGGAGCCGCGCAGGACGGCTTCGACGACGTCGGGGTGTTCGGTGAGGAACTTCTGGCTGACGATGAGGTTGGTGATGACGAACTTCCTGTCGGGCCAGACGTCCTTCTCGTTGAGGAGGACCTTGGCGCCGAGGGTGACGAGCTTGGAGGCGGTGGGTTCGGGGACCCAGGCGCCGTCGATGGAGCCCTGCTTGTAGGCGTCGGGGGTGACCTTGTTGTCGGTGCGCACGACGCTGACGTCGCCGGCGCCGGAGCTGGCGTCGACCTTGTAGCCCTTGCCGGCGAGGTAGTTGAGGAGGGCGACGTCCTGGGTGTTGCCGAGTTGGGGGGTGGCGATCTTCTTGCCCTTGAGGTCGTCGAGGGTGGAGATCCTGTCGGGGTTGACGACGAGTTTGACGCCGCCGGAGGCGGAGCCGCTGATGATCTTGAGGGATTTGCCGTCGGACTTGGTGTAGCCGTTAATGGCGGGGGAGGGGCCGATCCAGCCGATGTCGATGGAGCCGGCGTTGAGGGCCTCGATCTCGGCGGGGCCGGCGTTGAAGACCTGGGTCTTGATCTGGGTGGCGCCGAGTTCCTTCTGGTAGAGGCCTTCCTGGAGGCCGACCAGGGCGGTGCCGTGGGTGAGGTTGGCGAAGTAGCCGATCTTCACGGTGTCGGCGGAGAGCTTCGCGCCGGAGGCACTGGAGGCGGCGTCACCCGCGGCGGCGGGCTTCTTGTCGTCGGCCTTGGAGCCGTAGCTGCAGGCCGAGAGCAGGGTCACGGCGGTGAGGCCGGCCACCGCGGCCACGGCGGAGCGTCTGATCCGGCCGGCGTTGGGGCGGACGAGGGTATGCGAAGGCGTCGGGTTCGGTGCCATGGCAGGTCCTGTTCACGGACGGACCGTCAGGAGACGGTCTCGGGACGGAAGTTCGGAAGCTGTGCTTGCGGCATCGTGGATGCCGGGCAAGCCGGGCCGGTCGAGGGGAGGTGGCCCGGTGACAGAGCGTTCTCAGCCCTGTCGGCCCACACATCGGGTCAGGCCGCCCTGGCCGCTGCCGAGGACGCCGCTGCCGATGCGGCCGCCTTCCTTGTCCATGCCCGAGAACGCCTCGCTGGGCATCAGACCCAGTCCTCCTCGTCGGTGGCGTCGGTGGTGGTGCGTACGGTCGCGAAGGCCTCGCCCGCCATGCCGGCGGTGAGGGTGGTGCCGTCGGCCGGGTCGATCAGCAGGAACGATCCGGTGCGGCGGT
>NZ_JBIWPA010000033.1:0-99835 GCF_044768035.1 Kitasatospora sp. NPDC101176
GCCCTCCGGGCGCTTCGTTCTTTCGTGTTCCCAGCTTATCAGATGTTTTCCGCTCCGTTTTCCGGGGGCTTCGTCATCCAACTCGCCGGCGCCTTCCGGGGTTTGACGCCCCGTCCGACGTTTCAAACTCTAGCCGATCCCCGCTCCGAAAAGCGAATCCGACCGCAATCCAATAAAACGATCACGCCGAATACGCACCGAGCCGCGACAAAGCGCGACCCAGCCCGAGCCGGGAAGTGGTGTTTCGAAGGATTGGCCGCCCCGGGACCGTCCGCGCTGATGCGTGTCCGGTGCTCCCTGCCAGGCAACTCGAAGAACACTACGCGTCTTCGGGGCCGGATGCAAACGTCGCGCAAAGAGCCGGCCGGGCCCCGGGGAGAGGGGTCCGGCCGGCTCGATCGCGGGGCGGGGGCTCAGCTGTTGGTGGGGAAACCGAGGTTGATTCCGCCGTGCGAGGGGTCCAGCCAGCGCTGGGTGACGGCCTTGCCGCGGGTGAAGAACTGGACTCCGTCCGGGCCGTACGCGTGGGCGTCGCCGAACAGCGAGGCCTTCCAGCCGCCGAAGGAGTAGTAGGCGACGGGGACGGGGATCGGCACGTTGATGCCGACCATCCCGACCTCCACCTCGAACTGGAAGCGCCGCGCGGCGCCGCCGTCGTTGGTGAAGAGGGCGGTGCCGTTGCCGTAGGGGTTGCTGTTGATCAGCGCCAGGCCCTCCTCGTAGGAGGAGACCCGCACGACCGAGAGGATCGGGCCGAAGATCTCGTCGTTGTAGACGGACATGCCCGGCTTCACGTGGTCGAACAGGGTGGGGCCGAGCCAGAAGCCGTCCGAGGTCGGGGCGCCGTTGGCGTCCTCGGCGGTGATCGGGTGCTTGCGGCCGTCGACGGCGAGCTCGGCGCCGTCGGCGAGACCGGACTCGACGTAGGAGGTGACCTTGTCGCGGTGCTGGCCGGTGACCAGCGGCCCCATCTCGGAATCGCCGTTGCAGCCCGGGCCGACCTTCAGGGTGGCGACGCGCTGCTTGATCTTGTCGACCAGCTCGTCGCCGATCGGGTCGACCGCGACCAGGACGGACACGGCCATGCAGCGCTCGCCCGCCGCGCCGAAGCCGGCGTTGACGGCGGCGTCGGCCGCGAGGTCCAGGTCGGCGTCCGGCAGGACCAGCATGTGGTTCTTGGCGCCGCCCAGGGCCTGCACGCGCTTGCCGTAGCGGGTGCCGGTCTCGTAGACGTAGCGCGCGATCGGGGTGGAGCCGACGAAGCTGACGGACTTGATGTCCGGGTGCTCCAGCAGGCGGTCCACGGCGGTCTTGTCGCCGTGCACGACGTTGAAGACGCCGTCCGGCAGACCGGCCTCCTTCCACAGCCCGGCGAGGAAGTTCGCGGCGGACGGGTCCTTCTCCGAGGGCTTGAGCACGACGGTGTTGCCGGCCGCGATGGCGATCGGGAAGAACCACATCGGCACCATGGCCGGGAAGTTGAACGGCGAGATGACCGCGACCGGGCCGAGCGGCTGGCGGATCGAGTAGACGTCGATGCCGGTGGACGCCTGCTCGGTGAAGCCGCCCTTGAGGAGCTGCGGGATGCCGCAGGCGTACTCGACGACCTCCAGGCCGCGGGCGATCTCGCCCAGCGCGTCGGAGTGCACCTTGCCGTGCTCGGACACGATGATCGCGGCCAGCTCGTCACGGCGGGCGTTCAGCAGCTCGCGGAAGGCGAAGAGCACCGTGCTGCGCCTGGCGACCGAGGCGGTGCGCCAGTCGGCGAAGGCCGCGGCCGCGGCGGCCACCGCCTGGTCGACCTCGGCGATGCCGGCGAAGTCGACCTGGCCGGAGACCTGGCCGGTGGCCGGGTCGAAGAGGTCGCCGCGGCGGGGCGCCGCGCCGGCGGTGGCGACCGGCTCGCCGTCGATCCAGTGAATGATGTGCTTGCTCAAGTCCGTCTGCCTCCGAAGTCCCGGGCGGCGTCCTGCCGCCGGTCCTGTCTGGCGCCGCCCGCGAGTGGGCCGGGCGACGGGTTCACGGGGCTACCGCGCTCTTCTCCCCAGTCTGGTCTCCGTCGTGCCAGGCCTCAACGAACAGGCTGACGGGGATCGCGGATTCAGCCTTACAGGTCGTCCGATCGCTCGGCCGGACGGGTGAGTGCGTCCGGGTCGGCCCCCGGACGGCTCAGGCTTCGCCGTCCTCCAGGTACGGGTCGTGCAGGCCGTCGGCGGCCTCCTGGGTCTCCAGCAGGTCGAGCCGCAGGTCCTGGGCCCAGGCCAGCGCCCACCGCTTCAGCCCGTCCACCGCCCCCGGTGCGACGCCACGGGCCCGGAACCGGCCGTCCGCCGCCTCGGCCAGCGTCTCCAGCCGGTCGGCGAGCACGGCGGGCTGCAGGTCCGCGTCGAGCTCCCCGGCGAGGGCGAGGAGCTCGCCCTCCCGGTAGCAGGCGGTGAGGGCGTGCACGTCGACCAGGTCGCGCGGCATGCCCCGGTCGACCAGCAGGGCCGTGGCCAGCGCGGCCGCGTCCTCCAGGGCGACGACGGGCAGCAGCACGGACGGCTCGCCGGTCTGCGGCGCGGAGAGCTCGAGCCGGACCGGCCGGTGGCCGAGCGGCTCCTTGCGCAGCTCCACCGAGTGCGACCGCCCGCCGAGCGCGAGCCGCACGGTCAGCTGCTCCAGGCGCGGCGTGCCGGGCCGTTCGACGACCCCGCCACCGGCCGCGCGGTACGCCTCGGCCAGCGCGGCCGCGACCTCCGGGAGGTCGGCGTCACCGGTGACCAGGGTGAGCCCGTCCTGCGGGCAGGCCGCGACGCCGTGGGCGCGCAGCGCGTGCCCGCCGGCCAGGGCCAGCCCGTACCGGTCGCAGACGGGGGCGGCGGGCGCGGCGAGGCGCAGCTGGGCCGCGCCCGGTCGCAGGGGCGCGTCGACGGTGTCCGGCGCGGTGGTCACGCCTCCAGTCTGCCGCGATCGCCCGGGCCGCGCGCCACCGTCGGCCGCGGGCGCGCCCCACCGCGGGAGCGCCCCACCGCGGGAGCACTCACCGCCGGAGCCACCTGCCATCCACCGCCCCGCCGTCCCGGGCCCCGGTGCCGGGGCGGCGGGGTCACCGGTCGCTGAGCCCGGCCGCGGCCTCGTGCAGCGCCAGCTCCAGCAGCACCGGGTCGTTGAGCCGACCGGACCCGTCCGGCGGGACCAGCCAGCGGACGCCGCCGCCACTGCGCCCGGGGTGCGGGACGACGACCCAGGTGCCCTCCCCCGCACCCCGCACTCCGGTGCCGACCCAGCGGGCGGCGGTGCCGACCGGCACCAGGAAGCTGACGTGCTCGTCCGCGAAGTCGGCGAGGACCGGGCCGCAGGAGCCGGTGTTCAGGATGTCCAGGGCGGGGTGCCCGAGTCGTCCGGGGACGGCGAGGACGTCCCAGCGGCGGCCGGCCGGCAACAGCATCAGTCCCAGTCCGGTGCGTTCCCACTGCGCCCGGAACGCCGCCGGGTCCGGTGTGGCCTGGGCGAGCCAGTGCAGTCCGGTGCTCTCCATGTCTGTCCCCGCTTCTTGCCGCTCGTCGGTGGTCAGGGCGCGGCGGGGGAACGAGACCCGCCGTCCACCAGGGAGAGGCGGACGGCGGGTCTCTCTTACACGTGTCCGGCACCCCGGAAATCCCCGGCCCGGGCCGGCCGCCGGCTCAGCTGTCGAAGCCGAGCCCCAGCCGGTCGAGCGTGCGCAGCCAGAGGTTGCGGTGGCCGCCGTTGCGGTCGGCGCGCTCCAACGACCGGGTGGTGATCTCGATCCCGGCCCAGCGAACCGGCTCGGGCGGGAACGGCATCGGCTTGCTGCGGACCATGTCCAGCGAGGTGCGCTCGGTGCGCTCCCCGGAGAGCAGGTCGAGCATCACCTCGGCGCCGAAGCGGGTCGCGCCGACGCCGAGCCCGGTGTAGCCGGCCGCGTAGGCGACCTTGCCACGGTAGGCGGTGTCGAAGAAGGCGGAGAAGCGGCTGCAGGTGTCGATGGCCCCGCCCCAGGCGTTGGTGAAGCGCAGCCCCTCCAGCTGCGGGAAGCAGCGGAAGAAGTGGGTGGCGAGGGTCCGGAAGGTCTCCGGCCGCTGGTCGTACTCGTGCCGGACGTGGCCGCCGTAGTGGTAGACCGCGTCGTAGCCGCCCCAGAGGATCCGGTTGTCGGCGGAGAGCCGGAAGTAGTGGAACTTGTTGGCGCTGTCGCCGAGCCCCTGCCGGCCGCGCCAGCCGATCGCGGCGAGCTGCTCGTCGTTCAGCGGCTCGGTCATCAGCGCGTAGTCGTACACCGGGACGACGTACGGGCGGACGCGCTTGACCAGGGACGGGAAGACGTTGGTGCCGAGCGCCACGCGGCGGGCGAAGACCCGCCCGTACGGGGTGCGGACGGCGGTGCCGCTGCCGTACTCCCGCAGGTCGGTGGCCCGGGTGTGCTCGAAGATCCGCACGCCCTGGCCGAGGCAGGCCTCCTTGAGGCCCCAGGCGAGCTTGGCGGGGTGGACCATGGCCACGCCCTCCTTGTCCCAGAGGCCGCCGAGGAAGGTCGGCGAGTTCACCTCGGCGCGCAGCGCGTCGGCGTCCAGGACGGTGAGCTCGAAGCCGTAGCGGGTCACGGCCTCGGCGATCTCGTGGAGCTCCTCCAGCTGGTGGGGCTGGGTGGCGACGTCGATCTCGCCGGTGCGCTCCCATTCGGCGTCGATGCCGTAGCGTTTGAGGGTGGCCTCGATGCCGTCCAGGTTGGCGGCACCGAGGCGTTCCAGCTGGGCGAGTTCGGCGGGCCAGCGCTGCAGGCCGTTGCCGAAGCCGTGGGTGAGGCTGGCGGCGCAGAACCCGCCGTTGCGCCCGGACGCGGCCCACCCGACCTCGTTGCCCTCGACCAGCACGACGTCCAGCGAGGGGTCGCGTTCCTTGGCGATGAGGGCGGTCCAGAGGCCGGAGTAGCCGCCGCCGACGACCAGCAGGTCGCAGGTGGTGTCGCCGACCAGGGCGGGCAGTGCCGCCGGCCGGCCCGGGTCCTCCAGCCAGAAGGGGGTGGGCCTGGCGTCACTGAGCGCGCGGGCGGAGTCCATGCATTATCAGCCACTTTCTGTACTTGGGCGACGATGTGTTCGGCCACGGCCGACGGTACGTCAGGCGGTGGCCTTCCGGCGGTTGCCGAGCCACTGGCCGGCGACGGTCAGCGCCACGGCGGCGGCGAACATCGCGGTGCCGATGACGTTGACCTGGACCGGGATGCCGCGTTGCGACGCGCCCCAGACGAACATCGGGAAGGTGACCGTGGTCGGGCCCGAGTTGAACTGGGTGATGATGAAGTCGTCGAAGGAGAGCGCGAAGCTGAGCAGCGCTCCGGCGGCGATGCCGGGGGCGGCGAGCGGCAGGGTGACCCGCAGGAAGGTCTGGACGGGGGTGGCGTAGAGGTCCTGGGCGGCCTGTTCGAGCCTCGGGTCCATGCTCATCACGCGCGCCTTGACGGCCGTCACCACGAAGCTGAGGCAGAACATGATGTGCGCGATGAGGATGGTGGTGAAGCCGAACGGGATGCGCATGTTGAGGAAGAGCGTGCCCAGCGAGGCGGCCATGACCACCTCGGGCATGGCCATCGGCAGGAAGATCATCGCGGTGGTGGCGGAGCGGCCGCGGAAGCGGTGGCGGGCCAGTGCGAAGGCGACCATGGTGCCGAGGACGGTGGCGCCGATGGTGGCGAGCACCGCGATCTGCAGGCTGAGCGAGAGCGACTGGCACATGTCGGCCACGCCGCAGGGGTTGGTCCACGCGTCGGTGGAGAACTCGTTCCACTCGTAGTTGAACTTGCCGACCGGCTTGTTGAACGAGAAGGCCAGCACGACCAGGTTGGGCAGCACGAGGTAGGCGAGGGCCAGCAGGCCCGCCAGCACCACCAGGTGGGCACGGACCCACTTGACGATCCGGGACATCAGACCAGTTCCTCCGTCCCGGCCTTGCGCATGTAGACCGTCACCATGCCCAGGATCAGGGCCATCAGGATGAAGCTCAGCGCGGCGGCCGTGGGGTAGTCGAGTACGTTCAGGAACTGCTTCTGGATGCCGTTGCCGACCATCTGCTCGCTCGGCGAGCCCAGCAGCTGGGCGTTGATGTAGTCGCCGGAGGCCGGGATGAAGGTGAGCAGGGTGCCGGCGACGACGCCCGGGAGCGAGATCGGGAAGGTGACCTTGCGGAAGGTGGTGAACGGCCGGGCGTAGAGGTCGCCGGCCGCCTCGTGCAGGCGGGGGTCGATCCGCTCCAGCGAGGTGTACAGCGGCAGGATCATGAACGGCAGGAAGTTGTAGGTCAGACCGCAGACCACGGCGAGCGGCGTGGCGAGCACCCGGTCGCCGGAGGTGAGGCCGATCGCGTTGGTCACGTCCAGGACGTGCAGGGTGTTGAGCGCGCCGACCACCGGACCGCCGTCGGACAGGATGGTCTTCCAGGCCAGCGTGCGGATCAGGAAGCTGGTGAAGAAGGGCGCGATCACGAGGATCAGGATGACGTTGCGCCAGCGCTTGCTCGCCTTGAAAGCGATCGTGTAGGCGAGCGGGTAGCCGACGGCCAGGCAGAGCACGGTGGCGATGGCCGCGTAGGAGAACGAGCGGACGAAGTGCCACTTGTACTCGACCAGGGCGTCCCAGTAGGTGGCGAGGTGCCAGGTGACCTTGAAGCCCTGCTCGAGCGAGCCGGTCTGCAGCGAGGTGGACGCCTGGTAGACCATCGGGACGGCGAAGAAGACGACCAGCCAGGCGATGCCGGGCAGCAGCAGCCAGTAGGGGGTGAGCCGGCGCCTGGCCCCGGGGGCCGCCGGGGCGGGCGCGCCGCCGTCCGGGGGCACGGCCTGCGGCGGTGCGGCCGCGGTGGTGGTGGTCATGCGGCCTCCTCCGCGGTGCCCGCGTCGATCGCCTGGGAGGCGTCCAGGGCGAAGGAGTGCGCCGGGTTCCAGTGCAGCAGGACGTCGGCGCCGGGGACGATCCGGGCGTCGCGCTCCATGTTCTGCTCGAAGACGGTGACCTCCTGGCCGCCGTCGGTGCGCACCACGTACTGGGTGGAGACGCCGATGAAGCTGGAGTCGAGGACGGTGCCGGCGAGCCGGTTGCGCCCGTCGGCGACCTCGGCGGAGGCGTGCACGATGGTGATCTTCTCCGGGCGCACGCCCAGGTGGACCTTCCGGGCGTCGGTGGCGCAGCGCGCCTTCGGGACGGCGAGGCGGGCGCCGGCCGCGGTGAGCAGCAGGTCGCCGCCGTCGGTGCCGGTGACCTCGGCGGGCAGCAGGTTCGACTGGCCGAGGAAGTTGGCCACGAAGGTGGTGGCGGGGTTCTCGTACAGCTCGGCGGGGGCGCCCAGCTGCTCGACCCGGCCGCCGTTCATCACCGCGATGGTGTCGGCCATGGTCATGGCCTCCTCCTGGTCGTGGGTGACGTGCACGAAGGTGATGCCGACCTCGGTCTGGATCCGCTTGAGCTCCAGCTGCATCTGGCGGCGGAGCTTGAGGTCGAGCGCGCCGAGCGGCTCGTCGAGGAGCAGCACCTGGGGGTGGTTGATCAGGGCGCGGGCGACGGCGACGCGCTGCTGCTGGCCGCCGGAGAGCTGGTGCGGCTTGCGCCGGGCGTACTGGCCGAGTTCGACCAGCTCCAGCATGTCGTCGACCTGCTTCCTGACCTCCTTCTTCCCGCGCCGGCGCAGGCCGAAGGCGACGTTCTCGAAGATGTCCAGGTGCGGGAAGAGCGCGTAGCTCTGGAAGACGGTGTTCACCGGCCGCTTGTACGGGGGCAGGGCGGTGACGTCCTGGCCGCCGATCAGGACGGTGCCGCTGGTGGGCTCCTCCAGGCCGGCGATCATGCGCAGGGTGGTGGTCTTGCCGCAGCCGGAGGCGCCGAGGAGGGCGAAGAAGGAGCCCTGGGGGACGGTGAGGTCGAGCGGGTGGACGGCGGTGAAGGAGCCGTAGGTCTTGCCTATGCCGGTGAGCCGGACGTCGCCGCCGGCGGCCGCGGCGCGCTGCTGGTCTGTCATGGGGGTGTCTTCCTGGTTTGTCTCTGCCGTGAGCGGGGGTCAGGCGCCGATGAGCTTGGAGAACTTCTCCTCGAAGTCGCTCTCCTCGGTCTCGGTGAGGGTGCGGAACACGTGCGCCTTGGCCGCCATCTCGGGGGTGGGTACGACCAGCGGGTTGGCCGCGATGTCCGGGGCGAGCGTGGCGAGCTCGTCCTTCATCCCGGTGACGGCGGAGACGAAGCCGATGCCCGCGACCAGCTGCGCCGCGATCTTCGGCTGATAGTAGAAGTCGATCAGCTTCTCCGCGTTCGCCTTGTGCTGCGCCCTGGCCGGGACCAGCATGTTGTCCGTCGAGGAGACGTAGCCCTTCTCCGGGATCACGAACTCGATGTCCGGGTTGTCCGCGCGCAGCTGGATCAGGTCACCGCCCCAGGCGACGCAGGCCGCGATGTCCCCGGAGGAGAGCTCCTGGCCGTAGTCGTTGCCGGTGAAGCGGCGGATCTGCTTGCTGTCCACGGCCTTCTGCAGCCGTGCGATCGCGGCGTCGTAGTCGTCGGCGGTGAACTTCGCCGGGTCCTTGCCCATGTCCAGCAGGACCATCCCGATGCTGTCGCGCATCTCGGAGAGGAAGGTCACCCGGCCCTTGAGGTCCGGGTCGTCCAGCAGCTGGGAGACGCTGGCGACCTCCTTGCCCTTGGTGGCCTTCCGGTTGTAGGCCACCACGACCTGGATCCCGGCCCACGGGTAGGAGTAGAGCCGGCCCGGGTCCCAGTCCGGGGCGCGGAAGCGGGAGTCGATGGTGGTGATCGCCGTGGTGACGTTCGCCTGGTCGAGCTTCTGCACCCAGCCGAGCCGGATCAGCCGGGCCGCCATCCAGTCGGTCAGCACCATCAGGTCGCGGCCGGTGTCCTGGCCGGCCGCGAGCTGCGGCTTGATCTTGCCGAAGAACTCGACGTTGTCGTTGACGTCCTCGTTGTACTTCACCTTGATGCCGGTGGCCGCGGTGAAGGCGTCCAGGGTGCCGTGCTTCTCCTTGTCCTTCTCGTCGGTGTCGACGTAGAGCGGCCAGTTGGAGAAGTTCACCTCCTTCTCGGTCTCCGAGAGGTCCTTCGCGGCGCCCGCCGCCGAGTCGCCGCCGGAGGTCTTGGCCGCCGGGATGCCGCAGGCGGCCAGCGTGCCCGCGCCCGCGGTCAGCGCGGCGGCCCGCAGCAGGGCTCGGCGGCCGATCGCCGCCCGGCCGCTGGTGAGACTGCGCTCCCAGGCCCTGCGGACCGGTTCGGGCAGACCGTCGGTGAGCTCGTTGAACGCCATGGAACGGGCCTCCTGGGGGTAAGAGGTCGGATCGGGGCGCCCGGGGGGAGGCGCCCCTGGCAGGGGTTATCTGTCTCCGAAGACGGTGCGGTGCCAGTCCTTGCGGGCGACCGCGGTGGTGTCGAACATGACGTGCTTGACCTGGGTGTACTCATCCAGCGAGTACTGGGACATGTCCTTGCCGTAGCCGGAGGCCTTGTAGCCGCCGTGCGGCATCTCGCTGATGATCGGGATGTGGTCGTTGACCCAGACGCACCCGGCCGCGATCTCCCGGGTGGCGCGCAGCGAGCGGTGCACGTTGCTCGTCCAGGCGGAGGCGGCCAGGCCGTACGGGGTGTCGTTGGCCAGCCGCAGGCCCTCGTCGTCGGAGTCGAACGGCAGGACCACCAGCACCGGGCCGAAGACCTCGCCCTGCACCACCTCGCTGTCCTGGGCGGCCCCGGTGACCAGGGTCGGCAGGTAGTAGGCGCCGCGGGTGAGGTCGCTGCCGTCGTGGCCCTTCTCCGGCGCGCGCCCGCCGGTGACGACGGTGGCGTAGGAGCGGGCCCGCTCGACGAAGCCGGCCACCCGGTCCCGGTGGGTGTACGAGACCAGCGGGCCGAGGTCGGTGCGCGGGTCGAGCGGGTCGCCGACCCGGATCGCGGCGTACAGCTCGGCCACCCCGGCCACGAAGGCGTCGTACAGCGGCCGCTGGACGTACGCCCGGGTGGCGGCGGTGCAGTCCTGGCCGCCGTTGATCAGCGAGGCGGCGACGGCGCCGTGCACGGCGGCGTCGAGGTCGGCGTCGTCGAAGACCACGAAGGGGGCCTTGCCGCCGAGCTCCAGGTGGGTGCGCTTGACGCCCGCGGTGGCGAGCTCGGCGACGCGCTTGCCGACCGGGGTGGAGCCGGTGAAGGAGACCATCGCGACGTCGGGGTGCGCGACCAGGTGCTCGCCCGCCGTGCGGCCGGCGCCGGTGACGACGTTGACCACGCCGTCCGGGATGCCCGCCGCGGTGCAGGCCCCGGCGAACATCAGCGAGGTCAGCGGGGTCAGCTCGGCCGGCTTGAGCACGATGGTGTTGCCCGCGGCGATCGCCGGCAGGATCTTCCAGGCGGCCATCTGCAGCGGGTAGTTCCACGGCGAGATCGAGCCGACCACGCCGATCGCCTCGCGCCGCACGTAGGAGGTGTGGTCGCCGGAGTACTCGCCGGCCGCCTTGCCCTCCAGGTTGCGGGCGGCCCCGGCGAAGAACGCGGTGTTGTCGATGGTGCCGGGGACGTCGAACTCGGTGGCCAGCTTGACCGGCTTGCCGGTCTGCGCGGTCTCCACCCGGGCGAGGTCCGCGCAGGCGTCGGTCAGGACGGCGGCGAGCCGGGTCAGCGCCTCGGACCGGGCGCCGGGGGTGGCGGAGGACCAGCCGGGCAGCGCCGCCCGCGCGGCGGCGACGGCCGCGTCGACGTCCGCGGTGTCGGCCAGCGCGACCTGCTCGACCACGCTGCCGTCCGCGGGGTTGACGACCTGGAAGGGCTCGCCACCCCCCTGGATCAGGCGGCCCGCGACGTACTGCGCGCCCGGGCCGAAGTCCGTCAGGTCCATCTGGTTCCTCCAAGTGCCGGTGGTTCGACGGCGGGCGGCGGAATCGCGCCTCCGCGTGGGGGGATCCGCTCGTCGACCACCGGGGTTGCGCGATCCTGGCAGCCCTGCCGACCCGACAAGGGATTCCACTGTTGCTGTCCGGTTAACGCGACGGATTCCGGCGTGGTGACTGTTTCTCGCCACGGCCGTCCGCTGACCATGCCCGTTGCCGCACCGGCGTGACAAGGGTCACTGCGACAACCTCGACCCGAAGGGCCTTACAGGGTGCAAGGGTGCACGGAGGGCGACAGGTCGTCGCCGCGATGGATGATTTACCTGACACTCTGGTCCCCCACGGCCCTGGAGGCCTGCGATGCTCCCCACCGTCGCCCGCGTGCTCGACCTGGAGGTGATGCGGCGCGGCCTCCCCCAGGTCGTGGCCGGCGCCGACCACCTGGAGCGGCCGGTCCGCTGGGTGCACGTGAGCGAGCTGCCCGACGTCGCCGGGATGCTCCGCGGCGGCGAGCTGGTGCTCACCACCGGGATCGCCCTGCCCGAGGACCGCGAGGGGCTGGCCCGCTACGTCCGCGAGCTGGACGAGGTGGGGGTGGCCGGCCTGGTCGTCGAGTTCGGCCGGCGCTACTTCGACTCGCTCCCCCGCGCCCTGGTGCACGCCGCCGAGCAGCGCGGCCTGCCGCTGGTCACGCTCCGCCGCGAGCTGCGCTTCGTCGCCGTGACCGAGGCCGTGCACGCACTGGTGGTCAACGCCCAGCTGGACCAGCTGCGCGCCTCCGAGGCCGTCCACCAGGTGTTCAACGAGCTGGTCGTGGAGGGCGCCGAGCCGCCCGAGGTGATCCGCCAGGTGGCCCGGATGGCGGGCGCGCCCGTCGTGCTGGAGAACCTGGCGCACCAGGTGCTCGCCCACGAGAGCGCCGGCCGCCCGGAGAACGAGCTGCTGGAGGACTGGGAGCGCCGCTCCCGCGGGGTCCGCCCGCCCGGCCGCACCGGCCACGACCCGCGCAGCGGCTGGCTGGTGACCACCGTCGGCGCCCGCGGCCAGGACTGGGGGCGGCTGGTGCTGGTGCAGGAGCCGGGCGCGCTTCCGGAGGGCGCGGCGCACCCGCACAGCATGCTGCTGGAGCGCGGGGCCTCCGCGCTGGCGCTCAACCGCCTGGTGGTGCGCGACCGGGAGAGCCTGGAGCGGCAGACCCACCGCACCCTGCTGTCCGGCATCCTCACCCACTCGCTGACCGTCTCCGAGGTCGCCCTGCGCGCCCAGGCCCTCGGCGTCCCGTTGGAGGGCCGGCGGCTGGTGGGGGTGGTGCTGCGCCAGCGGCGCGGGCCGATCCCGGCCGCGCTGGAGGCGCAGGCCCGGCTGCGCGACTTCACCGAGCTGGCCGCCGGCGCGGTGCGGGCCTGCCGGCTCCCGGCACTGGTGGGCGCGCTGGACGACGAGGGCGTCGGCGTGCTGATCGCGCTCGGCACCCAGCAGGACGAGCACGCCGCGCTGGACGCCTTCTCGGCGACGCTGCGCCGGATGTCGGCGGAGGCCGGGCGGGAGGGCGCCGCCGCTCCGGACCCGGTGGTCGCGGTGGGCTCCTCGGTCGGCTCCGTCCGGGACGCCCGCCGGACCCTGCTGGAGGCCACCCAGGTCTCCGAGGCGGCCCTGCACGACGCGCCCGGCGGCCGGACCGCCTCCTACTACCGGCTGCCGGACGTGCGGCTGCGCGGCCTGCTCCACCTGCTGCGCGACGACGCCCGGCTGCAGACCTACGTGGAGCGCGAGCTGGGCCCGCTGCTGGCCCACGACGCCGAGCACAACGGCCAGTTGGTGCAGATGCTGCGGATCTACCTGGAGCAGGGCCGGAACAAGTCCGCGGCGGCCGACGCCGCGCACCTGTCCCGGCCGTCCTTCTACGACCGCCTGCACAAGGTCGAACGGATCCTCGGCGTCGACCTCGACCAGGTGGAGTCCTGCCTCTCCCTGCACGTGGCGCTGCTCGCCCTGGACGCCGTCCGCCGCTGAGCCCCGGGGCTCACACCCCGGTGATGCGCCCCCAGACCTTGTGCAGCCCGGGCCGCTCGGCCGAGCCGACGTCGCGCATGGTGCGCAGCCGGGCGCGCATCTCGTCGGTCGGGAAGACCAGCGGGTTCTCGGCGATCTCGGCCTTCTCCTTGTCGCCGCTGGCCGCCAGCACCTCGCGGGCGGCCGGCACCGGGCAGATGTACTGGACGAACGCGGCGAGCTCGGCGGCCACCTCCGGCTGGTAGTAGTAGTCGATCAGCGCCTCGGCGTTGCGCTTGTGGGTGGCCCGGTTGGGGATCATCAGGCTCTCCGCCCACAGCTCGCCGCCCTCCTCCGGGACCACGAACTCGATGTCCGGGTTCTCTGCGGTGAGCTGGACGGCGTCGCCGGAGTAGGCCTGACAGGCGAGCGCCGCGCCGGAGGCGAGGTCGCTGGTGTAGTCGTTGCCGGTGAAGCGGCGGACGTGGCCGGTGTCGACCATCTTCTGCACCAGGTCCATCGCCTTGTTCGCGTCGTCGTCGGTGAACGCGGCGATGTCGGCGCCCTGGGCGAGCATCAGCAGTCCGAGCGCCTCGTCGAGCCCGGCGAACAGCGTGACCCGGCCCTTGAGGTCGGGCGCCCACAGGTCGGCGGTGGACCTGATCTCCCGGCCGAGCGCCTTGCGGTTGTAGGCGATGCCGGTGATCCCGGACTGCCACGGCACGCTGCGCCGGCGCCCGGGGTCGAAGGCCGGGTTCGCGAGCTGCGGGTCCAGGTTGGCGGTGACGTTCGGCAGGTTGTCCCGGTCCATGGCCTGCACCCAGCCCAGCGAGACGTACCGCCCGGCCATCCAGTCGCTGATCACCATCAGGTCCCGGCCGGGGTCGGCGCCCTGGGTGAGCACCGGGCTGATCTTGCCGAAGAACTCGTCGTTGTCGTTGATGTCCTCGGTGTAGGTGACCTCGACGCCGGTCTTCTCGGCGAAGCCGTCCAGCGTCGGGCGACCGCCCTGCTCGTCGGTGTCGATGTACTGCGTCCAGTTGGAGAAGGTGAGCCGCTTCTCGCGGTCCGAGCGGTCCGGGGCCGAGCGGCGGTCCTCGGCGACGTACGCGGACGGGATGCCGCAGCCGGTGAGCGTGCCCGCGCCGAGCAGCGCGGCCCCGCCGAGCACCGAACGGCGGCGCAACGGGCGGGGGGCACGGGGGCGGATCGGGGTGGTGGTGCTGGGCATGGGTGGAGGCCTCCGGAGCATGGGACGGCCCCGGGCGCAGGCAACACACCCGGGGCCGTCCGAACGGTACGTCAGACAGTGTGCGCGTCGGTGAGCGACAGCACCTCGTCGAGCACCGCGAGGCCGGTCTTGGCCTCCTCCTCGGTGACGGTGCACGGCGGGACGACGTGGAAGCGGTTCATGTTGACGAACGGCCAGAGCCCGCGCTGCTTGCAGGCGGCGGCCAGCTCGGCCATCGGCGCGTTGGCGGCGCCGGCGGCGTTGTACGGGACCAGCGGCTCGCGGGTCTCGCGGTTCCGCACCAGGTCGAGCGCCCAGAACACGCCGAGGCCGCGGACCTCGCCGATCGAGGGGTGCCGCTCGGCCAGCTCGCGCAGGCCGGGGCCGAGCACGGTCTCGCCGATGTGCTTGGCGTTCTCGACGATGCCCTCCTCCGCCATGGCGTTGATGGTGGCGACGGCGGAGGCGCATGCCAGCGGGTGGCCGGAGTAGGTGAGTCCGCCGGGGAACGGCCGCTCGGCGAAGGTGGCGGCGATCTCGGCGTTGATGGCCACGCCGCCGAGCGGGACGTAGCCGGAGTTGACGCCCTTGGCGAAGGTCAGCAGGTCGGGCACGACGCCCCAGTGGTCGGCGGCGAACCACTCGCCGGTGCGGCCGAAGCCGGCCATCACCTCGTCGAGGATGAACACGATGCCGTGGCGGTCGCAGATCTCCCGCACCCCGGCCAGGTAGCCGGCCGGCGGGATCAGGATGCCGGCGGTGCCGACCACGGTCTCCAGGATGATCGCCGCGACGGTGCCGGGCCCCTCGAACGCGACCACCTGCTCGAGGTGCTGCAGCGCGCGCTCGCACTCCTGCGCCTCGTTCTCGGCGTGGAAGTTGGAGCGGTAGGCGTACGGGCCCCAGAAGTGCACCGTGCCGGAGACGCCGGTCTCGTTGGCCCAGCGGCGCGGGTCGCCGGTGAGGGCGATCGCGTTGGCGGTGGCGCCGTGGTACGAGCGGTAGGCGGACATCACCTTCTGCCGGCCGGTGTGCAGCCGGGCGAGCCGAACGGCGTTCTCGACGGCCTCGGCGCCGCCGTTGGTGAAGAAGATCTTGTCGAGGTCACCGGGGGTGCGCTCGGCGATCAGCCGGGCGGCCTCGCTGCGCGACTCGACGGCGAAGCCGGGGGCGATGGTGCAGAGCTTCGCCGCCTGCTCCTGGATGGCCGCGACCACCTTCGGGTGCTGGTGGCCGATGTTGGTGTTGACCAGCTGGGACGAGAAGTCGAGGTAGCGGTTCCCGTCGTAGTCCCAGAAGTACGAGCCCTCGGCGCCGGCCACCGCGAGGGGGTCGATCAGCGCCTGGGCGGACCACGAGTGGAAGACGTGCGCGCGGTCGGCGGCCTTGACTGCCTGGCCGGCGGCTGAGTCAGCGGTGGGGATGCTCATGCCGGTAAGGCTAGGGAGTCCCGCCCGCGAAATGCAGTTTCATCTTGTCAGTCGGTCACCCGAACGGCCGACAGGGTGCAAAGACACCGGGCCCGGGTCGAAAAGACCCGGGCCCGTCGTCAGTTCGTACGACCGGACCCTCGCCGCTCGGCGGTCCCGCCGCGGCGACGGCCGTGAACCACTAGATCGCGGTCATCACGTGCTTCACGCGGGTGTAGTCCTCGAAGCCGTAGGAGGAGAGGTCCTTGCCGTAGCCGGACTTCTTGAAGCCGCCGTGCGGCATCTCGGCGACCAGCGGGATGTGGGTGTTGATCCAGACGCAGCCGAAGTCCAGGCGGCGGGACATCCGCATGGCGCGGGCGTGGTCCTTGGTCCACACCGAGGAGGCCAGCGCGAACTCGACGCCGTTGGCGTAGTCGACGGCCTGGTCCTCGTCGGTGAACTTCTGCACGGTGATGACCGGGCCGAAGACCTCGTTCTGGATGATCTCGTCGTCCTGCTGCAGGCCGGAGACGACGGTCGGGGCGTAGAAGTAGCCCTTCTCGCCGACCTGGTGGCCACCGGCCTCGACCTTGGCGTGGGCGGGCAGCCGCTCGATGAAGCCGGCCACCTGCTTCAGCTGGTTGGCGTTGTTCAGCGGGCCGTAGAGCACGTCCTCGTCGTCCACGCCACCGGTCTTGGTCTCGGCCGCGGCCTTGGCCAGCGCCTCGACGAAGGCGTCGTGGATCGACTCGTGCACCAGCACGCGGGTGGCGGCGGTGCAGTCCTGGCCGGCGTTGAAGAAGCCCGCCACCGAGATGCCCTCGACGGCCTCGGCGATGTCGGCGTCCTCGAAGACCACGACCGGGGCCTTGCCGCCCAGCTCCAGGTGGACGCGCTTGACGTCCTTGGAGGCGGACTCGGCGACCTGGATGCCGGCCCGGACCGAACCGGTGATGGAGGCCATCGCCGGGGTGCGGTGCTCGACCATCAGCTTGCCGCTCTCGCGGTCGCCGCAGATCACGTTGAAGACGCCGGCCGGCAGCTCCAGCTCCTTGAGCACGCCGCCGATGATCTCGGCCAGCAGCACGGTGGAGGCCGGGGTGGTGTCCGAGGGCTTCAGGACGACGGTGTTGCCGGCGGCGATGGCCGGGGCGAACTTCCAGACGGCCATCATCATCGGGTAGTTCCACGGCGCGACCTGGGCACAGACGCCGACCGGCTCGCGGCGGATGATCGAGGTCATCCCGTCCATGTACTCGCCCGCGGCCTTGCCCTCCAGCAGGCGGGCCGCGCCGGCGAAGAAGCGGATCTGGTCCACCATCGGGCCGATCTCCTCGGAGAGGGTCAGCGCGCGGGGCTTGCCGGTGTTGCGCACCTCGGTGTCGACGACCTCGTCGGCGCGGGCCTCGACCGCGTCCGCGATCTTCAGCAGCAGCTTCTGGCGGGTGCTCGGGGTGGCGTCGCGCCAGGCCGGGAAGGCGGCGGCGGCGGAGGCCATCGCCGCGTCCACGTCGGAGGCGCCGGACAGCGGGGACGTCGCGTAGACCTCGCCGGTGGTGGGGTCGACGATGTCGAGCGTACGGCCGTCCGCCGCATCGACGAACTCACCGTTGATGTAGTTGCGCAGCGTGCGAAGGTCGCTCACGGGGTCTCTCCTCGGTCTGGGCCTGCGGCGTTGCAGATTCCGGCGCCATGGTACGTCGGCGGGACCTGCGTACGAAGGGTGCCGAGTGGCCGGGCCCTGGGCGGCGCGGTCCACTGGTTGGGGGAACGCGCGCTGCGCTGCGGAGCCGCGCGCGTACCGTGCCAGGGTAGCCGCACGACTGCCGTTATCGACAGGCCGGGCGCATGTAGGCGATGAAATCCGCATGCGTTTTCCAAGATCACGACGAAATCAGCAGTTTCCGCGCTTGCGAACAAGGGAACGATCAGGCACAGTGGCGGCGTGGCCAACCGCGACCGAAACGCGAGCGTTCCCCTCGACGCCGCCTCCAAGGCGATCATCGAGCAGCTCCAGGAGGACGGACGCCGCCCGTACGCCGCCATCGGCAAGGCCGTGGGCCTGTCCGAGGCGGCCGTGCGTCAGCGCGTCCAGAAGCTGCTCGACCAGGGCGTGATGCAGATCGTCGCCGTCACGGACCCGCTCACCGTCGGCTTCACCCGCCAGGCGATGGTCGGGATCCGGGTCGAGGGTGACATCGAGCCCGTCGCCGACGCGCTGGCCGCCCTCGACGAGGTCGACTACGTCGTCTGCACCGCAGGCTCGTTCGACCTCCTGGCCGAACTGGTCTGCGAGGACGACGAGCACCTGCTCGAACTGATCAACAAGCGCATCCGCGCGCTTCCCGGCGTGCGGAGCACCGAGAGCTTCGTGTACCTGAAGCTCCGGAAACAGACCTACACCTGGGGCACCCGATGACAGCCGACCCGGCGCAGAAGGACCTTTCCAAGACCGCCTACGACCACCTGTGGATGCACTTCACCCGCATGTCGTCGTACGAGAACTCCCCCGTACCGACGATCGTCAAGGGCGAAGGCACCTACGTCTGGGACGACAAGGGCCGCAAGTACCTCGACGGCCTCGCCGGCCTGTTCGTCGTCCAGGCCGGCCACGGCCGCGAGGAGCTCGCCGAGGCCGCCGCCAAGCAGGCCAAGGAGCTCGCCTTCTTCCCGGTGTGGAGCTACGCCCACCCGAAGGCCGTCGAGCTGGCCGAGCGCCTGGCCAACTACGCCCCGGGCGACCTGAACAAGGTCTTCTTCTCCACCGGTGGCGGCGAAGCCGTCGAGACCGCCTGGAAGCTCGCCAAGCAGTACTTCAAGCTGACCGGCAAGCCGACCAAGTACAAGGTCATCTCGCGCGCCGTCGCCTACCACGGCACCCCCCAGGGCGCCCTGTCCATCACCGGCCTGCCGGGCCTGAAGGCCCCGTTCGAGCCGCTGGTGCCGGGCACCCACAAGGCCCCGAACACCAACATCTACCGCGCCCCGGCCTTCCTCGCCGGCCCCGACGGCACGGTCGACCCCGAGGCCTACGGCCGCTGGTGCGCCGACGAGATCGAGGTGGCCATCCTCAACGAGGGCGCCGAGACCGTCGCCGCCGTCTTCGTCGAGCCGGTGCAGAACGCCGGTGGCTGCTTCCCGCCGCCGCCCGGGTACTTCCAGCGCCTGCGCGAGATCTGCGACCGCCACGACGTGCTGCTCGTCTCGGACGAGGTCATCTGCGCCTTCGGCCGCCTGGGCACCATGTTCGGCGCCGACAAGTTCGGCTACCAGCCCGACATGATCACCTGCGCCAAGGGCATGACCTCGGGCTACTCCCCGATCGGCGCCACGATCATCTCGGACCGCATCGCCGAGCCGTTCTACAAGGGCGACAACACCTTCCTGCACGGCTACACCTTCGGCGGCCACCCGGTCTCCTCCGCCGTGGCGCTGGCCAACCTCGACATCTTCGAGCGCGAGGGCCTGAACCAGCACGTCCTCGACAACGAGGCCGCCTTCCTGGGCACCCTGAACAAGCTGCGCGACCTGCCGATCGTCGGCGACGTCCGCGGCAACGGGTACTTCTACGGCATCGAGCTCGTGAAGGACAAGGTCACCAAGGAGTCGTTCAACGACGACGAGGTCGAGCGCGTCCTCTACGGCTTCCTGTCGAAGGCCCTCTTCGACAACGGCCTGTACTGCCGCGCCGACGACCGTGGCGACCCGGTCGTCCAGCTGGCCCCGCCGCTGATCTCCGACCAGTCGACCTTCGACGAGATCGAGCAGATCCTGCGGACCAGCCTGACCGACGCGTGGGCGAAGATCTGACCGGCTGAGCCACCTTCCCCACCCTCCGCCGCAGGGCGGTCCCTCCCCGGGACCGCCCTGCGGTGTTTCCGCAGCCGCCCCGCGGGGCGTCGGGGCCTCCGGGCCTCCGGGCCGACTTTCCGCCACCAGGCGGCGAACAAACATGCCTGATTGCGGGTGATTTGCCCGCGATGGACCAGAGCGCCGCAACCGCACGAGGTCCCGGTCGTTCTAATCTGACGACTGTCATATCCCTGCAGCCACCCAGGATGGAACCTCATGTCAGCGGCACCGCCTGACAACGACGTGCTGTGGGCCCGGGGGATCGTCAAGTCCCATCACGGCACCCCCGCCCTGCGCGGCATCTCGATCGGCGTGCGCGAGGGGGAGGTGCTCGCCGTCACCGGCCCCCGCGGCTCCGGGAAGAGCACCCTGCTCGGCTGCCTCTCCGCGCTCCTCCCGGTCGACGACGGCGAGGTCTGGTTCAACAGCGCCCCCGTCCACACCCTCGGCCGGGCCGGCCGCGAACGGCTGCGCCGCGACCGGTTCGGCTTCGTCGGCTCCGAACCGCACCTGGTGCCCGAGCTGACCGCCCGGGAGAACGTCGCCCTGCCCCTGCTGCTCGCCGGAGCCGGCAACAAGGCCGCCTACACCGCCGCCGACGAGTGGCTGGAGCGCCTCGACGTCGGCGAGATCGGCCGCCGGCGCCCCGACCGGCTGCTCCAGAGCCAGCGCCAGCGGATCGCCGTCGCCCGCGCCCTCTCCCCGCTGCCGACGGTCGTCTTCGCCGACGACCCCACCGCCCCGCTGCACCGCGAGGCCGCCGACCAGGTCCTGCGGATACTGACCAGCGCGGCCCGCTCGCACCAGCTCACCCTCGTCCTGGCCACCCACGACCCCGAGCTCGTCCGGTTCGCGGACCGCGCCGTCGCCCTCGTCGACGGACGGCTCACCGCCCCCGCCGCGCCCGTCCCGCGCGGCACCACCGGCAGCGCCCCGGGCGCGGCCGGTGCGTCCGCCGTCTCGGCCACCCGCCGCTGACGACGCCGAGCCGCTGAAAGAGTCGACGTGTTCTATCTCCGTCTGGCCCGGGGCTACCGGGCGCCCGACCTCGGCCGCTGGCTGCTCACCGCGCTCGCCGCCGGCGTGGTCGCCGCCTTCCTGCTGCGCTCCCTCGGCCGGGCGATGAGCGACCCGGACGGCGGCACCGACGCGCTGGCCCGCCTGCTCTGGTGCCTGCCCCCGCTCGCCGCCGTCGGCTGGTTCGCCGCCGTCGCCGCCCGCGCGGTGCCCGCCCGGCGGCCCGAGCGGATCACCGGCCTGCGGACCGCCGGGGCCGGGTCCGGACGGATCCGCGCCCTGATCGGCGGCGAGGTCGCGCTCGCCTGCACCCTCGGCAGCGTGCTCACCCTGCTGCTCTTCCTGGTGCTGCGCAACGACATCGCCGGGCCGTCGCTCGCCCCCGACCTGGGCATGGGCGTACCGCTGCCCGCGGCGGCGCCCGTCACCCTGCTCGCCCTGGTGCCGCTCACCGCCGGCATCGCCGCCGCCTGCGCCGTCCCGCTCGACGAGACCCTGCCCGGCCGCCGGACCGGCCCCCGCACCGGCTTCGGCGCGCTGCGGATCGCCCTGCCGATCGGCCTGGCCGTGATCGGCCTCGCCCTCGAACTCATCGCGCTGCGGCCCGGCGCCGCCGCCGACGGCCGGCCGATCCACCTGCCCGCCGGGCTCGGCACCACCAGCACCGCCGCGCTCGGCGGCTGGGCCGCCAGCGCCCTCGGCCTCGCCCTGCTCACCGGCCCGCTGCTGTCCTGGACCGGCCGGCTGCTCGCCGCCGGCCGCCCCACCCCGCTGCGACTGCTGGCCGGCCGCGGGCTCACCGCCCAGGCCCGCCGGCTCGGCCCGCCGCTGGCCGTGCTCACCCTCGCGCTCGCGCTGGTGCTCACCACCATCCGCTACTGGATCGGCACGCCCGGGAGCGCCGACGCGCTGCCCGCCGTCGAGGCCTGCCTGGTGCTCGGCTGCGCGGGCGCCGCGGTGGCCGCCCGGCTGGCCGAGGTCCGCACCGACCGCCGGGACGTCACCGACGCGCTGCTGCGCCTCGGCACCCCGCCCCGGCTGCTGTTCGGCGCGATCGTGCTGCGCACGCTGGCGGTGGGCACCACCCTGCTGGTGACCGGCGGGGCGACCGCCGCACTGGCGGCCGCCGGCCTGCGCTAGCTATCCGGCCGCGGCGAGCTGGCCGCAGGCGCCGTCGATCTCCTGGCCGCGGGTGTCGCGGACGGTCGTCGGCACGCCGTGCGACTGGAGCCGGCGGACGAACTCGCGCTCGTCCTCGGGCCGGGAGGCGGTCCACTTGGAGCCCGGGGTCGGGTTCAGCGGGATCAGGTTCACGTGCACCCGGTGGTTGCGGATCAGCCGGCCGAGCAGGTCCGCCCGCCACGCCTGGTCGTTGATGTCCTTGATCAGCGCGTACTCGATGGAGATCCGGCGGCCCGACTTCTCCGCGTAGTTCCAGGCCGCGTCCAGCACCTCGGCGACCTTCCACCGGGTGTTCACCGGCACCAGCTCGTCGCGCAGCTCGTCGTCCGGGGCGTGCAGCGACAGCGCCAGGCGGCAGCTCAGGCCCTCGTCGGCGAGCCGGTTCATCGCCGGGACGAGACCGACGGTGGACACCGTGATGCCCCGCTGGGACAGGCCGAAGCCGTCCGGCGCCGGGTCGGTCAGCCGACGGATCGCGGCCAGCACCCGGTTGTAGTTGGCCAGCGGCTCGCCCATGCCCATGAAGACCACGTTGGACAGCCGCGCCTCCCCGCCGGGGATCTCGCCGTCCTTGAGCGCGCGCATCCCGGCGGCGATCTGCTCGACGATCTCGGCGGTGGACAGGTTACGGGTCAGCCCGGCCTGGCCGGTCGCGCAGAACGGGCAGTTCATGCCGCAGCCGGCCTGCGAGCTGATGCACATGGTGACCCGGTCCGGGTAGCGCATCAGCACCGACTCGACGAGCGTGCCGTCGAAGAGCTTCCAGAGCGTCTTGCGGGTGGTGTCGTCGTCGCACGAGACGTGCCGGACCACCGACATCAGCTCGGGCAACAGGCTCTCGGTGAGCTTCTCCCGGCTGGCGGCGGGGATGTCCGTCCAGGTCGCCGGGTCGTTCGACATCCGGCCGAAGTAGTGGTTGGAGAGCTGCTTGGCGCGGAACGGCTGCTCGCCCAGCTCGGCGACGGCCTCCTTGCGCTCGGCGGGGCTCAGATCGGCGAGGTGTCGCGGGGGCTTGGCGCCGCGCGGCGCGACAAACGTGAGTTCTCCGGGCTTAGGCATGGTTGTTCCAGTGTCGCAGACGCCCGGAGCGGGCCGGACACGGCGAAGGGGCCCCGGAACTCCGGAGCCCCTTCGCACGGTCGGCGCGGCCGGGTCATGCCCGGCGGATCCCGCCGGACCGGCCGCAGCCCTAGCTGCCGACGAAGGCCGCCAGCAGCAGCCAGACCACCGGCGCGGTCGGCAGGAGGGAGTCCAGCCGGTCCATGATGCCCCCGTGGCCCGGCAGCAGCGTGCCCATGTCCTTGATCCCGAGGTCGCGCTTGATCATCGACTCGCCCAGGTCGCCCAGGGTCGCGGTGACCGCCGCGCAGCCGCCCAGGATCAGGCCCTGCCACCAGCTGCCGCCGTCGATGATCAGCTGCATCAGCAGGGCACCCGCCAGCATCGACAGGCCGATGCCGCCGGCCAGGCCCTCACGGGTCTTGCCGGGGCTGATCGTCGGGGCCAGCTTGTGCTTGCCGAACTTGTAGCCCACGGCGTAGGCGCCGGTGTCGCTGCAGATCGTGACGATCAGGAACAGCACGATCCGCTGCGGACCGTCGTCGGCCGCGAGCATCATCGCCACGAACGTCGCCAGGAACGGCACGTAGAAGGCGGTGAACACGCCGGCCGTTATGTCCCTCAGGTAGTTCTCCGGCGGCTCCGCCATCCGCCAGACCATCACCGCGAGCCCGGTCAGCGCCAGCGAGGCCGCCGCCCACTGGACGCCCGCCCAGTAGCCGGTGGCGATCATCGCGATGCCGCCCGCGACCAGCGGGACCAGCGGCGCCTTGATCTGCTTGCGCTCGGCCAGCCGGCTGGTCAGCTCCCAGACGCCGACCGACGCCGCGGCCATCACGACGACCAGGAACAGCGCCTTCACCACGAACAGCGAGGCGATGATCACCGCGCCGAGGCCGACGCCCACGCCTATCGCGGCCTGGAGGTTACGGCCACCGCGCTGCTTGCGCGGCTGCGACGGCGGCGGGGCGGGCTGGGCGGCCACGGGAGTCTCCTGCCCTGGATGGGACGACGGCACGATGGGGGGCTGCCCGGCCGCCGGGTGGCCCGGCGGCGGCGCGGGGTGCGCCGGAGCCCCCGGGTGCGGCGGGAGGCCGTGGCCGGGAGCGGGGGCGGCGTCACCGGTCACGGCGCGCAGCACGACCGTCTCCGTCACGCCCGGCACCGCCGGCCCGGCGGGCTCGTCCCGGAACAGCGGGCCGCTCAGCCGGCCGGCCTCCCGGGCCGGGCCGGCCGCGGGGTCGCCCGGTCGGCCGGGCGCCGGTGGGAGGTCCTGGCCGCCCTGACCCGGCGCACCGGGGAGCGGACCGGGATCGGCCGGTACGGGAGGCATGACCCGAGTCTCCTCCGCGTCGCCGCCCCAGTACACCGGAGGCTGCTGCGAGTGATCCGAACGGAGGCCGGGATCACCCGGGGCGGCACCGGGCGCGCCGGGGTGGGCGGCCTCGCCGCCCGGGTGACCGGGGAGCCCCTGGAACGGCGGCGCCGGGGGCCCGCCGTGTCCCGGCGCCGGGTGCGGCTGCTGCAGGTGGGCCTGCGGCTGCGGCTGCGGCGCCGGGCGGTACGGCTGGAACTGCTGGTCGGACGGGCCCCAGTAGCCAGGGGCGTCAGGGGCGTCGTTCATCAGACCTCGAGCAGCTCGGCTTCCTTGTGCTTCAGCAGCTCGTCGACGGCGGCCACGTACTTGGCCGTGGTGTCGTCGAGCTCCTTCTCGGCGCGGCGGCCGTCGTCCTCACCGACCTCGCCGTCCTTGACCAGCTTGTCGATCGCGTCCTTGGCCTTGCGGCGCACGGCGCGGATCGAGACCTTGGCGTCCTCGCCCTTGCCGCGGGCGACCTTGATGAACTCCCGGCGGCGCTCCTCGGTCAGCTCGGGAAGCACCACCCGGATGATGGAACCGTCGTTGGACGGGTTGACGCCCAGGTCGGAGTCGCGGATCGCCTGCTCGATGGCCTTCAGCGCGGTCTTGTCGAACGGCGACACGACGGCCATGCGCGGCTCCGGCACCGAGAACGAGGCCAGCTGGTTGATCGGCGTCACGGCGCCGTAGTACTCGGCCGCGATCTTGGCGAACATCGCCGGGTGGGCACGGCCGGTGCGGATGGCGGCGAAGTCGTCCTTGGCGACGGCGACGGCCTTCTCCATCTTCTCCTCGGCCTCGAGGAGGGTCTCTTCGATCACTGTGGTCTCCCTGTCCGGTTCATCTGCGGTTGTCCCGACCGGTGTCGGCGTCGAGGCCGGTCACGGCGACGGCGCCGCCCCGTACTGCTGGTTGCTGCTCAGGCCCGGACGGAATCCTGGCTGATGAGTGTGCCGATCTTCTCACTCTTCACCGCACGCGCGATATTGCCCTCCGCCAGCAGCTCGAAGACCAGCATCGGCAGGTTGTTGTCCTTGCACAGCGTGATCGCGGTGAGGTCGGCCACCTTGAGGTCGCGCGCGATGACCTCGGAGTACTCCAGGGCGTCGAACTTCACCGCGTCCGGGTTGGTCCGGGGGTCGGAGTCGTAGACGCCGTCCACACCGTTCTTGCCCATCAGCAGGACGTCGGCGTGGATCTCCAGCGCACGCTGCACGGCCGTGGTGTCGGTCGAGAAGTACGGCATGCCCATACCCGCGCCGAAGATCACCACGCGGCCCTTCTCCAGGTGCCGGACGGCCCGCAGCGGCAGGTACGGCTCGGCGACCTGGCCCATCGTGATCGCGGTCTGGACCCGGGTCTCGATGCCCTCCTTGACCAGGAAGTCCTGCAGCGCCAGGCAGTTCATCACGGTGCCGAGCATGCCCATGTAGTCCGAGCGCGCCCGGTCCATGCCGCGCACCTGGAGCTCGGCGCCCCGGAAGAAGTTGCCGCCGCCGATGACCACCGCGACCTCGGTACCGGCGCGGACGACGGTGGCGATCTCCCGGGCGATCGCGTGCACGACGTCCGGGTCGACGCCGAGTCCGCCACCACCGGCGAAGGCTTCACCGGACAGCTTGAGCAGCACCCGGCGGCGCGAGCCGGCCTTGGGGTCCTGCGCGGTCTCCTGCGTCTCCTGCATGGACTTCTCCTTTTTGCACCTACTGGCTCACAGGCGCGGGTGTGCGGATGCCCGGCCTGCGCGTACACGCGAGGAGGCCACTGCCGCGGGAACCGGTTCGGTGTCCTGCACGGCAATGGCCTCCTCGTCGTTCATGGTGCCGACGCGGCCCGCCCGTGGACGGATGGCGCTGGGTGAGCCCGTTCGGCGTTCCGCCCGCCCTGCTCAGCGGGCGGGGGCGGTTCCCAGCGTAAGGGTGCCGGGGACCAGGGGGAACGTGGCTCAGGCGCCGACGCGGAAGCGGGCGAAGCGCTTGAGGGCGACGCCGTTCTCCTCGAGGACCTTGGCGACGGACTTCTTGTTGTCCTTCGCGAAGGCCTGCTCCAGGACGGAGTTCTCCTTCACGAAGCCGGTGACGCGACCCTCGACGATCTTCGGCAGGGCGGCCTCCGGCTTGCCCTCCTCGCGAGCGGTGGCCTCGGCGACGCGGCGCTCGTTCTCGATGTCCTCGGCCGGGATGTCCTCGCGGGACAGGTACTTCGGCGCGAAGGCGGCGATGTGCTGCGCGACGTCCTTGGCGACCTCGGCGTTCTCCTTGTCCAGCTCGACCAGGACGCCGACGGCCGGCGGGAGGTCGGGGCTGGTCTTGTGCAGGTAGACCGCGACGAAGCCGTCGCCGCCGAACTGGGCGAAGCGACGGAAGACGATCTTCTCGCCCAGGGTCGCGTTGGCCTCGTCGACGAACTGCTGGACGGTCTTGCCGGCCTCGATCTCGGAGGCCAGGGCGGCGTCCAGGTCGGCCGGGGCGGTGGCGGCGACGTGGGCGGCGATCGCGTCGGCGACCTTGACGAAGTTGTCACCCTTGGCGACGAAGTCGGTCTCGCAGTTCAGCTCGACCAGAACGCCGGACTTCTTGTCCTCGGCGATCAGCGCGGCGACGGCGCCGTTGGAGGCGTCACGGCCCTCGCGCTTGGCAACGCCCTTCTGGCCCTTGATGCGCAGGAGCTCGACGGCCTTCTCGACGTTGCCCTCGGCCTCGTCCAGGGCCTTCTTGCAGTCCATCATGCCGGCGCCGGTGAGCTCACGGAGCTTCTTGACGTCCGCGGCGGTGAAGTTCGCCATGGTGTGAATCTCTTCTCGCGTCTCGCGTGTCTGCGTGGGGATGCGCCGGGACCGATGGTTCGGCCCCGGCGCGGGAGAGAGGGGCACCTACCGGCGTCGTACCGGTGGGTGCCCCTCACCCGTGGTACGTCAGGCCTGCTCGGCCGGCGCCTCGGTGGCGGGGGCCTCGACGGCCTCGGCCTCGGCGGCGGGAGCCTCGGCGGCGGCGGGGGCCTCCTCGGCCTTCTTCTCGCCCTCGATCAGGTCCTTCTCCCAGTCGGCCAGCGGCTGGTCGGCACCCGGCTCGGCCTTGGCGTCGCCCTTGGCGACACCGGCGCGGGACTTCAGACCCTCGGCCACGGCGTCGGCGATCACGCGGGTCAGCAGGGTGACGGAGCGGATCGCGTCGTCGTTGCCCGGGATCTTGTAGTCGACCTCGTCGGGGTCACAGTTGGTGTCGAGGATGGCGACGACCGGGATGTTGAGCTTCCGGGCCTCGCCGACCGCGATGTGCTCCTTCTTGGTGTCCACGATCCAGACGGCGCTGGGAACGCGCTGCATGTCGCGGATACCGCCGAGGGTCTTCTCCAGCTTGTCGTGCTCGCGCTGGAGGACCAGGAGCTCCTTCTTGGTGAGACCGGAGCCGGCCACGTCCGAGAAGTCCAGCTCGCCGAGCTCCTTGAGGCGCTGCAGACGCTTGTAGACGGTCGAGAAGTTGGTCAGCATGCCGCCGAGCCAGCGCTGGTTCACGTAGGGCATGCCCACGCGGGTGGCCTGCTCGGCGATGGCCTCCTGGGCCTGCTTCTTCGTGCCGACGAAGAGGACGCTGCCGCCGTGGGCAACGGTCTCCTTGATGAACTCGAAGGCGCGGTCGATGTAGTTCAGCGACTGCAGGAGGTCGATGATGTAGATGCCGTTGCGCTCGGTGATGATGAAGCGCTTCATCTTCGGGTTCCAGCGGCGGGTCTGGTGACCGAAGTGGACGCCGCTCTCCAGCAGCTCCCGCATCGTGACGACGGCCATAGCCGTGCTCCTCAGGTGTTACGGCCCAGCGGTCGCGCAGCGGAGGCGGTTCGCGCGGTGGCGCTCCCCGCTCGCGCGGTGCGTACCGGCCGGGTCGGGCTCGGTTTTGTCCGTGGCGGCCAGGTGACAGCCACGCCTGACGCCCCGAACGTGCCGAGCCGCTTGAACCCGCTCGGTCCGGGGACCGGTCGGGCTCGGCGGACCGAGCGGCACTCGCACCTGGCGGGGGCTGCGGTCGAACCGCGTCCGTCCACCGGTGGCGGGGCGTGCGAAGTCGACCCGGCGGACCGGGTCGCGTGTGAAGTGTACGGGAAGCCCCGAGGCGTGAGCGACTCCGCGAGCGGCGGAGGGCCAGGGGCCGGGCGGGGCCCGGGCTGTCGCCAGGTCGGGCGCCGGGTCGGGCATCGGGCGGTCGCCGGGTCGGGGGGAGTGCCGTGGAGGAGCGGCGCAGCGGTCGCCACCCGGCCGGTACGCGGCCCGCACGCCGCTTGTACACCGGATGGCGGAGTGCGTACACCCGCCGGAGGGAGGGGTGACCACCGCGGGGGCCTTTTGTCCACAGGAAAGCGGTAGCCGGTGGCGCGGGAGCGGCGAGGGCGGGAGCCTCCGGGCATGACGTCTCGCGATGGCCTCCCTCTCCCGTCCTCCGGTGCTCGGCGCCCGCGGGGCCCGTTCCTCGGCGCGGCCCCCGTGGCGGTGACGGCCGCGGTGCTGGTGCTGCTGGTGGCCGTGGGGGCGGTTCCGGGCGTCGCCCTCGGACGGGCCGCGCACTCGGGCGCGGGTGGTGGGGTCGGCGGCGGTCCGGGGGCTGAGGGCGGCGCGGGGCCCGGGGTTCGCGCCGGGCCGGACGGCACACGGGCCTGGCCGGTGGACGCGCCCGGCGGGCCGGGCGGTGGGGTGCTCGGCCGGTTCGAGCCGCCGGCCAGGCCATGGGCCGCGGGGCACCGGGGTGTGGACCTCGCCGCGGATGCCGGGGCGGAGGTGCGGGCGGCAGCCGCCGGGGTGGTCTCGTTCTCCGGTCCGGTGGCCGGGCGGCCGGTGGTCACCGTCACCCATCCGGGCCAGGGGGCCCTTCCCCTGCGCACCACCTACCTGCCCGTCACCGGCACCGTTCCGGTCGGCACCACCGTCCCGGCAGGGGCCGTGATCGGGCGGATCGCACCGGGCGGTCGGCACTGCCACGAGCGCGACTGCCTGCACTGGGGGCTGCTGCGCGGGGAGCGCTACCTCGACCCGCTGGCCCTGTTCGGTGCGGGGGCGGCCCGACTGCTCCCCCTGGGCGGCGACCGACGGGACGGCCAGGCCGGCTGACGAACGGGTGCGGCTCCGCCGGCGCGGGGGCGTCGGGGTCGACGGAGGGCGGTGCGGGGTCGGCGGCGGCGGTTGTGGCGGGGCGGGGCGGGGCGGCAGCGTAGCGGCGCCGGCGGAGCGGGTCGGACGGGGCCTCGACGGTTCAGTCGCGGACGAGACCGTGCAGGGCCATCGCCACGGCGGCGTCCGCGATCAGCTCTGCGTTCTCGGCCACGCACCCGGCGCGGTCCCCGCCGGCCACCTGCTCGGCCCGGCGGACGGCCGCCTCCACCACACCCTGCAGCAGCACGGCGGCGAGCCGGGGCTGCACGTGCCCGAGGTCCTCCAGGGCCCGGACGACCAGACCGACCAGCCTGCCGTGCGCCGCGCGGATGCGCTCGCGAGCGGCCTCGTCGAGCTCCAGCGCGGAGATCGCCACCACTGCCCGGTGACGCGGGTCGGCGGCCAGCGCCAGCTGGCCCCGGACATAGGCCTCGACCCGCTCGGCGGCCGTGTCGCAGCTCTCCATACCGGCCTCGATCTCGGCCGCCCAGAGCGGGAAGTCCACCTCGCAGAGCGCCTCGACCACGGCGGCGCGGGAGCGGAAGTACTCGTAGACCGAGGATCGCGCCAAGCCGGTGCGCGCCGCGAGCGCGGGGAAGGTCAGCGCCTCCATCCCGCCCTCGGTGAGCAGGGTGCGGGCAGCGTCAAGGAGGGCTGCGCGCTGCAGCTGGCGATGCTCGGCCACCGTGGCCGCTCGGATCTTCGGCACGCCCCCACTGTACGGAGCCCTACCTGCGGCCGGTACGGCGCCGCGCAATCGGGGGGAGCGCAGGCGCGCGCAGCGGGGCGCGGACCCATCGTTCCCCGTGCGCGCCCGGTGGGCCCGGGACGCCCGCGGCCGCCTGCCGTCTGCCGCCTTGGCGCCGGCCGCCTTGCTGCCCGCCACCGGTGCGCTAGCGGATGTCCGACAGCTTGGCACGCAACTGGAGGACGGACTTGGTGTGGATCTGACTCACCCGGCTCTCCGTCACCCCCAGGACCTGTCCGATCTCGGCGAGGGTGAGCCCCTCGTAGTAATAGAGCGTCACCACGGTCTTCTCCCGCTCGGGGAGGGTGTTGACCGCCTGGGCCAGCAGTCGGCGCAGCTCCCGGTCCTCGGCGACCTCGACCGGGTTGTCGGCGCCGTGGTCCTCCAGGGTGTCCATCAGGCTCAGCCGGTCGCCGCCCTCCCCCACCGGGTGCAGCAGTTCGTCCAGGGCCACCACGTTGGCCAGGGAGAGTTGACTGAAGATGGCGTGCAGGTCCTCGATCGCGATGCCCATCTCGGCCGCCACCTCGGGCTCGTGCGGCGTGCGGCGCAGCCGGGCCTCCAGCGTCGCGTACGTCCGCTCGACGGCCTTGGCCTTCTGCCGCACCGAGCGGGGGATCCAGTCCAGGGCGCGCAGCTCGTCGATGATCGCGCCGCGGATGCGGCTGATCGCGTAGGTCTCGAACTTGATGGCGCGGTCGATGTCGAACTTCTCGATCGCGTCGATCAGCCCGAAGACCCCGGAAGAGACGAAGTCCGCCTGTTCGACGTTGGAGGGCAGGCCGACCCCGACCCGGCCGGCCACGTATTTGACGAGCGGTGAGTAGTGCAGGATCAGCTGCTCCCGCAGCCGCTGGTCACCGCTGTCCTTGTAGGAGCGCCAGAGCTGTTCGAGCGCGGTCCGACCCTGGGCCTCGGGTTCCCGCGCCTCGGAGCCCCGGCCGCCGGCGTGTCGGCCACCGGCGTGTCGGCCACCGCGGTTCTGCTCGCCGACGGGCGGGGACGCGGCGTCCGGCGGCTGGGGTGCGCCGAGCCGCGGGTCGGGCGCGACGTCGGCGGGGCCGGCCGCGTCGGCGGGCTGGCCCGGCACCGCCGCCGGCCGGTTGCCCTGGCGTGACAGGCCGCCCATCGTCCCCGTCGCCTTGGGCGGGAACTCGGTCACGGGACGCCGCTCGGTCCGCGGCCCTCCCGAGGACCGGGCGCCACCGGTCACTCTGTGTCCGGGAATGTGTGTGGGCATGCGTTGGTATGCGCCGTTCTGCCGAGTCATGTGCTGATAGGGAAGGCATGTGGAGCGTAGCGTGACCAACTCGCTGCAATGCGCTACCACCACTCGGTCGTCCCTCGATCCGGTGGCGTTCTCTTCACCGAATCCAGGCAGGCGAGCGAAAGGGGCGGATCAGCAGGTCAGCCGGGCGATCCCGGTTCGCCTCCCACGGCTCGGGCGTGTTCCCCGCTCCCGGTGATCACCTCCTCCGGACGAGGCGCCAGTGCGCGCCGTGTCGCTCGACGTAGCCGATCGAGCCCAACTCGTAGAGTCGCTGGAGAACTTCGTCCGGCGGGAGACCGGACTGCCGGGCCAGTCGCTCGACCGGTGCGCCCTCCGCCGTCGCCGGGACGGCCTCCAGCACCCGCGCCACCGCCGGCTCCAGCAAGTCCCGGGGCAGGACGGGGCCGCTGCGCTGGGGAGCCAGGTCGTCCCCGATCGCCCCGATCAGTTCGCCGATCTCGGCCGCGTCGGTGACCAGCACGGCACCGCCGCTGCGGATCAGGGCGTGCACCCCGGCCGAGAGCTCCGAGGTCACCGGGCCGGCGACACCCATGGTGTGGCGGTTGAGGTCCCGGGCCCGTCGGGCCGTGCTCAGCGCGCCGCTGCGCAGCGCCGCCTCGACCACCACGGTGCCCCGGGTGAGTGCGGCGATGACACGGTTGCGCAGGACGAAGCGGAAGCGGTTCGGGTGTTCCCCCGGCGGCAGTTCACTGACCAGCAGCCCCTGGGCGCCGATCCGCCGGATCAGCTCGGCGTTCCCCTTCGGGTAGGGCACGTCGACGCCGCTGGCGAGCACCGCGACCGTCATCCCGCCGACGGCGAGCGCCCCGCGGTGGGCCGCCGCGTCGATCCCGTAGGCCGCTCCGGACACCACCACCCATCCCCGTTCGGCCAGTTGGGCCGCCAGCTCGCCCGCGACGTGGGCGCCGTAGGCCGTGCAGGACCGGGAGCCGACCATCGCCACCGAGCGGAGCGCTAGCAGCCGCAGCGAGCCGGTGCCGACCGTCCAGAGCCCGACCGGTCTGCCGTCACCCAGGTCGTCCAGTTGGCTGGGCCATTCCGTGTCCCCCGGAATGATGAAGCGTCCACCCACCGCTCGCACCCGTTCCAGGTCCCCGGAAGGGTCGAGCCCGGGGAGTCGGGCCTGGTAGCCGGCGAGCCGGGCGCCGTCCAGCCCGGGGTGCGAGGGCACCTCGCCCGCCCGGATCGCCCGGACCACGTCGGCTGCGGAGAGCCGGCCCAGCCACCGGCCGATCACCGCGTCCCCCGGTTCGCCCAGTCGGCTGAGCACCGCGCGGGCGAGGCGCTCGGGCTCGGGGGCGGGTGGCGTCCCGGCTCCGCCGGGCGGCTGAGAGTGCGTCATCATCGGGTTCATGCCTCACCGTCCTCGTTCGCCGGTTGCCGGTCAAGCGCGCGCGTCCGCTTGGCACGGGCCGACCACGCGGGGGGCTCCGGGTGACCGGGGTGGCCGGGGTCGCCGGGGCCGGCTGGGTGTGCCGGCTCGGCGGCCGGGCTGCCGGGGTGGTCCGGTCTCGCGGGGCCGTCCGTCCCGTCCGGCTCCTCCGGTGGCTCGTCCACCGGGCCGCGCTGCGCGGGAACGCTCCCGAGGAGACCGGGCGCGCGACCGGACATCGGCAGCCCGTGTTCGACACCGGTGCGCAGGACCAGTGCGGTGCGCACGTCCCGCTGGTCCGGCCGGTCCCGACCGGCGAGGTCGGCCACCGTCCAGGCGACCCGGAGCACCCGGTCCAGGCCCCGGGCCGTCAGCATCCCCCGCTCCAGCTGGCGTGCGGCGTCGTTCAGCGCACCGGGGGCCAGCTGCCAGCGGGTGCGCAGCTCGTGCCCGGGGACTTCCGCGTTGGTCCGCCACGGTGTGTCCGCCAGCCGGGCGGCCGCCCGTTCGCGTGCGGCCAGCACCCGGGCCGCGACGGTCTCGGTGCTCTCCGCCGTGGTGTCCCGCTCCATCAGCTCGACCCGTGTCACCGGGGCCACCTGGACCTGGAGGTCGACCCGGTCCAGCAGCGGGCCGGAGAGCCTCCCCTGGTAGCGACTGACCATCGCGGGGCTGCACTCGCAGCCCTCGCCGCGCCTGGAGTGGCGCCCGCACGGGCAGGGGTTGGCGGCCAGGCAGAGCAGGAACCGGGCCGGGAGCCGGAGCGATCCGGCCGAGCGGGCGATCACCACCTCGCCCGACTCCAGCGGCTGGCGCAGCGCGTCGAGCACCCGGACCGGGAACTCCGGCGCCTCGTCCAGGAACAGCACGCCCCGGTGGGCCAGGGAGACCGCGCCCGGCCTCGGCAGGCCGCTCCCGCCGCCGACGATCGCGGGCATCGTCGTGGAGTGGTGCGGGGCGCAGTACGGGGCGGTGTCGATGAGCGGGCGCCCGGCCGGGAGCAGCCCGGCCACTGAGTGGACGGCGCTGACCTCCAGCGCCTCCTTCCGCGTCAGCGGCGGGAGCAGCGCGGGCAGCCGCTCCGCCAGCATGGTCTTCCCCGCGCCCGGCGGGCCCTTGAGGTACAGGTGGTGTCCGCCGGCGGCGGCGATCTCCAGTGCGCGCCGGGCCTCGTACTGACCGGCGACGTCGGCCATGTCCAGGCGGGCCGCCCGGTCGTCGGGCAGGCCCCGGACGCCCGCGCTGGGCAGCATCAGGCCGGCCATCAGCGGGTCGGGCCGCCCGCCGAACGGGTCGGGCGGCTCCTCGGGCGCAGGCGCACCGGTCAGGACCGCGACCAGCTGGCGCAGGCTGCGGACCCCGATCACGCTGACGCCCGGAACGAGCGAGGCCTCGGGCGCGGTCTGCTCCGCGACCACGACCCGCTGGTAGCCGGCGTCGGCCGCGGCCAGCACCGAGGGCAGCACCCCGCGGACCGGCCGCACCCGGCCGTCCAGCCCGAGTTCACCGATGATCAGCAGCTCGGCGATCGACGCGGGGTCGAGCCGCTCGGCGGCGGCCAGCACGGCACAGGCCACCGCGAGGTCGAAGCCGCTGCCGCTCTTGGGGACCGAGGCCGGACTGAGTCCGACGGTCAGTTTGCGCTGCGGCCAGGCCTCGCCGCTGTTGACCAGGGCCGCCCGGACCCGGTCACGGGCTTCGGACAGCGCCTTGTCGGGCAGGCCGACCAGGGTGAACGCGGCCACCCCGGGCTCCAGATCGGCCTGGACCTCGACGATCACCCCGTCGACACCGACCAGCGCGACGGAACAGGTTCGGGCGAAGGCCATCTCAGACCACCCCCCGCAGGTGATCGACCAGGGCCGCACCCCGGGCCCGGTTGACGACGGCCACCAGGTCGATCCGCACCCCGCCCGGCGGCGCCGGCGGCCAGTGCGGGTCCGTGGGCCCGGGGTCGTACCCGGGGCCGGCCAGCCTGGCGAAGTGGTCGGGCCAGCGCTCGGCCATCCAGCGCTCGGCCAGGCGCTGCAGCCGGGCGGCCTTGGCCTGGTCGATGGCCTCGGTGGGCTGCTGGAAGCCCCGCTCGGAGCGGGTCTTCACCTCGCAGACCGCGACGGTGTCGCCGTCGAGGGCGACGATGTCCAGCTCGCCCTCGGCGCAGCGCCAGTTGCGGTCCAGTACGCGGAGCCCGGCCTCCGTCAGCCGACGGGCGGCGACCCGCTCCCCGTAGCGCCCGAGCCCGTTGTTGGTGCTGCGGCGCGGGCCCTGCCCGGGGCCGCCCGGTTCGGCCGCGTCGGGTGCGGCCCGGTCCTGCGTGATCGTGTTCTGCACGGTGACCACCTCCGCCGTGGAGGTTGCACCGCCGGGCACGACGGCACCACAGTTATCCGTTTCCCTGTGGATAACTCGGCCCTGTGGATAACTTTTGTCACCCTCAGGAGTGAGACGCCCCGATCGTGCGGAATTCGGCTGGACAACCCGGGGCCGAGCGGTCCAACGTCAGTTCCCGAAGCCGGACTCGTCCGAGGGCAGCTCCAGATCGCTCTTCGCGAGTTCCTCGATGTTCACGTCCTTGAAGGTCAGCACCCGGACCTTGCGGACGAACCGGGCCGGCCGGTACATGTCCCAGACCCACGCATCCGCCATCGACACCTCGAAGAACACCTCGCCCTGGACCGAGTGCACCTGCAGCTCGTAGTCGTTGGTGAGGTAGAAACGTCGCTCGGTCTCGATCACGTACTTGAACAGGCCGACGACGTCCCGGTACTCCCGGTAGAGCTTGAGCTCCATCTCGGTCTCGTACTTCTCGAGATCTTCGGCACTCATCCAGGCGTCCCCTCAACTTGTCAGTCCACCCATTGTGGACCACCGCACCCACGCTCAGAGCCGTACCGGAGCGACCGGCGGGCCCTCGGCCAGCAGTCGTTCCAGGAAATCCGCCAGTCCGACCGGATAGACCGTCTCGGCGGTCCCCCGCAGCTCCGCGACCGTCCACCAGCGCGCCGCGAGCAGTTGCGCGTGCTCCTCCTCCCCCGTCCCCGAGTGGTCGACGACCGTCTCCGCGGTCCGGGCGAGGTGGAACCACTGGTCCTGCTCGTAGCGCTGCCCCCGAAAGGAGAACGACACCGTGCCGTACGCCACCAAGGGCCCCAGGTCGACGCCCCGCAGGCCGGTCTCCTCCGCGAGTTCCCGCGCGGCCGCCTCCCGCACGTCCTCCCCCGGCTCCAAGCCGCCCCCGGGCGTGATCCACCACGTCTCCCCCGGTGTCGCCGGGTCGGCGCCCAGGAAGAGGAGGATGCGGTCCTGCCCGTCCAGCAGCAGGATCCGGACCGCCTTGCGGCGTTGTGCCGTCATGGCAGCGCTCCACGCTCCCTCCGTTCGCATCGGTGGCGTTACCGATCCTGCCACCCGGCGCGGGCGTCCGGGGCGATGTTCGCCAGAGCGGCCCGGCCGGCGGCGGCCGTGCTCAGGAGCCGCCCCGGCGGAACCGGCGGGCCAGGCCCGCCACCCCGCCCGCCGCCGAGACCACGACGATCAGCGCCGCGCCCGCGACGGTCGCGTAGGCGGCGGGCTGCAGCGGGCCCGGCTCGCTGGCCGCGGGCCCCTTCAGGGCGTCGAAGGCCGTGCTCCGGCCGAGCTCCCCCGTCCGGCCGAACGGCAGCACGGTGGCCTCGACCCTGGCCTCCACCGCGCCGGCCGGGACGGTACCGCCGTCGACCTCCAGGTGGGTGCGGGAGTCGAGCGAGCCCAGCCGGTTGTCGCCGAGCAGGAACAGCCGGCCCGGCGGAACCGTCACACTGAACGATTCGCCCTGCAGGCCCTTCGCCGCGAGGTACGGCTCCTCCACCGGCTGTCCGTCGACGGTCAGCCGGTGCTCCGCCCCGGTGGTCGCCACGGTGTCCCCGCCGACGGCGACGACCCGCTTGACCATGAGCTCGCCGCCCCAGTCCTGGTCCCGGAAGACCACCACGTCGCCCCGGCCGACGGCGCCGCCGCCGATCTTCCGGGCGAGGACGGTGTCCCCGATCTGGAGCGTGGGGGACATGGAGGCGGTCGGGATCTTGTACGGCCGGTAGTCGATCGCGATGAGGGCGAACCCGCCGATCATCAACACCAGCCCGAGCGCGATCGCCACGCCCTGCAGCACCGCGGCGGGCCGGCGCCGCGGACGGGCCGCCGCGGTCGGGCGGTCGGCCGTCTGCTCCACGACACTGCTCATCGACACCGTCCACCTCTGGCCGACCGGAGAACACCACTGGCACGCCGGAGGCCCCGGCGGAAATGCCGACGGGCCGTGGCACGTCCGAGCAGATTACTCGTCGGTACCACGGCCCGCGCAAGGCCTGCGGACAACCTGGTGGAGCTCAGGAATCCTTCCGGCGGTCCATCCGGCCCCGAGCCCGGCGCACCAGCGGGAGCACCGCGACCGCACCCACCGCACCGACCGCGGGAGGCACGACCGGCGCGGCCGCCGACAGGCCCTTCTGGTCGAAGGTGCTCGGCACCGGGAGGGTCGCCCAGTGGCTGATCGGCCAGGCCACCACGAAGGCACGCCCGATCACGTTGTCCACCGGTACGGTGCCACCGCCCGGCTGGTCCATGTGGAACCGGGAGTCCAGCGAGTCGGCGCGGTGGTCGCCCATCACCCAGAGCCGGCCCTTGGGCACCTTGACCGGACCGAACGGGTGGTCGCCGCAGGGGGTGTTGCCCGGGTAGACGTACGGCTCGTTGAGCGCGACGCCGTTGACCTTGACCGGGCCCTCGCCCTCGCACTCGACGGTGTCCCCGCCGACCCCGATGACCCGCTTGATCAGGTCCTTCTCGTTGGCCGAGGGCATCAGACCGACGAAGCTCAGCACGTCCTGGACACCCCGGACGAAGGAGTTGGAGCTCTGCTGGGTGGGCTCGTCGTTCAGCCAGCCGCCCGGGTCGTGGAACACCACCACGTCGCCCCGCTCGGGCTCCGCACCGAACCAGGGGGTCAGCTTGTCCACCAGGACGCGGTCCCCGACCTGCAACGTGTTCTGCATCGACTCCGACGGAATGGAGAAGGCCTGGACGAAGAAGGTCTTGATCACCAGTGCCAGGACCAGCGCGATGCCGACCAGGATCGGCAGTTCCTTCCAGAAGGAACGCTGCTTGCGCTGCTTGCCGGGGGTCTCCGACTCCGGCTGGTCCGTCGACTCGGACCCCGGCCGACCGGACTCCGGAGAGCTCCCCGCGGAGTCCTCCGGCCCGTCGCCCTGGCCGTCGGCGGTCTGGGCCGCGGCGTCCTCGACCGAGGCCGAGGACGCACCGGAATCAGCGGACCGGGCCGCTCGACCGCCGGAGCCCTCGGGCTCGCCGGCACCGGAGCGGGCGCCGATCACCACATCCCCCACAACGTCTCCTCCCTGCTGTGCGGACGCCTGCGCGTCCGCGCTCAAAGTGCCGCACAGCGGGCACCACGCTTACCGCGACCGTGAACAAGGGTCCGGGCCGCCCACCCGGGGCTCCCGTGACTCCGGCACAGCCCCGGCGCACGACCGGGGCCGATCCCCGGCCGCACCTGCACTTCTCTATCACTCCAAGGCATCCGGCTCGTGGTCCCACGCGCGCGGCCCGGCGACCGACGGCCGACCCGGGTCACTTCGGTGGCCGGCCGGGCCGACGAACGGCGATCGGAAGGATGCCCAACACACCCATAACGAGCGGAGGTTCCATCGGAACCGGCCCAACAGCCACCGATTCCGGCGCAGTTCCGTCCGCCCGCGGAGCCCGTGCCAGGGAGGAGAGTGAACCCGGGGCGTCGAGTTGATGGAAGCGGTCCAGCGGCCAGGCGATCGCGAACGCCCGGCCGACCACACCGCTCAGCGGGATGGTGCCCTGCCCCGGATTCCCCATGTGGAAGCGGGAGTCGGCGGACACGTCCCGGTGGTCGCCCATGACCCAGAGCCGGCCCTGCGGGACCTTCACCTTGAACGGCCGCTGGGACGGCGGGTTGCCCGGGGCGAGGTAGGAGGACTCGTCCACCGGCGTGCCGTTGACGCTCAGCCGGCCCTGCGCGTCGCAGCACTCCACGGTGTCCCCGCCGACGCCGATCACCCGCTTGATCAGGTCCTGCTCGCTGTCGGACGGCAGCAGCCCGACGAAGGTGAGGACGTCCTTGGCCGCCCCCAGCACCGGACCGTCGTCGGACGGCTTGTGGTCGCTCTCCAGCCAGCCGCCCGGATCCTTGAACACCACCACGTCGCCGCGCTGCGGCTCGCTGCCGAACCAGGGGGTCAGTTTGTCCACCAGCACCCGGTCCCCGACCTGGATGGTCTGCTCCATCGAGCCCGAGGGGATCACGAACACCTGGATCAGGAAGGTCTTCAGCACCAACGCGACCAGCAGCGCCACCACGATGATCAGGGGGAACTCGCGCAGCAGTGAGCGCCGACGGCGCCGGGCCGCCTTCCGGGCACTGCGGCGGCGCTCGGCCCGGCCGCGCGGCGGTCGGTCCGCGCCGGAACCGGCCGAATCGGCCCCGCCCGGCGCCCCCCTCCTGGACCGCCGGCCCGCGGGCACGTCGCCGACGGCTCCCCCGCCGCCCGGCTCCGGAGCCGGGCGGTCGGCCACCCGTCCCCTACCTCTGGTCCCCATGACCGCCCGTCCCCGCAGTCGCGGCGAAGGCCGCGGGCCGGTCCAGGCTCGTCCAGCGGGAGAACGGGTAGACCACCCAGTCCGCCCGGCCGATCACCCGGCGCTCGGGCACGAAGCCGCCCCCGGGCTCACCGAGGTGGTCGCGGGAGTCGCGGGAGGCGCTGCGGTGGTCGCCCATCACCCACAGCTTCCCGGCCGGCACGACCACGTCGAAGGCCACGCTCGACGGCTGGTCGCCCGGGGCGAGGTAGGAGGACTCGTCCACCGGCACGCCGTTGACGGTGATCCGCCCGCCGGGGCCGGTGCTGGTCACCCGGTCCCCGCCCACGCCGATCACCCGCTTGACGTAGACCGTGTTCCCGGCCGGGACCAGCCCGAGGTCGCGGCCGAGCGAGCGCAGCCCGTCCCAGGCGTCGGCCGGTCCGGTCGCCTCCGGGAGGAAGGAGCCCGTCCCGTCGAACACCACGACGTCGCCCCGCCGGGGGTGGCCGCCGAACGCGTAGGCGAGCTGGTTGGCGATCAGCCGGTCGCCGGGGCGGAGGGTGTCCTCCATCGACCCGGACGGCACCGAGTACGGCCGGGCGACAAAGGCGTTCACCAGCAACAGCGCCAGCAGGCAGATCCCCGCGAGCAGCAGCAGGTCCCGCGAGCGCGAGTGGCCTTCGTCCTCGCCCTCCGGCGCGCCCTCCGCATCGCCCTCGGATGCGTCCTCGGATGCGTCCTCGGAGACACCCTGGGACGCGTCGTCGAGCGCGCCCTCCGCATCGCCCTCGGGCCGGTGCGCCGCTGCCGCCGAGGCGGCGCCGCCCCGCGTCACACGCTCCTGAGCCGCGCCCTCCGACGCCCGTCGGTCCACCGTCGGACCGTCCGGTACGGCACCGCCCGCCGCCTCCGCGGAAACGACCGCGGACCGCGACAGCAGGTCCGCACCGGTGGGTGCGGGACTGCCGTCGCGGTCCGCGGGTGGTTCGTGCGTGCTCATCGGGGGGTGAGCTTACCTTGCGGCAGCCCGGCCCCCCAGAGCGATCCGATCCCCCGGCGACGCCGGGGGCCGGTGGATCAGCGGTCGCGCTTCTCCTTGATCTTCGCGGCCTTGCCGCGGAGGTCACGCAGGTAGTACAGCTTGGCGCGGCGAACCGCACCGCGGGTCACGACCTCGATCTTCTCGACGACCGGGGTGTGCACCGGGAAGGTGCGCTCCACGCCGACGTTGAAGCTGACCTTGCGAACGGTGAAGGTCTCACCGATGCCGGCGCCGTGGCGGCGGATGACGACGCCCTGGAAGACCTGGACACGGGAGCGGTTGCCCTCGATGACCCGGACGTGGACCTTCAGGGTGTCACCGGCGCGGAAGGCCGGGATGTCGCTACGCAGCGAGGCCGCGTCGACAGCAGCGAGCTTGTTGCTCATGTTGCTCTCCATCGCAGGCGCCACGGGCCGCCCACGGAAGTTCGTCACAATGGGGTGAGCTGCGGGCCGCATCGGCTGACGACGATCCCCCCGTGGCGGGGGCGCCGGTCCACGTGAGCCCTACGGGAGGGATCCAGCGACAGACAGCAGCGGCCTATTCTTCCACACCGGCGGCCGTGGACCGAAATCGGCCGAGCTCCTCGTCCCAGGCCAGACCGAGGATGCTCAGCGCCTCCCGGTCCTTCTTGTCGAAGGAGCCGTGGCGCCAGCGCTCGACCAGGTCGGGGCGGTTCGCGAGGGTGCGGGCGAAGGCCTGCTCCCGCCGCCAGCGGGCGATCCGGCCGTGGTTGCCGCTGAGCAGCACGTCCGGCACGGTGCGCCCGCGCCATTCGGCGGGCTTGGTGTAGACCGGGCCCTCCAGCAGGTCGGCCATCGCACCGGGCGCGAAGGAGTCGTCGCGGTGGGACTCGGCGTTGCCGAGCACGCCGGGGAGCAGCCGGGCGATCGCCTCGACCATCACCAGGACGGCGACCTCGCCGCCGGCCAGCACGTAGTCGCCGATGGAGGCCTCGACCACCGGCATCCGGGTGGCCGCCTCCTCGATCACCCGCCGGTCGATGCCCTCGTACCGGGCGGGGGTGAACGCCAGCCAGGGGCGGCCCGCCAGTTCCTGGGCCAGCTCCTGGGTGAACGGCCGGCCGCTCGGGGTGGGCACCACCAGGGTCGGAAGCAGGCCCTCGGGCCCGCCGGCGACCACGGCGTCCAGCGCCTCGCCCCACGGCTCGGGCTTCATCACCATGCCGGGGCCGCCGCCGTACGGGCTGTCGTCCACGGTCCGGTGCACGTCGTGGGTCCACTCGCGCAGGTCGTGGACGTGCACGTCCAGCTGGCCGCGGGCACGGGCCTTGCCGACCAGGGAGATGTTCAGCGGTTCCAGGTACTCGGGGAAGATCGAGACGACGTCGATCCGCATCCCGCTCTGCACCACGGACGCGGGCGCCCCGGAGGCCGGCTCGGCCACCGCAGCCGACTCGGTCGCCCCGGTCGGCGTACCGGGCGCGAGGCCCTCGAGCGAGGTCACTTCGCTCCCTCCGCGCCCTCGTCCTCGGCGGCGGAGTCGTCACGGTCGACCTCGGCCTGCTCGGGGTCGATCAGCCCGCCCGGCGGGGTGATCACGGCGCGCTGGTTCTCCAGGTCGATGGTCGGCACGATCTGGGTGACGAAGGGCACCAGCACCTCCGTCCCGTCGGGCTTCTTCACCGTGAGCAGGTCCTGGTAGGGCAGGTGGACGACCTCGGTCAGCTCACCGACCAGGGTGCCGTCGAGCAGCACCACGTCCAGGCCGATCAGCTGGTGGTCGTAGTACTCCTCCGGATCGTCCGGGCGCTCCTCCGGGTCGACCTCGGCGATGAGCACGGTGCCCCGCAGCGCCTCCGCCGCGTTGCGGTCCTTCACGCCGGCGAAGCGCAGCAGCAGCCGACCGCTGTGCACCTTGCCGGACTCGACGGTCAGCGGGCCCGCCGACGCGGGGTCGGTGAGCAGGACGGCACCGGGGCCGAGCCGGAGCTCCGGCTCGTCGGTGCGGACCTCGACACTGACGTCCCCCCTGATGCCGTGGGCGCGGCCGATCTTGCCGACGACGAGCTGCACGGTGATCGTTCTCCTGGAGTTCCTGAGCGGGACGGGATGCGGGAAGTGCGGGAGTGCCGGTGGCGCCGGGCCCCGACACCGCGAGCGGTGCCGGCACTGCCGGTGGTGCCGGCACTGCCCGTGCTGCCGGCGCTGCGCGCGGCTGCCGGCACTGCGGTTCGGTGCCGGTCCTGCGACCGGCACGGGGAATGCGAAAGGCCGGCCGGGACGACGTGCGTCCCGACCGGCCTCACAAGCCCTGACTGCTGAACGAGCAGCGTCAGCGGATGTTGTCCACGTCGACCAGGTCGACCCGGACGTTGCGACCGCCGAGGGCACCGACCACGGTGCGCAGAGCGCGCGCCGTGCGGCCGCCCCGGCCGATCACCTTGCCGAGGTCATCGGGGTGCACTCGCACCTCGATGGTGTTGCCCCGACGCAGGTTGCGCGAACGCACCTGCACCTCGTCGGGGTGCTCGACGATGCCCTTCACCAGGTGGTCGAGGGCGTCCTCGATCACGCTCAGGCCTCGGCGGCGGCGTCGGCCTCAGCCTCGACCTTGTCCGACTTCTTGGCCTTCGGGGTGATGGCGACACCGGTGGTGGCGTCCTCGAAGCCGGCGACGGCCTTCGCGAACAGGTGCGAGAAGTCCTGGACCTTCGGCTCCGCGACCTTGAGCGGCGCGGGGGCCGGCAGGCCCTTGTACTTCTGCCAGTCGCCGGTCAGCTTCAGGATGGCGAGCACGGGCTCGGTCGGCTGGGCGCCGACGGACAGCCAGTACTGGGCGCGGTCGCTGTCGACCTCGATCTTCGAGGGGTTGTAGGTCGGCTGGTAGATGCCGATCTCCTCGATGGCGCGACCGTCACGCTTGGTGCGCGAGTCGGCGACGACGATGCGGTAGTGCGGGGAGCGAATCTTGCCGAGACGCTTCAGCTTGATCTTGACTGCCACGGGAGTGGATTCTCCTGGTGTTGACGTGGGTGAGCGGCCTCGCCGTCGCGTGGGGTTGCGAGGTGGACCGTTCAAGGGACACGCCAGCCGTAGGAGAGAGGGGTCCTGACCCGGCTGCCGAGTACTCAGCTGTCCATTCTGCCATACCGGCGCGAACCGCCTTCACCCGGCCGCCCGGGGGGCGCTCCCCGCGGCCCCTCGGACCCGCTCGCGAGGCTCGACCGGGAGCCCCCGCTCCCGGTCAGCCCACACGCTCACCGATGTCCTGCTCGTTCCGGCCGGACCCGCTGCCCGCACAGCTGCCAGCCGGACTTCCCCGTCTTCCGATGTTCCGTTCCCGCGACCCCGTGACCCGTGGTCCCGGTGAACCGGCGAACCGGTAGAGCGAGTGGTTACGCGATCTTGAACGGTTGCTGGCACGCGCCGCAGACGATGGACGCCTGCGCGAGCACCGACGGCACGACCCGGACGTTGCGACCGCAGCCGCAGACCGCCTTGACCCGGACGCCGCCCCCGGAGGAGCCGTGCCGGGCCGCAGGGCCGCGGAAGGCGCGCGTGGCGCCGTCTCCGGCCACCGCCTCCTGGTGCGCGCCGAGAGCGCGGTCCAGGCGTTCGATGGTGTCCGCGTAGCGCTCCTGCGTCTCCTTGAGCATGGTCACCTGGGAGAAGCCGCTGCTGGCGTGCGGCTCGACCGGGTGGGCCAGACCGAGCTCGGAGGCGAGCATCAGGAAGCGCCGGTTGTGGTAGCGGCCGGCCCGCGAGGTGTCCCGGATGTCCCGGGCCGCGGCCAGACCGTGGGCAGCCTCGTGGAGGAGCCGCTCGAAACCGAGCCGCGTGCCACAGGCCGAGGAGGATTCGCCGATCAGGGCCTCGGGCGAGGCCAGGTCGGGGAGGTCCTGGTGGTAGGCCTGGATGTCACTCCAGGCGGCGGCCAGTTCGGCCGCGAGGACGAGGGGCTGTGTCGTGCTCACGCTAGACCAACGATGGAGTGCGAGCCGATGTTCCGCGTGTTCCCGTTCTCCGGGAATTCCCAGGGAACTCCCAGGAATGCATGGTCGCGCGCGAATTGCGCGTTCCGGATGCGGTGCAAGACCAACCCCCTGCCGGTTTCGGCCCCCCGCAGGTCGGTGGGCCTCGTGAATTCCGTCCGGGGGCGGGCTGTCGCACCCAGGACGTACGGCCCGTGGTCCCGTCGAGTTGACAGGGCCACGGGCCGTACACCGTACCGCTATTCCGTTAATACCGGCAGTTGACCGGCCAGTAGGGATGTCACCGGTTCGGAGACCCCGCGGAGAGTTACCGCATTCTTACCCATCCGCATTCCGGGCAAATGTCGCCGGGAACGGTCATTACCCGTCGGTAAGACGCATCAGTACGCGCGGGCGACGATCGCGATATTGCCGTCCTGGTCGTCCGCCTGCGGAACGGAGCCGTCGGCCGCGATGATGCAGCGCACCGAGACGCCCTGCTCGGCCAGCTTGGCCTCGCCCTCCGGACCGAGCTCGGCCCAGGAGATCCGGCCCCAGCCGGTGGCGGCGGCCTCGATGGCCTCGTCGATGGTCTTGACGTCCACCGTGCGGGCCTCGCGGCGCTCGCGGGACTGGCGCAGCAGCAGCGCCTGGTCCTCCTCCAGGACGCCCGGGAGCAGCGCGGCCAGGCCGTCGATGGAGACCGGCTCCTTGCCGCCCGGGATGCGGCGGGCCAGCATCGCGGTGCCGTTCTCCAGGTCGCGCGGGCCGACCTCGATGCGCAGCGGCACGCCCTTGAGCTCCCAGTCCACCGCACGACGGCCGAACGGGGTGTCGGTGCGGTCGTCGACGACCACCCGGATGCCGGCGGCCTCCAGGGCGGCGCCGATCTCGCGCACCTTGGCGATGACCGCGTCGTCGCCCTTGATGGCGAGCACGACGGCCTGGACGGCGGCCAGGCGCGGCGGGACCCGCAGACCGTTGTCGTCGCCGTGGGACATGATCAGGCCGCCGACCATGCGGGTCGAGACGCCCCAGGAGGTCTGCCAGACGTGCTCGCGCTCGGCGCCCTGCAGCTGGTACGTGGTGTTGAACGCCTTGGCGAAGTTCTGGCCCAGCTCGTGGCTGGTGCCCATCTGCAGCGCCTTGCCGTCGCCCATCATGCCCTCGAGGGTGAGGGTGTTGATGGCGCCGGCGAAGCGCTCCTTGGCGGTCTTGCGGCCGAGCACGACGTCGATGCCGAGCACGTTGGTCATGAAGTCGCCGTAGACCTGGGTGTGGATCATCGACGCGTACTCGCGGGCGTCCTCGTACGTGGCGTGGGCGGTGTGGCCCTCCTGCCAGAGGAACTCGGTGGTGCGCAGGAAGACGCGCGGGCGGAGCTCCCAACGGACCACGTTGGCCCACTGGTTGATCAGCAGGGGCAGGTCGCGGTGGCTCTGCACCCACTTGGAGAAGTACTCGTTGATGATCGTCTCGGAGGTCGGCCGGACGACGACCGGCTCCTCCAGCTGCTTGCCGCCGCCGTGGGTGACGACCGCGAGCTCGGGGGCGAAGCCCTCGACGTGCTCGGCTTCCTTGGTCAGGTAGGACTGCGGGATGAACATCGGGAAGTAGGCGTTCTGCGCGCCGGCCTTCTTGATCCGCGCGTCCATCTCCTGCTGCATCCGCTCCCACAGGCCGTAGCCGTACGGTCGGATGACCATGGTGCCGCGCACCGGACCGTTGTCGGCCAGCTCGGCCTTGTTGATGAGGTCCTGGTACCAGCGCGGGAAGTCTTCCGCCTGAGGGGTGAGAACGGGTGCCTTAGCCATGGCCCGAATGGTACGGGGAGCGGCCCCCTGACTTCGAATCGGTATCACACCCGTGGCCGCCGCCCGCACGGCTCGTGCGCCTCCCGGGGCCGCCCCGCGCGCCGCGCCGCGGGGCGCCGCCGAAGGGCCGGTGGGCGGTCCGGAGGCGCCCCGGAGGACGCCCCGGGGCGCGGCCCGGAGCACGGCCCGGACCGTGCGGCGCCCCCGCCGGGAGCAGGGGGCGCACGACCGCGACACGCGCGCACCACCCTGCACCCCTCTGGACGCCGGGCCCGACCCGCTGTTCGCTGGAGTGGGGCGGGACTTTGGGGGAGCCGTAGCAGGACACCGAAGGACCGGATGGGAGGCCGCGATGGCTTCAGCTCGGACGACCGGCACGACCGAACGACCAACAGGCGCACGACCACACCGCGCGCAGCACGGGACCGCCCGGCCCGCGCGGGCGCGCGACTGGGCGGAGATCCAGGAACGCATGCTGGTACCGCTCTACGAGGCGGTCTACGACCGGCTGGAGGTCGGCCCGGCGTCCAGCGTGCTGGGACTGGGCTGCCGGTCCGGACTGGCCCTGCTGCTCGCGGCCGGGAGGGGCGCCCAGGTCTCCGGCCAGGAGCCGCGGGACGAGCTGCGCGAGCTGGCCCGCGGCCGCCGGCTGCGGGTGTGCGCGGGGGCCCGGCCGGCCGCCGCCGTCCCCCGCTCGGCCCATTCCCTGGTGACCGTCTTCGAGCAGTTGCCCGGCTGCGCCGAGCCGCGCCCGGTGGTGGCCGAGGCCGCCCGGCTGACCCTCCCGGGCGGACACGTGGTGCTCGCCGCCTGGGGCCCGCCGGAGCGCTGCGCGAGCGCCCCGGTGCTGGACGTGGCGCGCCGGATGGCGGGCCGGACCACCGCCCGCGACCCGTTCGAGCTGAGCGCGCCCGGCGCGCTGGAGGACCTGCTGGCCCCGGCCGGCCTGCGCCCGGCCGGCAGCGGGCGGGTGAGCTGCCCGTTCGCCTACGCGGACCTGGACAGCGCGGTGCGCGGCCTGCTCTCCACGGGCCTGTTCGAGGCGGCCGAGGAGTTCTCCGGCGCCTCGCTGGTGGCCAAGGAGCTGGAGGAGGCGCTGCAGCCGTACCTGCGCGCCGACGGCTCGGTCCGGATGGAGAACGTCTTCCGCTACCTGATCGCCGAGCGCCCGCGCTGACGGGGAGGCGACGACGGGGACGCGACGGAAGGGACACCGCGGCGGGGACGCGACGACGGCCGGGAGGCGGCGGGGACGGCGCCGACCCCGCCGACGGACACCGGCAGGACCGCCGGGCCCGGCCGGAGCGGGCCGGACCGCCGGGACCCGCGGGACCATCGAGCCCGCCGGGACCGCCGGGACCGCCCGGACCGCCGAGCACCGAAACCGGGGGCGCCCGCCGCCATGGCGAGCGCCCCCGGCCGGCCGCCTCACGCCTGGTCGAGCGACTTCCCCCCGACGGGTTTGCGCGGCACCCCCGCCGCCCGGTACGCCGCCTCCTCGTCCAGCGTCTCCGCCTCCAGCAGCGCCGCCGCCAGCGCGTCCAGCCGGGACCGCTGCTCGGTCAGCAGCCGGACCGCCTCCTCGTAGCACTCGGCGACGATCCGCCGGGCCTCCTCGTCGACCGCGTCGAGGGTGGTCGGCGCGGCGGACAGCCCGTAGGCCCCCTGCGGATCGGCGGGCACCGCGGTCAGCCGTCCGACCCGTTCGCTCATCCCCCAGCGGCCGGCCATCCCCCGGGCGATGTTGGTGACCTGTTCCAGATCGCTCTCCGCACCGGTGGTGACCACCCCGTAGACCACCTGCTCGGCCGCCATCCCGCCGAGCGCACCGATGATCCGGCCGCGCAGGTAGGGCTCGGTGTACGAGTAGCGGTCGTCCTCCGGGGTGGAGAGGGTGACGCCGAGCGCCCGGCCCCGCGGCACGATGGTGATCTTGCGGACCGGGTCGGCGCCGGGCTGCAGCATGCCCAGCAGCGCGTGCCCGCTCTCGTGGTGGGCCGTCCGCTCGCGTTCCTCCCGGGGCATCACCAGCGGCCGGACGGCGCCCAGCTGGACCTTCTCCAGGGCGTCCGAGAGGTCCCGCTCGCCGACCGCGTCCTGCTGGCGCCGGACGGCCAGCAGGGCGGCCTCGTTGACCAGGTTGGCGAGTTCGGCGCCGGTCATCCCGGGGGTGGCCCTGGCCAGCCGGCCGAGGTCGGCGTCGCCGGACAGCGGGACGGTCCGGGCGTGGATGCCCAGGATCGCGGCGCGGCCGTCCCGGTCCGGCGGGCTGACGGTGATCCGCCGGTCGAAGCGGCCGGGGCGCAGGAGCGCCGGGTCGAGCACGTCCGCCCGGTTGGTCGCGGCGATCACGATGACGCCCTCGGAGCCGGTGAAGCCGTCCATCTCGGTGAGGATCTGGTTGAGCGTCTGCTCGCGCTCGTCGTGCCCGCCCATGCCGCCGCCCGCGCCGCGCTGGCGCCCGATGGTGTCGATCTCGTCGATGAAGACGATCGCCGGGGCCACCTTGCGGGCCTCGGCGAACAGTTCGCGGACCCGGCTGGCGCCGACCCCGACGATCATCTCGATGAACTCGGAGGCGGAGGCGGAGAAGAACGGCACGTCCGCCTCGCCGGCGACGGCCCGGGCGAGGAGCGTCTTGCCGGTCCCGGGCGGGCCGCTGAGCAGGACGCCGCGCGGCATCTTGGCGCCGAGCCTGCGGTACCGGTCCGGGTTCTTCAGGAAGTCGACGACCTCGGTGAGTTCGGCCTCCACCTCGTCGATGCCGGCCACGTCGGCGAAGGTGGTGCGCCTGCCCTGCTCGGCGCTGACCGGCTTGGGCGGGGCCTTGCGGCCGAGCGCGCCGGCGCCGAGGCCGCCGCCCATCCGGCGGGCGACCAGCACCCAGATGAGGATCAGCAGCACCATCGGGGCGAGCGAGAGCAGCAGGTTGGCGAGGAAGCTGCGCTGCGGGACCACCGGGGAGGTCGCGGTGACCTCGACGCCCTGCTTCTGGAGGGTGGTCCACAGGTCGTCGTTGGCGAAGGAGGGCCGCTGGGTGGCGAACTCCGTGTAGTCGCCCTCGCCGCCGTCGGGTTTGGGCCGGGCGCTCTTGAGGGTGCCCTCGATCGCGTCGCCCTTGGAGTAGATCTTGGTGATGTTGCCCTTGTTCAGCTGGTCGTTGAACTCGGTGTAGGAGATCGTGGTGGCGCCGCCGTTGCCGAAGAAGGACAGCAGCAGGTCGGAGACCAGGAACACCACGAGCGCGGTGAGGACGAGGCCCGTCCAGCCGCCGGGCATCCGGCGGCGGGGTGGCGACGGGGGCGGTGCACCCTCGGACCGCCAGGGCTGGTCGGGGGTCTGGCGCGGCGGCACGGGTTCGGTCACCCGTCGGACGATACGGACCGCCGCTCGGGCGGGCCACGCGCAACGCCGCGCCGCGGACGCCCCCGGCCACCGCCCCCGGCCACCGCCCCCGGCGGCCGGCTACGCCCCGGCGCCCGGCCACTCCTCGGCGGTCAGCGCGAACCGCTCGTGGTCGCGCCACCCCCCGTTCAGGAACAGCATCCGCGGCGTGAAGCCCTCGTGCCGGAACCCCAGCCGCTCGGCCAGTGCGATCGAACGCGCGTTGCCCGGCTGCACGTTGATCTCCAGCCGGTGCAGCCCCAGCCCGCCGGCCGTCTGGGCGGCGAAGCAGCGGTCCAGGACCAGCCGCATGCCCTCGGTCATCCGCCCCGTCCCGGCGAACGGCAGGTACGAGTCGTAGCCCAGCGCGGCGTTGCAGAACCGGCCCATCACGATGTTGGCCACGTTGACCTTGCCGACCAGCCCGCCGCTCTCCCGGTCGACGATCAGGAAGGTGCGCAGGCCCGGCCCCTGGCGTTCCAGCAGCTCGGCCAGTCCGTCCGGCTCGACCGGGTTCCACCGCCCGATGTGGTCGGCGGAGCGCCGGACCGCCGCGGCGTACAGGTCCTTGTCCTCGCCCCGCGGGGCCCTGATCGTCACTCGCACGCCACCATCATCGGACATGCCGACGGCCCGCCGCCCGGGGTGTGCCGGGCGGCGGGCCGTCGGGAGGCGGACCGGGGCCTACAGCAGGTCCTTGAACTCCTTGGGCAGCTCGAAGTCGGCCGGGCCCTTGCCCGCGCCGAGGCCGAACGCGCCGCCGTCGGCCGGGCCCTGGGCACCGCCCGGGCCGAGCGCGCGGCGCTCGGCGGCCGCGGCCTCCTCCTGCGCGCGCTTCAGCGGGTTGCCGCTCTTGCGCTTGCCCTTGGCCTGCGGGGCCTTCTTGGCGGACTTCTTGCCGCCGCCGCCCATGCCGGGGATCCCCGGCATGCCGGGCACGCCCTTGCCGGAGGCCATCGCGGACATCATCTTGCGGGCCTCGAAGAACCGCTCGACGAGGTTCTTCACCTCGCCGACCTGGACGCCGGAACCCTTGGCGATGCGGGCCCGGCGGGAGCCGTTGATCAGCTCCGGCTCGGCACGCTCGGTCGGGGTCATCGACTTGATGATCGCGCCGACCCGGTTGACGTCCTTGTCGTCGATGTTGTTGATCTGCTCGCGGATCTGGCCCATCCCGGGCAGCATCCCCAGCAGCTTGGAGATCGAGCCCATCTTCTGGACCTGCTCCAGCTGCGACAGGAAGTCGTCCAGGGTGAACGCCTTCGGGCCGCCGCGCAGCTTGGCGGCGATCTTCTCGGCCTCGGCCTGCGAGAAGGTCTGCTCGGCCTTCTCGATCAGCGAGAGGACGTCACCCATGCCGAGGATGCGCGAGGCCATCCGGTCCGGGTGGAAGGCGTCGAAGTCGTCGACCTTCTCGCCGTTGGAGGCGAACATGATCTGCCGGCCGGTGACGTGCGCGACCGAGAGCGCGGCGCCGCCGCGGGCGTCGCCGTCGAGCTTGGAGAGCACCACACCGGTGAAGTCGACGCCCTCGAGGAAGGCCTGCGCGGTGGTGACCGCGTCCTGGCCGATCATCGCGTCGACCACGAACAGGACCTCGTCCGGGTTGACCGCGGCGCGGATGTCCGCGGCCTGCTGCATCAGCTCGGCGTCGATGCCGAGACGGCCGGCGGTGTCGACGACGACGACGTCGTACTGCTTCTGCTTGGCGTACTCGATCGAGTCCCTGGCCACCTGCACCGGGTCGCCGACGCCGTTGCCCGGCTGCGGGCCGTAGAAGGCCACGCCGGCGCGCTCGGCGACCACCTGGAGCTGGTTGACCGCGTTGGGGCGCTGGAGGTCGCAGGCCACCAGCAGCGGGGTGTGCTTCTGCTGCTTCAGCCAGTGGCCGAGCTTGCCCGCGAGGGTGGTCTTTCCGGCGCCCTGGAGGCCGGCGAGCATGATGACCGTCGGGCCGTTCTTGGCGAACCGCACCCGTCGGGTCTGGCCGCCGAGGATCGCGATGAGCTCCTCGTTGACGATCTTGATGATCTGCTGCGCCGGGTTCAGCGCGCCCGAGACCTCGACGCCGAGTGCCCGCTCCTTCACCTGCTTGATGAAGGCCCGCACGACCGGCAGCGCGACGTCCGCCTCCAGCAGTGCGATGCGGATCTCGCGGGCGGTGGCGTCGATGTCCGCCTCGCTCAGGCGGCCCTTGCCCCGGAGGTTCTTGAACGTCGCTGCGAGGCGATCGGAAAGGGTGTCGAACACGTCGTCGCGGGTCCTCTGCGGCATCGGTATCGGTACGGTCGTCGCCCCCCAGGGTATCCGGCCGCCCCGGGTGAGGTCTCCACCCCCGTGCCCGGGGGTCTCAACCCAGGGCCGCCCGGACCTCCGCGGCCACCTCCGCGGCCCGCCCGGCGGCCAGTGGACGGCCCTCCTCGTCGGTCAGGTAGAAGGAGTCCACGGCCTCCGCGCCCAGCGTCGAGACGTGCGCCGTGCGCACCCGGACGCCGGCCCCGTCGAGCGCCCGGCCGATCCGGTGCAGCAGCCCCGGGGCGTCGTGCGCGCGCACCTCCAGCACGGTCGCGGTGGCCGAGGCCACCGCGGGCGCCACCGCGACGAGCGGCGGCGGGGTGGGGATGCCCCGGCGGCGCGGGGCGGCGGCGTCCCGCTCGGCCAGTCGGCGCGCGACGTCCAGCGAGCCGTCCAGGGCCCGCCGCAGGTCGGCCCGGAGCCGGGCGGCCTCCGGCAGCTCGCCGAACTCGGCGGCCACCCGCCAGGACAGCAGCAGCACCGGGCCCGCGCCGATCGGGTCCAGCTCGCGCAGGCCCGCCGAGCGGACGGTGAGCCGGTGCAGCGCGAGCACCCCGGCGACGGTGCCCAGCAGCCCGGGCCGGTCCGGGACGGCCAGGGTCAGTTCGACGCCCATCGGCTCGGTGGCCGGGTCCGCCCCGTCGGACTGGGCCAGCAGCGACAGCGCGGGCCCCCCGGTCCGGGCGGCCTCGACCGCGAGCCGCTCCTGCTCTGCGGTCGGCGCGGCCTCCACGAGGGCGGTCGCGGCGCCGGCCAGCCGGGCGGCGGCCCGGGCCACCAGGCCGTCCACCAGCGAGGCCCGCCAGGCGCTCCAGGCCGCCGGCCCGGTGGCGAGCGCGTCGGCCTCGGTGAGCGCGTGCAGCAGCTCCAGCTGCTGCGGGGTGCCGACCACCTTGGTGACCGCCTCGACGGTGGCCGGGTCGTCCGGGTCGCGCCGGGTCGCGGTGTCGACCAGGGTCAGGTGGTGGCGGACCAGCACCGCCAGGGTCTCGGTGTCCTCGGGGCCGAAGCCCATCCGGACGGCGACGTCGCGGACGATCACCTCACCGGCCTCGCTGTGGTCGCCGGGCCAGCCCTTGCCGATGTCGTGCAGCAGCGCGGCGACCAGCAGGAGGTCCGGCCGGGCCACCCGGCGGGTCATCGCGGCCGCCCGCACCGCCGTCTCCACCAGGTGCCGGTCGACCGTCCAGCGGTGCACGGCGTTGCGCTGCGGACGGCAGCGCACCCGCTCCCAGTCCGGCAGCAACCGGGTGACCAGGCCCTCCGCCTCCAGCGCCTCCCAGACCGGGACGGCCGCCTCGCCCGCGCCCAGCAGGGTGACCAGCTGCTCGCGGGCCTCGTCCGGCCAGGGCGTCGGCAGCGGCCGGCACTCGGCGGCCAGCCGGCGCACCGTCGCGTACGAGACGGTGAGGCCGTTCTGGGCGGCGGCGGCCGCGGCACGCAGCGGCAGCACCGGGTCGGCGGCCGGGCGGGCCCCCTGGGCCAGCACCGCCTCGCCGTCCTGCTCGACCACGCCCTCGGCGAGCGGGCGGCGCTCGACCGCGCCCCGGGCCACCGCGCCGGCGCCGCGCCCGGCGCCGGCGAAGCGGAAGGCCGACCGGGCGCTCCGGCGGCCCCGGCCGGAGCGGGCGGCGAGCACCCGGTCCACCGCCCGCCAGGTGACGTCGCTCGCGTAGGCGATGGTGCGGGCGGCCTCGTAGACCTCGCGCAGCAGGGTGTCGGCGTCGAGCACGCCGAGCCGTTCGGCGACCTGGTCCTGGTCCTGGAGGCTGAGCCGCTCGGTGGCCCGGCCGGTGGCCAGGTGCAGCGCGTCGCGGACGTCGGCGAGCCGCAGCGCGGCGGCGTCCAGACCGTCCCGGGGGGCGTCGGCGAGCCAGGTGGCGGCCACTGCGTCCAGGGCGACGACGTCGCGCAGACCGCCGCGGGCCTCCTTGAGGTCGGGCTCCAGCAGGAAGGAGAGCTCGCCGTGCCGCTCGGCCCGCTCGCGGCAGAGTTCGCGCAGCTCGGGCAGGCGGGCGGGGGCGCTCGCGCGCCAGTCGGTCAGCACCACCGAGCGCAGGGTGGCGGTGAGCGCCTGGTCCCCGGCGAGGTGGCGGGCGTCCAGCAGGCCGAGCTGGGCCTTGAGGTCGGCGGCGGCCACCGCCCGGGCCTCGGCGAGGGTGCGTACCGAGTGGTCGAGCGCGGAGCCCGAGTCCCAGACCGGGTACCAGATCCGCTCGGGCAGGTCGCGGGCGATCCGGCCGTCGTGCAGCAGCAGGACGTCGAGGTCGCTGCGCGGGGAGAGCTCGCCGCGCCCGTAGCCGCCGACCGCGACGAGTGCGACGCCGGGCGGCCGGCCGGCGGCGGTGAACAGGCCGGCCAGCCAGTCGTCGGTGAGCCGGGCGAGCGCGGTGCGGCGGGGGCGGCCGGACCGGCCGGGGTCGGCGAGCAGGGCGGCCCGGGCGGCGGCGTGGGGGGCGGTCCCGTCCCGGTCGTCGCCGGTCGGGGAGGGCGGGCTGGTCTCGGTGGTCATCGCGTGGTCCCGTCCGTCGTGCGGTTGAGCGGGTGGCGCCGGAGGGCCCGCGGGGCCGGGCGCCGATACGCCGCCGGCGGGCCTGCGCCCGGAGGGGTCGCAGGCCCGCCCGCGGTGCGTGTCAGGGCCTTCGGGGGGAGTCGGGGCCGGGGCCCCGGAGGTGGCCCCGGAGCGGGCTCAGAGGGCGTCGGGGCCGCGCTCGCCGGTGCGGACCCGGACGGCGGTGTCGACCGGGATGCTCCACACCTTGCCGTCGCCGATCTTGCCGGTGCGGGCGGCCTTCACCAGGACGTCGATCAGGTCGTCGGCGTCCTCGTCCTCGACCAGCACCTCGATCCTGATCTTGGGCACCAGGTCGACGGTGTACTCGGCGCCCCGGTAGACCTCGGTGTGGCCGCGCTGGCGGCCGTAGCCGCTGGCCTCGGTGACGGTCAGGCCGTGGACCCCGAAGGCCTGCAGGGCGGCCTTCACCTCGTCCAGGCGGTACGGCTTGATCACGGCGGTGATGAGCTTCATCAGGCGTCGACCTCGGTCTTCTCGGCGGTCTTCTCGGCGGTCTTCGGGGACTTCTCGGCGGACTTCTCCGGGGGCTGCCCGGCGGACCCGGCCGCCGGCCCGTCACCGGAGCCCTCGACGGCCCTGGCGGCCTGAGCGGCCTGAGCGGCGCCGACCAGACCCGTGACGGCCCGGGCCAGGCCCCCGCCCACGGCGCTGAAATCGTAGGCCGACTCGGCGTGCTCGGCCTGGTCGATGCCGGCCACCTCGACCTCCTCGGCGACCCGGAAGCCGACCGTCCGGTCGACGGCCTTCGCCAGCAGCCAGGAGAGCACGAAGGAGTACGCGGCGACCACGGCCACGCCCATCGCCTGCTTGCCGAGCTGCCCGAGCCCGCCGCCGTAGAACAGGCCCTTGGCGGTCTGGCCGACACCGCCGGTGGCGAACAGGCCGATCAGCAGCGAGCCGATCGCGCCGCCCACCGCGTGCACGCCCACCACGTCGAGCGAGTCGTCGAAGCCGAGGCGGTACTTGAGGCTGACCGCGGCGGCGCAGACGGCCCCGGCGACCAGGCCGATCGCCACCGCGCCGAGCGGGCTGACCGAGCCGCAGGCCGGGGTGATCGCGACCAGACCGGCCACCGCGCCGGAGGCGGCGCCCAGCGTGGTGAACGCGCCGTGCTTGAACTTCTCGAAGACCAGCCAGCCGACCAGCGCGGCGCCGGTGGCCACCTGGGTGTTGACCAGCGCCATCGCGGCGACGCCGTTGGCGGCCAGCGCCGAGCCCGCGTTGAAGCCGAACCAGCCGAACCAGAGCAGTCCGGAGCCGAGCATCACCAGCGGCAGGCTGTGCGGGCGCATCGGGTCCTTCCTGAAGCCGACCCGCTTGCCGAGCACCAGGCAGAGCGCGAGGCCCGCGACGCCCGCGTTGATGTGGACGGCCGTCCCGCCGGCGAAGTCGATCACGCCGTTGCGGTCGCCCAGCCAGCCGCCGTTGCCGCCGTCGAAGAAGAAGACCCAGTGCGCGACCGGGAAGTAGACGATGCTCACCCAGAGGGCGATGAACAGGCCCCAGGCGGCGAATCTCGCCCGGTCCGCGATGGCGCCGCTGATCAGCGCCGGGGTGATGATCGCGAACATCAGCTGGAAGGCGGAGAACGCGGTGACCGGAATGGTCCCGGTGAGGTCGTTCAGGCCGATGCCGCGCATCCCGATGAAGTCCAGGTTGCCGATCAGCCCGCCGAAGGAGTCCGGTCCGAAGCTGAGCGAGTACCCGTAGAGGACCCAGAGCACGCTGACGATGCCGAGCGAGAGGAAGCTCATCGCCAGCATGTTCAGTGTGCTCTTGGCCCGGACCATGCCCCCGTAGAAGAAGGCCAGGCCCGGGGTCATCACCATGACCAGGGCCGCACTGATGAGCACGAAGGCGGTGTCGCCCGCGCTGAAGCCGTCCGGCATCGGCGTCTCCTCTGCGTGAAAGCCGATCCACACCCGGGTTACCTGTCCCGTGCCACCCCGGGGTGTCGGCGATGCAGAGGAGCGTGCCGAAGGCTGGTTTCGGCCAGTGCGGCCCGTTGTTTCGCGGCCGTGACGCATACGACGCGCGGGTTACACCTGCGTGAACCACGGCCCCGTCACCGGGCCGGACGGCTTACCGTGCCGCCGCACGGCACGGCCGGTCGCGAAAGCGCCGCCGACCGTGCCGGCGGGGGCCGGCACGGTCGGCGGGGGCCCGGCGGCGGAGCCCTCAGACCACCGAGACGTACTCCGGGATGTCCTGGACCACGCGCTCCTTGAGCCGGCTCACCGCGTCCACGCCCCTGAAGCGGGCGGCGGCGGCCTCGGTGGTCTTGCGCACCCGGGAGTTCAGCCGCTCCGAGCGCACCTTGGCGGCGATGTCCACGGCCTGCTCGGCCATCACCGCGGCCTGCTCGGCCTCCTTCTGCAGCAGGTGCACGCTGGCCATGCCGATCAGGTTGAAGGCGTACGAGCGCACGTGGTCGCCGTCCTGGCGGAAGAGGTCGACGGCCCGCTCCATCACCGGCGCGGACATCGAGGCGTACAGCTCGGCGTTGTCGGAGTGGTAGGCGAGGTCGCGGAAGGAGTGCGCGTTCTCGGCGTTCAGCTCGGCGGGCGAGAAGAACTTCAGCCAGTCCGGCTCCTCGTCCCCCTCGCGGATGTCGGTGAAGGTGTCCTCGGACAGCCGGACCGCCCGGGCGCAGCGGTTCACCTCGCCGATGGTGGCGTAGGCGCGCGCCTCCATCGCGTACAGCAGGGACTGCTGGCGCGCGGTGGCGGTGTCCCGGCTGCCGTACTGCGCCAGGTGGATCAGCTCCAGGGCGTCCTCGCCCCGGTTGAGGTGGATCATCTGGCGGCTCATGTCGGTGAGGATCAGTGCGCCGAACGGGCGGTCGCCCGCCTCCTTGGCGGCGTGCAGGGCCAGCACGTAGTACTTCTGCGCGCTCGGGTGCATCCCGACGTCGTAGGACATCCACCCGGCCAGGTGGGCGAGCTCCGCGGTGAGCCGGAACAGCCGCCGAGTGGTGTTCTCGTTGTACGTCTCCTGGAGGAGGTCGGTGACCTCGTGCAGCTGGCCCACGACGGCCTTGCGGCGCAACCCGCCGCCGTTCTGGGCGTCCCACTGGCGGAACATCACGGTGGTCTGCTCGAGCAGTTCGAGCTCCGGCTCGGAGAGCCGGCCGGTGAAGGGGTCGCCGCCGTTGGCCGCGGCGAGGATCGGGGTGGGGGTGCCGGTCGGGCCGGGGGCGAGCCAGCGCTGCATCGGCTCGATCAGGGCGGCGCCGGCGGTCAGCGCGAGCGAGGTGCCGAGGAAGCCCCGGCGGTTGAGCATCAGGTCGCTGCGGGAGTAGTCGCTGATCAGCTGGACGGTCTGCGGCGCGCTCCACGGCAGGTCGACGCCGCCGCCCACGGTCGAGACCGGGATCGCCGCGCGCAGGCCGAGGTCCTCGATGGAGACCACCGAGCCGAAGCGCTCGGAGAAGAGCTCCGACATGATCTTGGGGATGGGCTCCCGGGGCTGCTCGCCGTCGAGCCAGCGGCGCACCCGCGAGGTGTCGGTGGACACGTGGTGGGCGCCGATCTGCCGGGCCCGACGGTTGACCTGGCGGGCCAGCTCGCCCTTGGACCAGCCGCTGCGGGCGAACCACGTGGTCAGCTTCTCGTTGGGTTGCTTCTCTGCCATGGGAACGTCCCCATCCCGCCCGGCCCCTGCCGGGGCCCCGATCGTGACGCCCGACGGTTGCGGGCTCTTGCCAGGCGTGCCGTGCCTGAGGTGGTGCCGTACCGTGCCGTCGCACTGGTGTGCCATCGTCGCGGACGAGTCGTCAGATCCCCAACTCCCGTTCCCCGAGGGCCTGGAGTCGACTCGACGACCACGTCCGTGTGCTGAACGTAATGCCCCGCCCGGCACCCGCGGGAGCGACCCTGGCGAAACGCCACCTTTCGCCACCCCCAGGAGTGAACCGAAGCAAGGACCCACACGCTTCACTGGATGGACCGACGGTCCGGCATATGCGGGCCGCCAAGTCCTCCGGCGAAACCCGGTGGTACCGGCAATCCACAGCGGCCACGGGCGAGTTCGCCGACCGCACCGGTCGGCACCCGCCCCGCGCACCCGACGATCCTGCACCGGTGCCGCCCGCCACAAGGCGGCGCCCGAGGCGCACCACCGCAACAGGCGCGCACCGCGCGCTGCGCGCCGCCACCGCACAACGCGTCACGCAACGGACAATCAACACAAAGTCACGATCCCGTAACCATCGGCAACCAGAACCTGTTGGGGGAGGCATGGACAACCTGTTCGGCGAACTTCGACTGGGACACCTGCGGTTGACACCGCTGGGCGCGCGCCGCCGCACCAAGGTCACCGCGTCCCAGGCCGCCGCGGAGTACACCGGCCGCTGGGGCTGGACGGTCGCCACCGGCGCCCCGGCCGACTCCGCCACCGCCCCGACCCGCTGTCCCTGCGGCTCCGCACGCTGCGCCGCACCCGGTCTGCACCCCGTGCCGGGCACCGCGGGCCGGGCCCGCGCCGCCGGCGCCGAGGGCTCGGTGCTGTTCCCCACCGGCCGCGCCTTCGACGTCCTGGACGTCCCCGAGCAGGCCGGCCTGCAGGCGCTGGTCCGGCTGGAACGCATGGGCACCCAGGTCGGCCCGGTGCTAGCCGCACCCACCGGTCGACTGCAGTTCCTGGTCGCCGCCGGCACCGCCCGCCGGCTGCCGGACCTGCTCTACAGGATGGGCTGGGACGACGCCGCCCTCGACCTCACCTGCCACGGCGAGGGCAGCTACGTGGCCGCCCCGCCCACCGTGCTCGGCACGCTCGGCCCGGTCCGCTGGCTGCGCCGCCCCACCCGCGACAACGCCGGCTGCCCGCCGGAGGCCCGGCTGCTGCTCGGCACCCTCGCCTACGCCTGCCACCGTGGCCGCGAGCGCACCGCCGAACCCGCCTGGCTGGCGTCCTAGCCCGCACTCCCCGCCAGGGCTCCCCGCCTCCGCCGCACCTGGCCGGGCACGCGAAAGGGCCCGCCCCCGTCGGGAGCGGACCCTTCGTGCGCGGGGCGTTCAGTCCCCGATCAGCGCGTCCACGAACGCGCCCGGCTCGAACGGCGCCAGGTCGTCCGCGCCCTCGCCCAGACCCACCAGCTTGACCGGCACGCCCAGCTCGCGCTGGACCGCGACCACGATGCCGCCCTTGGCGGTGCCGTCCAGCTTGGTCAGCACGATGCCGGTGATCTCGACCACCTCGGCGAAGACCCGGGCCTGGATCAGGCCGTTCTGGCCGGTGGTGGCGTCCAGCACCAGCAGCACCTCGTCCACCGGGCCGTGCTTCTCGACGACCCGCTTGACCTTGCCCAGCTCGTCCATCAGGCCGGTCTTGGTGTGCAGCCGGCCGGCGGTGTCCACCAGCACGGTGTCGGCGCCCTCGGCGATGCCCTCCTTGACGGCGTCGAAGGCGATGGAGGCCGGGTCGCCGCCCTCCGGGCCGCGCACGGTGCGGGCACCGACCCGCTCGCCCCAGGTCTGCAGCTGGTCGGCGGCCGCGGCACGGAAGGTGTCGGCCGCGCCGAGCACCACCTTGCGGCCGTCGGCGACCAGGACGCGCGCCAGCTTGCCGGTGGTGGTGGTCTTGCCGACGCCGTTGACGCCGACCACCAGGACCACGGCCGGTCCGTCCTCGTGCCTGGTGGAGCGGACGGTGCGGTCGAGGTCCCTGCCGACCAGCTCGACGAGTTCCTCGCGCAGCAGCGCGCGCAGCTCGTCGGGCGTGCGGGTGCCGAGCACCTTCACCCGGGTGCGCAGCCGCTCGACCAGCTCCTGGGTGGGGGCGACGCCGACGTCGGCGGTGAGCAGGGTCTCCTCGATCTCCTCCCAGGTGTCCTCGTCCAGGTGCTCGCGGGAGAGCAGCGTGAGCAGGCCCTTCCCGAGCGAGTTCTGCGAGCGGGAGAGCCGGGAGCGCAGCCGGACCAGCCGGCCCGCGGTGGGCTCGGGGACCTCGACGGCCGGGGGCGCCTCGGCCTCGGCCGCCTCGACCTCGATCTCGGCGGGGGCCTCTGCGGTCCCGGCCTCGGTGGTCCCGGCCTCGGGAAGGGGGAGTTCCACCTCCTCGACGGTGCGGCGGGGCTCCTCGGTGGGCGGCGCGGACTCGTCGCCGACCTGGGGCTCCGCCGGGGTGGGCTTCGGCGCCGTGATGACCGGCGCCTGCGACTTCGGGGGGAGCTGCTGGCGTCGTCTGCCGGAAACGACGAGGCCCGCGATCGCGCCGACGGCGATCACGGCGATGACTACGGCAAGGATCACGTATTCCATATCCGCTCCAGTATCCGTGACCGGAGCGCGGATGGACCGCAGCCGGACTACGCCGATGCGGTGGGGGCGGCGGCGACGGCCCCGTGCCGTTCCCCGGCCCGGCGGCGCGCGGGCACTCCCCCGCGCAGCCGCTGGCTGATCACCTGCGAGATGCCGTCGCCCTTCATGGTCACGCCGTAGAGGGCGTCCGCCGACTCCATGGTGAGCTTCTGGTGGGTGATCACGATCAGCTGGGAGGACTCCCGCAGCTCCTCCATGATCCCGACGAGCCGGCGCAGGTTGGTCTCGTCCAGCGCCGCCTCCACCTCGTCCATCACGTAGAACGGGCTGGGCCGCGCCTTGAAGATCGACACCAGCAGCGCCACCGCGGTGAGCGAGCGCTCACCGCCGGAGAGCAGTGACAGCCGCTTGACCTTCTTGCCCGGCGGGCGGGCCTCGACCTCGACGCCGGTGGTGAGCATGTCGTCGGGGTCGGTCAGCACCAGCCGCCCCTCGCCGCCGGGGAACAGCCGGGCGAAGACGCCCTCGAACTGTGCCGCGGTGTCGTGGTAGGCCGAGGTGAACAGCTGTTCGACCCGATCGTCGACCTCCCGGACGATGTCCAGCAGGTCGCGCCGGCTGCGCTTGAGGTCGTCCAGCTGCTCGCCGAGGAAGCGGTGGCGCTCCTCCAGCGCCGTGAACTCCTCCAGCGCCAGCGGGTTGACCTTGCCGAGCTGCTGGTAGGCCTTCTCGGCGGCCCTCAGTCGCTTCTCCTGCTCGGCCCGGTCGTACGGGCGCGGCGCGCCGGGCTCCCCGCCGTCCCCGCCGTCCCGGCCCTCCTCGGCGGCGTCCGCGGCGGACGGCGGCACCGGCTGGTCCGGGCCGTACGAGGCGAGCAGCTCACCGCCGTCGATGCCGAACTCCTCCAGCGCACGGGCCTCCAGCTGCTCGATCCGCAGCCGCTTCTCGGCCCGCAGCACCTCGTCGCGGTGGCCGGCGTCGACCAGCTTGTCCAGTTCCTCCTTGAGGCCGCGGCCCTGTTCCCGGTGCGCGCGCAGTTCGCTCTCGCGCTCGGCGCGCTCCTGTTCGACGGCCGCCCGCCCGGCGTCCGCGCGGGTCAGCGACACCTCCAGGCAGGCCAGCAGCTGCCGGGCGCCCGCCGCGACGGCGTTCGCCACGCCCGCGTCGTGCTCGGCGCGCCGGAGGCGCTCGGCGGCCCGGTCCCGCGCCTCGCGCTCGGCTCGGGCGGCCCGGTCCAGCTGGTCCGCCCGGCCGGCGAGCGCGCGGACCCGCTCCTCGTGGGTGCGCACCGCGAGCCTGGCCTCCAGTTCGGTCTGCCGGGCCGCGGAGGCGCCGTCGGCCAGCCGCTGCTGCTCGGCCCGGTCCGGCTCCTCCTCCCCGGCCTCCGCCGTGCCTTCCGCCGCGGCCAGGCGTTCGGCCGACTCCTCGGCGGCGGACAGCAGTTCGGCGAGGCCCCGGTCGGCCCGCGCGGCGGCGGCCGAGAGCCGCTCGGCCTCACCGGCGGCGGCCCGGGCCTGACCGCCGAGGCGGCCCAGCGCACCGGCGACCCGGGCGCGTTCCCGCTCAGCCTGACGCCGCCGTTCCGCGAGCTGCTCGACGACCGCGACCGACTCCCGGCGCAGTTCGGTGAGTTCGGCCAGGCGGGCGGCCGACTCGGCGCAGCGGGCGGCCAGTTCGTCGATCGCCCGGGCGGTCTCGTCCACCGCGGCCCGGGTCTCCAGCAGGCTTGGCGCACCACCCGATCCGCCGTGCGCGTGGCCGCTGCCGAGCCGGTCGCCGTCGGCGGTGACGGCGGTCAGCCCGGGGTGGTCGGTGACCAGTCGCAGCGCCGCGTCGAGGGTGTCGACGACCGCCACGCCGGCCAGCAGGCTCCGGACGGCGCCCGTCAGGTCGGCCGGGCCCTCGAGGAGTTCCGCCGCCCAGCGGGCCCCGGCGGGCGGCTCGACCGGTGCGGCCCCGGGCTCGGGTGCGCCGGCGATCAGCAGGGCGGCCCGGCCGGCGTCCTCGGCGCGCAGCAGCCGCAGCGCCGCGGCGGCGGTGCCGGGCGAGTCGACGGCCACCGCGTCGGCCGCCGCCCCGAGCGCCGCCGCGACGGGCACCTCGTGGCCGGGGGCGATCCGCAGCAGCCCGGCCGCCGGGCCGAGCAGCCCGGCCAGCCGGTCCCCCGCGTCGAGCAGCGCGCCGGTACCGTCCTTGCGGCGCAGCCCGAGCGAGAGCGCCTCGTGCCGGGCGGTGAGCGCGGCGCGTTCGCGCTCGGCGGCGGCGGCCGTTTCCCGGGCGGCGGCGAGGTCGTGTTCGACGGCGGCGAGCCGGTCCCGGGCCTGCCGGTGGGCGTCCTCGACCCGGTCGTCCTCGCCCGCCGACCCGTCCACCTGCTGCTGGAGTTCGTCGAGTTCGGCCCGGGCGGCCGCGGCGCGCAGCAGCGCCTCGTCCCTGGCCTCGGCGAGCCGGCCGGTCTCGGCCTCGGCGGAGGCGGCCCGGGAGCGGGCGGCCGCGGCCTGGCCCTGCAGCCGGGCCAGGCCCTCGCGGCGGTCCGCGATGGCCCGGGCGGCGTCCCGCAGCCGGCGTTCCTCGGCGGCCAGGGCGCGTTCCAGCTCCCCCTTGTGCTCGACCGCCTCGGCGAGCGCGTACTGCGCCTCCTCCAGGGCCTCGGCGAGCGCGGCCTCCTCCTCGCGGACCCGTTCGGCCTCCCGTTCCAGCTCCTCCGGGTCGCGCCCGCGCCGTTCCTCGGTCCGCCCGCCGGCGGCGGCGTGCCGGGCCCGGGCCTCGGCCAGGCCGACGGTGCCGCGGGTGCGCTCGGCGAGCGCGGACAGCCGGTACCAGGTCTGCCGGGCGGCCTCCAGGCCCGGTCCGAGCTGTTGGACCTGCGCCTCCAGGACGGCCTCGCGCTGCACCGCCCGGGCGAGTTCCTGCTCGACGGTGGTGCGGCGCAGCCGCAGCGCCAGTTCGTCGGCGATCTCGGCCTCGACGGCCCGGCGGAGGGTGAGCAGGTCGTCGGCGAGCAGTCGCAGCCGGGCGTCGCGCAGGTCGGCCTGGATGCCGGCGGCGCGGCGGGCGATCCTGGCCTGCCGGCCGAGCGGCCCGAGCTGGCGGCGCAGTTCGGCCACCAGGTCCTGGACGCGGTTGAGGTTGGCCTGCATCGCGTCCAGCTTCCGCAGCGCCTTCTCCTTGCGCTTGCGGTGCTTGAGGACGCCGGCCGCCTCCTCGATGAAGGCGCGGCGGCCCATCGGGTCGGCGTGCAGGACGGAGTCGAGCTGGCCCTGGCCGACGATCACGTGCATCTCGCGGCCGATGCCGGAGTCGGAGAGCAGCTCCTGGATGTCCAGCAGTCGGCAGGTCTCGCCGTTGAGGGCGTACTCGCTGCCGCCGTTGCGGAACATGGTCCGGGTGATGGTCACCTCGGCGTACTCGATCGGCAGGGCGCCGTCGGTGTTGTCGATGGTGAGGCTGACCTCGGCCCGGCCGAGCGGGGCGCGCCCGCTGGTCCCGGCGAAGATGACGTCCTCCATCTTGCCGCCGCGCAGCGACTTGGCGCCCTGTTCCCCCATCACCCAGGACAGCGCGTCGACCACGTTCGACTTGCCGGAGCCGTTCGGGCCCACGACGCAGGTGATGCCGGGCTCGAAGCGCAGGGTGGTGCTGGAGGCGAAGGACTTGAACCCGCGCAGCGTCAGACTCTTCAGGTGCACGCGGCCGGTCTCCTCATCGCTCGCGGGGGCCCAGCGGCGACTGTAACCCCGGCGGGCGGTGCGCCCCGGGCCCGGACACGACGAAGGGACGCCACAACCGGGCGTCCCTTGCATGCAGCGTCCCTTTCGGGGCGGCTCAGTGCACAGCGGCGTCGATCTGCGAGGACCGTGCGGGACTCAGGTGAGAGCCGGCTCCCGCTGATCCAGATCGATGCTGTTGAGCAGCGAGTGCTCGTCAGCGACAGCGGTGAGAGCGTCGTTCTCAGCCTGCATCCGAAGGAGCTCGGACTCCAGGTCCTGGACGCGCTGCTGAAGCCGTCGCATCTCGGAGAGCATTCGCGGGTCGGGGCCGCCGACGTACCCGAGAAGCGCCTTTGCCATGATGAATGGTCCTCCACGCTGAGTGACCGAACCGGAACGGTATGGGTCTAGGGGGAAGGGGGACGCACGCGCGGCGCGCCACCGGCAGTGCTGGCTGGACACCACGGCACAACCGTCGTGAGCTGGGCTCACGAGGGCATGCGCCTACCGGATAAACGCGGTCGTGTGCGCGGGCTTCAAGCGTCTCACCAAAGACGGAAAGGGTCAACACGATCACCGCACGCTACCGCGCCCCTGTCACCTGCCTGGCGGTGTCGTCACGCCTAGGGGGGCTCGGGCCGGGTCCACCACGTGCTCGTGGATCATCGTTCGATGCGGAGTCAACCACGAGTCTGCCCGAATGGCAACCGTATGACACCGGCAGTTGCGGATCATTTCCGGGCGGCCCCCGCGGGGCCCGGCTCAGCGGATCTCGAAGCCCTCGTAACCGGTGCCGACGGCCGTCCAGATCTCGGTGACACCGCTGACGCTCCCGGGCGTGTCGGGGCCGCGGAGCAGGGCGAGCAGCAGTTCGCAGTCGGTGGCCAGGCCCTCGGCGACCACCTGGACCCGGCCGTCGCCGAGGTTGCTCGCGTAGCCGGTCAGCCCGACCTCCAGCGCCCGCGCCCTGGTCCACCAGCGGAAGCCGACCTCCTGGACCTTCCCCCGGACCCAGGCGGTCACCCGGACCGGTTCATCACTGTGGGCGTCACGACCGTGCATGCCCCGACCCTAACCCGGGGCGGTCGCCGTGGCCCGGGCGGTCGCCGCGGCCGACCCGGACGCGCCACGGCCCCGCCGGGGAGCCGGCGGGACCGCGGGGACGGGGCGTCAGGGGCAACGGTCAGCGCGTCACCAGTCGCCGCCGCCGAAGTCGCCCCCGCCACCGAAGTCGCCCCCGCCGAAGCCGCTCCCGCTGTCGCTGAAGCCGCCGCTGAAGTCCGAGGCGTTGAAGTCGGCGCCGGTGTAGTCGCCGCCCTCGTACTGGTCCTGGTAACCGTGGCCGCCCATCGGGGCCGCGGCGTAGGCCGGGGAGCTGATCATCGAGCCGAGCGCGGTGCCGACCAGCAGGCCCGGCAGCAGGCCGCCGCCGAAGCCCCCGAAGTAGCCGCCCGCCCAGGGGCCGTACGCCGGGCCGGCGTTCCAGTACGGCTGGGGGCCGTGGTCGGTGTCGACGGTGCGGACGACCGGGTCGAGGCCGGCGGCCAGCCGGTCGGCGTCGGCCTGGCAGACCGGGACGGTGCGGGCGGCGCCGCCGGCCGGGGCCCAGTCGACGTCCTTGACGGACGGGCCGTGGCGCGGGTCCATGAAGCACGGCGGGCGGCGCTCGGGCAGCGGGCGGGCGTCCCGCCGGGCGGCCAGGGTGGCGAGGGCGAACCGGCCGTCCTCCAGCGCCTCGGTGACCGGCCTGACGTCGTCGGGCCGCTTGGCCTCGTCCATCAGGCGCTTGGCCTTCTCGTACGAGTCCAGGGCGTGGGTGTAGTCGGCGCGCTGGGTGTCGTCGGCGTCGGCCGCGCCCGGGCTGAAGTCCAGGCGGTCCAGCTCCTCGCCGAAGGCGGTGATGTCCTCGTCGACGACCCGGCGGAGCTGCTCCAGCTCGGCGCGGGCCTGCTCCTCCTTGCGCTTCTTGGCACGGCGGAAGAGGAGGAAGACACCGGCGCCGGCGAGGGCGAGCAGCGCGACCGGGATGACGACCCAGGCGATCGAGGTGCTGCTGTCGACCCCGCTGCCCTTGGCCTGCGGGGCGGCGGTGTCGACGAAGTCGTTCAGGGTGGCGTCGATGTCGCCGCCGTGGGAGCGGAAGGCCGCGCCGGCGATCCGCTCGGCGCTGCCGTTCGCCATCGCGCCGCGGTCCGCGTGGGCGGCGAACTGGTCGCCGCGCCAGATCGCGTAGGCGCCGTCGATGCCGACCTTGGTGCGCAGGTCCTTGAAGACGGTCTGGGCGCCGTAGGCCTGGCTGGCCGGGACGACCGCGACGAAGATCGGCTTGTCGGCCTTCTTGATCTTCTCGGTCAGGGCGTCCGCCTGGCTCTGGCTGAAGCGGCCGGTCATCGCCGGGTCGACGTAGACCTTGCCCTGCTTCAGGGTGGAGGCGGCGTCGTCCAGCCCGCCGGCGGCCGAGGCCGCCGGAGCCAGCAGGAGCAACAGCCCGAGCAGCGCCGCCACCAGGGCAAGCGGCCCGGCGCCCCGGGAACGTCGTGCAAGGGTTCTCATGTCCCCGACGCTACCGTGACCGGCGCCGGAGGACGGCATACCCTTCGCATACTGGTGACTGCGGGGTTCCCCGCCGACCGCCGGGGCCGTGCCCCTCCTCGGGGATGATGTTTCCCCCACTCGCCCCTGACGCCGGTGGCCTGCGGGAACCGCGGCGGGCGCCCGGTCGTACGTCCCGGCGGGCCGGGGGTTCCGGGGGCGTGCCGACCGTACCGCGCGGGCGGGCATAGTGGACCCGGACCGCTGGTCCCATGACCCGTTCTTGACCCATCTCCCGATCGGAGCACCCGGTGATCATCGGCCTCGTCACCGCCGTGGCGGCATCCGCCTGCTACGGCACCGGCTCGGTCCTGCAGGCCGTCGGATCCCGCCGTTCCGCCCGCGAGGAGGCCGCCAAGGGCGCCACCACCGGTACCACCGAGCACGGCGGTCCGAGCCTCTCCTCGACCGCGAAGGCCGCCGTCACCTGGGAGTTCATCCTCGGCACGGTGCTGGACTTCATCGGCTTCGGGCTTGGCGCGCTGGCCGCCCGGCTGCTGCCGCTCTTCCTCTCCCAGACCATCATCAGCGCCAACCTGGTGATCACCGCGGTGCTGAGCATCAAGCTGCTCGGCATCCGGCTCAAGCAACTGGAGTGGGCGTCGATCGGCGTGCTGTGCTCGGCGCTGGTGCTGCTGGCGGTCTCGGCCGGCCCGGAGGGCGGCCACCACGCGGCGATGTCCTTCCACTGGTGGCTGCTGCTGATCACCACCGTGCTGCTGGTCGGCGGCAGCCTGCTGGTGCGCCGGATGGGCGCCAAGGGCGCGATCGTCGCCGGTCTGCTCTCCGGCCTTGGCTTCGGCGCGCTCGGCGTCGGCGTGCGCATCCTGAACGGCGTCGACCCGTTCGACCTCGCCTCGCTGCTCTCCGACCCCGCGCTGTACGCGATCCTGATCGGCGGCATCGGCGGCATGTACGTGCACACGGTGGCGCTGCAGATCGGCTCGGTGAACGGTGCCACGGCCGCGCTGGTGGTCGGCGAGACGGTGCTGCCCGGCGCGGTCGGGGTGATCTGGCTCGGCGACTCCTCCAAGCCCGGCCTGGGCTGGCTCGGCGTGGTCGGCTTCCTGCTGGCGGTGGTCTCCGCGGTCGGCGTCGCCTACTTCGGCCAGGACACCCACGGCGCACCGGACGAACCGGCCGAGGACCGGCCGGCCCTCGCCGAGCACTGACGGCGCTGACGGGCACCGACGGGCGCGCGGCCCGCGGATCCGGTCCGCACCGGGTCCGCACCGGGTCCGCGGGCCGCGCCCGGAGCCTCAGCCCCCGCTGCGGACCCGCGGCACCCGCTGGCAGCGGGGGCAGAAGTAGCTGGACCGGTTCATCCAGGCGGCCCGCCGCATCGGGGTGCCGCAGCGGCGGCACGGTTCGTCCTCGCGGCCGTAGGCGTCGAGGTCCCGGGAGAAGTAGCCGCTCTCGCCGTTCACGTTGACGTACAGGCTGTCGAAGCTGGTGCCGCCGACGGCGAGCGCCGCCGTCATCACCGCGCGGGCGTTGGCCAGCAGTTCGGCGGCCTGCGCCCGGGTGAGCGTCGCGGTCGGGCGGTCGTAGTGCAGCCGGGAGCGCCAGAGCGCCTCGTCGGCGTAGATGTTGCCGACCCCGCTGATCAGCGTCTGGTCGAGCAGCGCCCGCTTCACGGTGGTGCGCCTGGCCCGCAGCGCGGCCAGGAAGACGGCGTCGTCGAAGCGCGCGTCCAGCGGGTCGCGGGCGATGTGCGCGATGGAGAGCGGGGTGCCCTCCGGGTCCCCCTCCTCGGCCTCCTCGACGGCGAGGCCGCCGAAGGTCCGCTGGTCGACGAAGCGCAGCTCGCGCCCGCCGTCGGTGAACCGCAGCCGCACCCGCAGGTGCGTCTCGTCGGGCACCGAGGGCTCCTGGACGAGGAGTTGGCCGCTCATCCCGAGGTGGCCGATCAGCGAGAAGCCGGTGCCGGTGCCGCCCAGCGGCAGCCACAGGTACTTGCCGCGGCGCTGCGCGGCGCCGAGGACGGTGCCGGTCAGCCGGGCGGCGAAGTCGGCCGCGCCGGCGGGCTGTCGGCGCACCGCGCGCGGGTGCAGCACCTGGACGTCGGCGACGGTGCGCCCGGCGACCCAGTTCGCCAGACCGCGGCGGACGACTTCGACCTCGGGGAGTTCGGGCACGGGAACAGGCCTCCTGCGGCAGACGACGGCAGGAGGAAGGCTACTGCGGACTCACGCGCCGGCGGGCAGCCGGTCGGCGTACTTCTCCTTGATCGCGCGCCAGGCGCTCTCGGCGGCCTTCTGCTCGGCTTCCTTCTTCGAGCGGCCGACGCCGCTGCCGAAGTCCTCGCCGGCGACCCGGGCCGCGGCGGTGAAGGTCTTCTCGTGGTCCGGTCCGGACTCCATGACCACGTACTCGGGCACTCCGATGCCCACCGAGGCGGTGAGCTCCTGGAGGCTGGTCTTCCAGTCCAGGCCCGCGCCCAGCTGGGAGGACTCCTCGATCAGCGGGTCGAACAGGCGGTGGACGAACTCGGTGGCGGCGTCCAGCCCCTGGTCCAGGTAGACGGCGCCGATCACGGCCTCGACGGTGTCGGCGAGGATCGACGACTTGTCGCGGCCGCCGGTGCCCTCCTCGCCCTTGCCGAGCCGGATGAACGCACCGAGGTCGAGGCCCCGGCCGACGTCCGCGAGCGCGCGGGAGTTGACCACCGCGGCGCGGAGCTTGGCGAGCGTGCCCTCGGGGACGTCCGGGTGGACGCGGTAGAGGGTGTCGGTCACCACCAGGCCCAGCACCGAGTCGCCGAGGAACTCGAGGCGCTCGTTGGTGGGCAGGCCACCGTTCTCGTACGCGTACGAGCGGTGGGTCAGGGCGCGTACCAGAAGGGCGCGCTCGAGCGTGTACCCGAGGCGCCCTTCCAGGACGTCGTATTCGGTCGAAGCCGGCCCGCCGGCCCTGCCACCGCTCGAAGAGGAACCCTTCGGGGCGGTGGACGCCTTGCGGGTGGAGTTACCGTCCGACATCGATCCGTGCACCCCGCCGATCAGACCGAGAGGACCTGGCGACGGTTGTACGTGCCGCAGCTCGGGCACGCGATGTGGCCGAGCTTCGGCTCGTGGCAGCGGTCGCACGCCACGAGGGCCGGAACGACGGCCTTCCAGTTGGACCGGCGGTGGCGCGTGTTGCTGCGCGACATCTTCCGCTTCGGAACAGCCACGGCTACTTCTCCTGGTTCTCGGCGAGACCCTCACGGGTGTCGCTGTTCTTGATCCCGTCACCCTCGTCGCCGGGGGCGGCGGAGAGTCCCTGCAGAGCCGCCCACCTGGGGTCGGCGGCGTCGTGGTGGTGGGCCGGGTCGTCGCTCAGGCGCGCTCCGCACTCGGAGCACAGGCCCAGGCAGTCTTCCTGGCACACCGGCTGCAGCGGCAGTGCGAGCACCACCGCGTCACGCAGCACCGGCTGGAGGTCGAAGAAGTCGCCCTCCAGACGGTAAGTCTCTTCTTCCGAGTCCTCGTCGAGGTCCTCGGCCCCGGCGGTCCGGGCGCGGTGGCGCTCGTCGGACTCCGGGTAGTAGTACAGCTCCTGGAAGTCCACGTCGATGTCGTCGTCGACGGGCTCCAGGCACCGGACGCATTCGCCCTCGACGTGGGCCTCGGCGGTGCCGGTCACCAGCACGCCCTCGACCACCGACTCCAGGCGGAGCTCCAGCCGGATCTCGCTCTTCTCGGGGACTCCGATCACGTCGATGATGCCCAGGCCCTCGGGGGCCTCCAGGGTGCGGGACACCTTGCGCAGCGAGCCCGGGCGACGTCCCAGTTCGTGCGTGTCGAACACGAGGGGGTCGCGGTGGTCGAGGCGGTTCAAGGTGTCCTGACTTCCATGGGATTCATCGATTGCGGTGCCTACGCACCGACGGTGCGCGGGCAAGCCGAGAGTCCGACACGAGATGGCCGGAGTGGTCAGCCTACCGGAGTCTCCCGCCAGGCCCAACTTCGGTCCCGTCAGGGACGCCCGCCGGGCCCGGCCGGAACCGACTCAGCGGCCGCCCAGCTCCCGGAGCCGGGTCATGTCGATCATGCTGGTGTCGAAGAAGCTGGTCTCGTCCAGGCCCGGCTGCTGCTGCGGCACGGCCGACGGGGCGGCGGGCTGCTGCGGGTAGGCGTAGCCGTCGTACTGCTGGGCGCCGTACCCCTGTTGCTGCTGGGGATAGCCGTAGTCGCCGTGCTGCTGGTTCTGGTAGTCCGGCTGCTGCTGGTAGCCGCCCGCGGCGCCCTGCTGCGGGTGCCCCCACTGGGTGCCGTACGGGTCGCCCTGGCCGGCCGGGTCGAAGCCGCCGCCGTACACCTCGGCGTACTGCCCGCCCTGCTGCTGCGCGGCGGCGTACTGGTCGGCGCCGGGGGCCTGCCAGCCGGCCGCGGCCGGGGTCTGCTCCGGCCAGGTCTGCTGCTGCGGCACGTCCTCGCGGTACCAGGCGATGTCGTCGCCCTCCGCCTCGGAGAAGCCCGCGGCGACGGCCTCGGCCCGCTCCTTGGCCTGCTGGGCCTCGTCGGCGGCGGCCAGGTAAGCGCCGAGCTCGTCGATCGGCCGCTTGCCGAGCAGCTTGTCGCGGCCCTTGCCGACGGCCTCCAGGGTGGCGCTGAGGACGTTCTCCAGGGTGGCGAGCTTCACGTCGACGTACTCGTCGACCTCGGGGCTCGGGCTGATCCGCTGCGGCTGGAACTCCTCGCCGTCGCTCTCGCCGTCGAACTCCGTCTCGAAGACGCTGGAGTCGCCGCGCAGCTTGGTGCGGCCGCGGCCGACGGCGCCGAGCGTCTTGGTCAGCACGACCTCGAAGTTGGCCAGCTTGCTGTCCACGTAGTCGTCGGCCTCGACGCGCTTGGTCTCGACCTCGTTGCGGGCCTCCGCGAGGATCCGGTCGGCCTCGGCCTGCGCCCGGCGGACCACCTCGGTGTCGGAGATCAGCGAGCCGCGCTCGGCGTGCGCGCCCTGGATGATCCGGTCGGCCTCGGCCTGCGCGCCGGCGACCACCTGCTCGTGGTCGGCCATCACCGACTGGGCCTGGGCGAGTTCGGCGGGCAGCGCCGCCTTGAGGTCGTTGAGCAGGCCGATCAGCTCGGCCCGGTTCACCACGCAGGAGGCCGACATGGGCATCGAGCGGGCGCCCTCGACGGCCGCGACGATCTCGTCGACCTTGTTCTGCACGTCCACGGGGCTTCGTCTTTCCGTGTGCCGCCGACGGTCCGGCGGAGGCAGGCCCGGCGCGGTGGACCTCACCGCAGGGCAGGACTACAGACTGTACGGCCACCGCGCTGCGAGGACACAACGCCCGGGCGGAACCCGCCGCGGGAGGTGGAGGACAAGTCGTGACGAACCGGCAGAAACGGACGGTTCCTCCGATCCCGCCGGCCGCCCCGACCGCGACGGCCCTCCCGCGGCCCGTCCGCTACTGCTGTGCGCGGCGCTCCGCGATCCGCTCGACCAGTCGTCGGTGCACCGTCTCCGGCAGCAGGTGCGAGACGTCGCCGCCGTAGGAGGCGACCTCCTTGACCAGCGTCGAGGACAGGAAGCTGTACGTCGGCGAGGTCGGCACGAACAGGGTCTCCACCCCGGTCAGGCCGTGGTTCATCTGCGCCATCTGCAGCTCGTAGTCGAAGTCGCTGACCGCGCGCAGGCCCTTGATGATCGCGGGGATCCCGCGCTCGCGGCAGAAGTCCACCAGCAGGCCGTGGTGCGACTCGACCACCACGTTCCCGAACTGCGCGGTGACCTCCTCGATCAGGCCAATCCGCTCCTCGACGGTGAACATGCCCTGCTTGTTCCGGTTGATCAGGACCGCGACATGCACCACGTCGTACAGCTTCGAGGCCCGCTCGATGATGTCGAGGTGACCGTTGGTGATCGGGTCGAACGATCCGGGACAGACGGCGCGGCGCATGGCGTGTGTGCTCCCTCGTGGGGTGACGGCTGCTCGGCGGGCCTCGGCCCGCTACTCGTGCTGGCGGGCCTCGGCGGCGGCGCGACCGTACCAGAGCGTGCCCTCGCCGTAGCGGCGGGAGCGCAACACCTCGAAGCCCTCGGGCCAGCCGAACTCTCCGCCGCGGGTGCTGCGCTCCACGGTGACGAGTGCGTCCTCCGCGAGCCAGCCCCCGGCCAGGAGTGTGATCAGCATCTCGCGCAGCTCCTCGTCCGTCACGGCGTACGGAGGATCGAGGAACACCAGGTCGTACGGGGTCTCCGGGGCCGGGCCCTCGACCACCTTCTCCGCGCGGGCGGACCTCACCTCGGCGCCCGGCAGGCCGATCGTGCGGACGTTCTCCCGGATCACCCGGACCGCCTGGCCGTCCGCCTCGACCAGCAGGACGTGGTCGGCGCCGCGCGACAGCGCCTCCAGGCCGACCGCGCCGGATCCGCCGAACAGGTCGAGCATCCGGGCCCCGTGCAGGGTGCCCCGCAGCGCCTCCAGGGTGGAGAACATCGCCTCGCGGGCCTTGTCGGAGGTCGGGCGGGTGCCCCGGCCTGGCGGTACGGCCAGTCGGCGGCCACCGGCCGCCCCGGCGATCACGCGGGTCATGGTGGTGGGAGGTCCTTTCGTCGCTGCCCGACCACGCTATCCCGCCCCGGCCCGCGGGGCCCCACCGGTGGATCGGCGGGGCCCCGCGGGCCGGACCGGCGTCAGCTCGCCTCGGAGCCCGCCGACTGGGCCGGGACGGCCGCGCCGAGCAGCGCCGGCGAGGCGTAGCGGGACCAGGACAGGCAGCCGTCGGGCGGGCAGAACTCGGGGCGGCGCGGGTCGTGGCCGAGCTCGCGCAACTTGGTGCGGACGGAGTCGGGCGTGCGGCCGAAGCGGGCGGCGATCCGGGCGACGGTCTCGCCGTCGTGGAAGCGCCGGACCAGCTCCTCCTCGTGCTGCGGCACCCAGGGGGCGCCGTGGCCGGGGTACAGCTCGCGCAGCACGTCGCGGTCGGGGATGGGCTCGGAGACGTCGGCGACGATCGCCAGCGCCCGCAGCGCGCGGTTGAGCGCGATCCGCAGCGAGGCGACGTCCTCGACCGGCAGGCGGAGCTTGCCCGAGGCCAGCGGCTGGGCGGCCGCCCCCTCGCGCCAGCCGGTCAGGGTGAGGGTGACCTCGCGGTCGTCGTCGCTGGCGAGTTCGATCCGGAAGACCTTGTCACCGAGCGGGAGCTCGTTGAGATGACGGAATGCCATGGCAGGACCCCCAAGTGTCGCGCCAGGTACGCACCTTGAGGGTGCGTCCTGAACACCTTCATTCTCTCCCGGGGGTCTGACAATTCCGGGGCCGGCGGCGGCCGCTCAGCCCTTCTCCATGTAGGCCGCGCGGTCCTCGTCGAGCAGGCTCTCCAGCGCGGTGCGCAGCTCCGGGTGGGCGGTGAGGTCCGGGTCCTCGGCGACCAGCCGGGTGGCCTCCGTCCGGGCGGTCAGGATGACCTCCTCGTCCTCCAGCACCGAGAGCACCTTGAGCGAGGACTTCACCCCGGACTGCGCCTGGCCCAGCACGTCGCCCTCGCGGCGCTGTTCGAGGTCGATCCGGGACAGCTCGAAGCCGTCCAGGGTGCCGGCCACCGCGTCCAGCCGGGAGCGGGCGGCGCTGCCCGCGGGCATGTCGCTGACCAGCAGGCACAGGCCGGGCGCGCTGCCGCGGCCGACCCGGCCGCGCAGCTGGTGGAGCTGCGAGACGCCGAAGCGGTCGGCGTCCATGATGACCATCGCGGTGGAGTTGGGCACGTTGACGCCGACCTCGATGACGGTGGTGGCCACCAGGACGTCCACCTCGCCGGCCGCGAACCGGCGCATCACGTCGTCCTTGGCCTCCGGGGCGAGCCGGCCGTGCAGGATCTCCACCCGCAGGCCGCCGAGCGGGCCGGTGGCCAGCTTCCCGGCCGTCTCCACCACCGAGAGCGGGGGCCGCCGTTCGTCGCTCGCGGCCCCGGCGTCGGCGACCTCCTCGAAGTCCTCCTCGGCCGCCCTGCGCCGCTTCTTCGGTTCGGCGGCGGGCTCCTCGTCCCCGATCCGGGGGCAGACCACGTACGCCTGGTGGCCCTTGGCGACCTCCTCGCGGACGCGCTCCCAGGCCCGGGTGAGGAAGTTGGGCTTCTCCAGGGCGGGGACGACGTGGGTGGAGATCGGCGAGCGGCCGGCCGGCAGCTGGTCGAGGACGGAGGTCTCCAAGTCCCCGAAGACCGTCATCGCGACGGTGCGCGGGATCGGCGTGGCGGTCATCACCAGCAGGTGCGGCGGCTGGTCGCCCTTGGCGCGCAGCGCGTCCCGCTGCTCGACGCCGAAGCGGTGCTGCTCGTCGACCACGACCAGGCCGAGGTCCTGGAACTGGACCCTGTCCTCGATCAGCGCGTGGGTGCCGATGGCGATGCCGGCGTCGCCGCAGGCCATGTCGAGCAGCGCCTGGCGGCGGGCCGGGACGCCCATCGAGCCGGTCAGCAGCACCACCCGGGTGCCGAGGTCGGATCCGCCGAGCATGCCGCCCTCGGCGAGGTCGCCCATCATCTCGACGATCGAGCGGTGGTGCTGCTGGGCGAGCACCTCGGTGGGGGCGAGCAGGACGGCCTGGCCGCCCGCGTCGACCACGGCGAGCATGGCGCGCAGCGCGACCAGCGTCTTGCCGGAGCCGACCTCGCCCTGGAGCAGCCGGTGCATGGGGTGCTCGGTCGCCAGGTCGGCGGCGATCTCGGCGGACACCTTCTGCTGGCCCTCGGTGAGGGTGAAGGGCAGCCGGGCGTCGAAGGCGTCCAGCAGGCCGCCCTCGCGGGCCCGGCGCGGGACGGCGGGCAGCGCGGACTCGGCGGCCCGGCGCCGGGCCAGGGCGACCTGGAGCACGAAGGCCTCGTCCCAGCGCAGCCGGCTCTGGGCGCGCTCGCGGTCGGCCTGGCCGCGCGGGCGGTGGATCAGCTCCAGCGCCTCGGGCAGCGGGATCAGCTCGTGCCGCTCGCGCAGTTCGGCGGGCAGCGGCTCGCCGACGTCGGCGAGGTGCTTGGTGAGCGCCGTCTCGATGCAGATCGACAGCTTCCAGCTGGGCATCTGCGCGCTGGCGCCGTACACCGGGATGAGCCGGCCGGCGAACTGCTTCGCCGCGTCCGACCCGGCGTCCTCGTCGAGCAGCTGGTAGTCCGGGGAGACCAGCTGCCGGCTGCGGTTGAAGACGCCGACCTTGCCCGCGAACAGGCCCTGGGCGCCGGCCCTGAGCTCCTTCTGGCGCCAGCCCTGGTTGAAGAAGACCAGCGAGAGCCGGCTGCGGCCGTCGGTGACGACGACCTCCAGCCGGTCGCCCTTGCGCCCGCGGAACGGGATCAGGGTGACCTTCTCGATCCGGGCCAGCACGGTGACGTGCTCGTCGATCTCCAGCTCGTCCAGGCTGGTCAGCTGGCCGCGCTCGACGTAGCGGCGCGGGTAGTGGTGCAGCAGGTCCCCGACCGTGCGCAGCTTCAGGCTGTCGGCCAGCACCTTCGCGGTGCGGTCGCCGACGAGCTTGGTCAGTGGTTCATCGAGAGCGCCCATCAGGCCCTTGTTTACACCACGGGGCCGACAGTCCGGGCCTTCCGGCGGCCGACCCGCGCCGACCCGGGCGGCGGGTTCACTCGACGCCGATGAGCAGCGGCGCGGACTCCTGGCCGCCGTGGAAGACCACCGCGTCCACCTCCGGCCGCCGGTGCCGGGCGTGCGCGACGAGGCGCCCGGCGAGCGCCTCGTCGGCGCCGTCGCCGAGCACCAGGGTGACGAGTTCGCCGCCCGCGCCGAGCATCCGGTCCAGCACGCTCGTCCCGACCTCGTCCAGGCCCGTGCCGATCACCGCCACGTCGCCGTCGATCAGGCCGAGCACGTCCCCGGCCTGGCAGACCCCGGCCATCGTCCAGGACTCCCCCTCGGCGACGGCGAGTTCGGCGTACCGGGTGGCACCGGCCGCGGAGGTCATGGCGACCACGTCCTCGTCGAAGCGGCGGCCCGCCTCGTGCACCGCGAGCGCCGCCAGCCCCTGCACCGGCGAGCGGGTGGGCAGCACGGCGATCCGCACGCCCTCCTCGCGCAGCTGGTCGGCGGCGGCCCCGGCGGCGGCCCGCAGTTCGGGGTCGTTGAGCAGCAGGACGACCTCGCGGGCGGCCGAGCGGCGGACGGCCGCGGCGAGTTCGGCGCTGGCCGGCGGGCGGTCCGGGTCGGCGTGCAGCACCAGGGCGCCGGCCTGCTCGCACAGCTCGGCGAGCCCCGTGCCGGAGACCACGGAGAGCACCGCGCGGGCGCGCTCCTCGCGTTCGCCGCGCTCCGCGGCGCGGCCGGCCCGGGCGGCGGCCTCGGCGAAGTGGGTGATCCGGATCTGGTGCGGCCGCCCGGCCCGCACCCCGGCCTCGACGGCGGCGCCCGCGTCGTCCACGTGGACGTGCACGTTCCACAGGCCGTCGCCGCCGCCGATCACCAGCGAGTCGCCGAGGCCGCCGAGCCGCTCGCGCAGCGCGGGCAGGGCCTCGTCGGCCGCGTCCAGCAGGTAGATGACCTCGAAGGCGGGGTGGCCGGGGCCGGGCGGTCGCACGTGCACCTCGCAGCTGTCGACCGCCCGGACGTCGTCGCGCAGCGCGACCGGGCCCATCGGCTGCTGGCCGGCGACGGCGTCGGCGAGCGCCCCGAGGACGGCCACCAGTCCGCGCCCGCCCGCGTCCACGACGCCGTTCTCGGCCAGCACGGCGAGCTGTTCCGGAGTGTGCCGCAGGGCGTCCCGGGCGGCCCGGTGGGCGGTGTCGGCGACCTGCGCGAGCCCGTCCCCGGCCCGGACGGCCTCCCGGGCCGCGACCCGGGCGACGGTGAGCAGGGTGCCCTCGACGGGCTCCGCGACGGCCTGGTAGGCGGAGTCGGCGGCCCGCTGCAGGGCGGCCCGCAGCTGGTCGGCGCCGCCGCCCTCGGCGAGCGTCTCGGCGGTGCCGCGCAGCCACTGGGCGAGGATCACCCCGGAGTTGCCGCGGGCGCCGACCAGCGCACCGCGGGCCATCGCCCGCACCGTGTCGGCCAGGCCCGGGGCGGGCCCGTCGGCGGGGTCGGTGAAGCGGCTCTCCACCTCGGCGGCAGCGGACTCGACGGTGAGGTAGAGGTTGGTGCCGGTGTCCCCGTCCGGGACGGGGTACACGTTGAGCGCGTCGATCTCCTCCCGGGCCTGGCCGAGCGCGCGCAGGGCGAGCTGGCACCAGGTGCGCACGGCCGGGGCGTCGAGCGTGTGCAGCACCGGGTCTCCTCCGGATCGGACGCCGCGACGCCCTGCGGGGCAGCAGCACAGCCAGGGCTGCGGCGAGGGGTGATACCGGCAGGTTATCGGGGGCCGGGGAGGGCCGCCGGGACGGCCGACCGGGGCGATCACCCGGCCGGTCATGGTAGTTTCGTTGAACGGGAGCAAGCGTTGTATGCTCTTCCGGTTGCCTGGAACAATCCGGGCGCACCCCTCGGCCCGGTCCGGTTCACGCGAGTGTTCCGCTGGTTCACAGGGGTTGTCGAACGTAAATGATCTGAAGTCTTGGAGTGACTCCTGTGGCTGCCAACTGCGACGTCTGCGGCAAGGGGCCGGGCTTCGGCAACAGCATCTCCCACTCGCACCGCCGTACCCCCCGTCGTTGGAACCCCAACATCCAGACGGTGCGCGCTGTGATTGGGCGGACGCCGAAGCGGCTCAACGTCTGCACCTCGTGCATCAAGGCCGGTAAGGTCTCGCGCTGACGCGCAGACCGGCATGCCGGTCCTCCAGTGAAGCCGGTCCATCCTCGGATGGACCGGCTTCACTGTTTTCCGCCCGGGGCCTCCCCCGCGGGGGGGGGGGGGGGGGGGCCGCCCCCCCCCCCGCCGCCGGCCCCCCCCCCCCCCGGGGGGGCGGGCCCCGCGCCCCCCCCCCCCGCCCCCCCCCCCCCCCCCCCCCCCCGCGCGGGCGCCCCCGCGTTTTCCGCGGCGGCCCCGCGGTGGCCCGGGGGTCCGGGTTTGCCCCCGGGGGCCCCCCCCGGGGGGGGGGGGCCCCGCGCCCCCCCCCACCGCCGTGGTCAGCGCCAGCGCCAGGCGTGGTCGACCGGGCCGATCCCCGCGCCGAGCGCGAAGCCCCCGGCGATCGCGCCGGTGATGTACTCCTTGGCCGAGCCGACCGCCTCGGGCAGCGGCTGCCCCTTGGCCAGTCCGGCGGCGATCGCGCTGGCCAGCGTGCAGCCGGTGCCGTGGGTGTGCCGGTTGTCGTAGCGCGGCGCCCGGTACCAGTGCTCCTCGCCGGGGCCGCCGTAGAGCAGGTCGGCGGCCTCGCCCTCCAGGTGGCCGCCCTTGACCAGCACCCAGCGCGGCCCGAGGTCGAGCAGGGCCCTGGCGGCGTCCAGCATCCCGGCCTCGTCGTCGACGGTCCGGCCGGTGAGCTGCGTCACCTCGTGCAGGTTGGGGGTGGCCAGGGTGGCGACCGGCAGCAGCCGCTCGCGGACGGTGGCGACGGCCTCGGCGGCCAGCAGGGCGTCCCCGTGCTTGGAGACGCCGACCGGGTCGACCACCACCGGGGCGTCCACCCCGGCGAGCAGGTCGGAGACGGTCTCGACGAGTTCGATCGAGGCGAGCATGCCGGTCTTCACGGCCTGGACCCCGATGTCGTCGACCACGCTGCGGAACTGGGCCCGGACGGCCTCGGCGGGCAGTTCCCAGTAGCCCTGGACGCCGAGCGAGTTCTGCGCGGTGACGGCGGTGATCACGCTCATGCCGTGGACGCCGAGTGCGAGCATCGCCTTGAGGTCGGCCTGGATGCCGGCGCCGCCGCCGGAGTCGGAGCCGGCGACGGTGAGGACGCGGGGCGGGGCGCCGGAGGGGTCGTGCGGAGCGGGTCGACCGGGGGCGGGGGCGGGAGACGGGAGGGCCATGGGGCCAACCTACCTCCGGCGGTTCAGAGCACGGCCTCGGATTCCGCCCAGCGGTCCTCCGGCACCGTCTTGAGCCTGGTCACCGCGGCGGCGATCGGGACCAGCTCGATCCCGGTCCGGCGCAGCGCGGTGAAGTGCCCGAACGCGCCCTTGTGGACGGCCTCGACCGCGTGCCAGCCGAAGCGGGAGGCGAGCACCCGGTCCCGCGCGGTCGGGGTGCCGCCGCGCTGGGTGTGCCCGAGGATGACCGGCCGGGCCTCCTTGCCGAGCAGGTCCTCCAGCTCGTGGGCGAGCCGGTTGCCGATCCCGCCGAAGGTCCGGTGCCCGAACTGGTCGACGTCGCCGTGGTCGAAGCGCATGGTGCCGGGCTGCGGGGCGGCGCCCTCGGCGACGGCGATGATGGCGAACTTCTTGCCGCGGGCGAACCGGTCCTCGACCATCCGGGCCACCGCCTCGATGTCGAAGGGCTTCTCCGGGATGAGGATGCCGTGCGCGCCGGCGGCCATGCCCGCGGTGAGGGTGATCCAGCCGGTGTGCCGGCCCATCAACTCGACGACCATGACGCGCTGGTGGGACTCCGCGGTGGTCTTCAGCCGGTCGATCGCCTCGGTCGCCACGTGCACCGCGGTGTCGAAGCCGAAGGTGACGTCGGTGGCGTCGATGTCGTTGTCGATGGTCTTGGGCACCCCCACGACCGGCAGCCCGGCGTCGCTGAACAGCCGGGCCGCGGTCAGCGTCCCCTCGCCGCCGATCGCGATCAGCGCGTCGATGCCGATGTCCCGGGCCAGCGTGCGGGCGTTGTCCACCGCCCAGGCGATCCGGTCCCGCTGGACCCGGGCGGAGCCCAGGATGGTGCCGCCGAGGGTGAGCAGACCGGTGACGTCGTCGTGCGAGACCGGCCGGGTGCGCCCCTCGATGAGACCGAGGAAGCCGTCCTCGATGCCGACGATCTCGTCCCCGTGCACGTCCGTCCCGCGGTGCACCACGGAGCGGATCACCGCGTTCAGGCCGGGGCAGTCGCCGCCGCTTGTCAGTACCCCGATGCGCATGGTTGACGTGCTCCCGCTCGCAGTGGCTCGGACCACCCGCGCCGGACGGCGGGCGGGCCCGGTAGTCGCAAGACTCTCGGTAGTCGGAAGACTACGCAAAACCCCCCGGCGAAGCCCGTCCGCCGCACGTCCGGCGCGCGATCCACTGCACCCGTGTCCGGACGCCATCCCCCGTGCGCCGTAGGAGAGTCGGCGCGGGCGTCCGGCGCCGTCCGTCACTCGGCGAAGTGGTCCCAGCCGCCGACCCGGTCCCAGGGCGCGCCGTCCACCGTCACCCGGCCGCTGCGGCTGCCCCGGGGGCGGCCGGTCACCTCGCCCACCACCCGCCAGCGGGCGGGGAGTTGGACCCCGCGCGGGAAGGTCGCCACGATCGCGTGGTCCTCGCCGCCGGACAGCACCCAGACCAGCGGGTCCACGCCGACGGCCTGGCCGATGTCGGCCATCTGCGCCGGGACGTCGAAGTCGGCGGCCTTGAGGTCGATGTCGACCTCGCTGGCGCGGGCCACGTGGCCGAGGTCGGCGACCAGTCCGTCGCTCACGTCGATCATCGAGGTCGCGCCCAACTCGGCGGCGGCCGGGCCCGCGTGGTACGGCGGCTCGGGGCGGCGGTGCGCCTCGACGAAGGCCCGCGGGGAGCGGAAGCCGCGCTGCAGCACGGTCAGCCCGGCGGCCGACCAGCCGAGCCAGCCGGTCACCGCGACCACGTCGCCGACCTGAGCGCCGGAGCGCGTCACCGCCGCGCGCCCCTGCAGGTCGCCGAGCGCCGTGATCGCCAGGGTGACGGTGTCGCCGCGCACCACGTCGCCGCCGACCACCGTCGCCCCGGCGACCTGGCACTCGTCGCGCAGCCCGTCCATCAGCTCGGTGGCCCAGGTGGTCGGCAGGTCCGCGGGGGCCACCAGGCCGAGCAGTATCGCGGTCGGCACCGCGCCCATCGCGGCCACGTCGGCGAGGTTCTGGGCGGCGGCCTTGCGGCCCACGTCGTAGGCGGTGGACCAGTCCCGGCGGAAGTGCCGGTTCTCGATCAGGACGTCCGTGGTGGCCACCACCCGGCCGTCCGGCGCCTTCACCACCGCGGCGTCGTCACCCGGGCCGAGGTCGACCGCGTCGGTGAGCGGCACCCGGGCGGTGAGCTCCCTGATGAGACCGAACTCGCCGAGCTCGCCCACGGTCCCCTGCATCTGCCGTCCTCTCGCGTTTCCCTCAGAACTGGTCCCCGTCGCGCTCCCCCGCGCGCAGCGTACGCCCTTCGGGGGTGTCGGGGTCTCCCCTCCCCGGCCCACCGCGCGGTAGCGTGGTGATCAGACTGCCGGTGAGCCCGGTCCCACCCGACGCCTGACCGGGCGATCACGGCGGCGATCCCCGTAACCGGCCGCCGGGAGGCCCCCGTGGTACAGGCATACATCCTGATCCAGACCGAGGTCGGCAAGGCCACCGCAGTGGCCGAGTCGATCTCCAAGATTCCCGGCGTGCTCCAGGCCGAGGACGTCACCGGACCGTACGACGTGATCGTCCGGGCCGAGGCCGACACCGTGGACGACCTGGGCCGCCTGGTGGTGGCCAAGGTCCAGCAGGTCGAGGGCATCACCCGCACCCTGACCTGTCCGGTGGTCCACCTGTAAGCCCCGGCTACCATCGGCGGGTGGCCACAGAACTCCGCATCACCCGGGCGCTGGCGGCGCTGCCCGCGCCGCTCCGCTGGCTGGCCCTGCCGCTCGCGCTGACCTGCACGCTCGTGGTGCTGCTGGGGAGTTGGAGCTCCCCCGACGAGAGCGTGGCGGTGCCCAGCCCGGGCGGCCGGGCGGCCGGGTACTGCCGTGCGCTCGCCGCGGCGCTGCCGCAGGAGCTGCTCGGCCACCCCCGGAAGGACCCGTCCCCCGCCTCCCCGTACGTGGCGGCGTGGGGCGGCTCGCCGCGCACCGTGCTGCGCTGCGGCGTCGACCGCCCCGAACAGCTGGACGGCGAGCACGCCAAGGACTGGTCACCGACCGTGGACGACGTCACCTGGTGGTCGCAGCGGCTCTCCGACGGCGGCTACCGCTTCGTGACGACGATGCGCGCCGCCTACGTCGAGGTGACCGTCCCGGCCGGCGCCGCGCAGAACCCCTTCGACCCGGCCGCCGCCGTCACCCCGGCGGTGAAGGCCACCGTCCCGGGCTGACCGGTACGCCGCGGAGGGTGGGCCGGGACTCCTCCCGGCCCACCCTCCGTTGTCGCGGTCGGGCCGCTACCGCAGACCGGTGGAACGGTCCAGCGCGGCGCGGAGCAGCCGGTCGATCAGCTCGGGGTAGGGCACCCCGGTGGCCTCCCACATCTTCGGGAAGGCCGAGATCGGGGTGAAGCCGGGCATCGTGTTGACCTCGTTGATCATCCAGGTGCCGTCCTCCAGCAGGAAGAAGTCCACCCGGGCCAGGCCCTCGCAGCCCAGCGCCTCGAACGCGGCCAGCGCCTGGCGGCGGATCTCGGCGGTCTCCTCAGCGCCGAGCTCCGCCGGGATGCGCACCTCGGAGGAGTCGATGTACTTGGCCTCGAAGTCGTAGAACTCGTAGCCGCCGCCGACCATGATCTCGCCGGGCACGCTGGCCCGCGGGCCGTCCTCGAACTCCAGGACGCCGCACTCGATCTCGCGGCCGGTCACACCGGCCTCGATGATCAGCTTGGGGTCGTGGCGGCGGGCCTCCTCGATCGCGGCGTCGAGGTCGGCCAGGTCCTTGACCTTGGTGATGCCCATGCTGGAACCGGCCCGGCACGGCTTCACGAACAGCGGCAGGCCCAGCTCGGCGGCCCGCTCGCGCACCGCGGCGCGGCCCTGCTCGCTCTCCCACTCGCGCGGCCGGACGACGGTGTACCGGCCGACGCCCAGGCCGTGCGAGGCCAGGACCCGCTTGGTGAACTCCTTGTCCATGCCGACCGCGCTGGCGAGCACGCCGTTGCCGACGTACGGCACGCCGGAGAGCTCCAGCAGGCCCTGCAGGGTGCCGTCCTCGCCCCAGGGGCCGTGCAGCAGCGGGAAGACCACGTCGACCTCGCCGAGGGCCTTGGGGGCGCTCCCCGGCTCGCTCAGGACGACCTCGCGGTCGCCCGGGGCGATCGGCAGCGCGACCTGGCCGGCCACGGACTCGGCGACGTGCGCCACGTCCGGCAGCACGCCGTCGGTGATGGCCATCCGGGCGGGCTCGTCGCTGGCCAGCGCCCAGCGGCCCTCGTGCGTGATGCCGATCGGCAGCACGTCGTACGTGTCGCGGTCGATCGCCCTGAGCACGCTGCCCGCGGTGGAGACCGAGATGGCGTGCTCGGAGCTGCGGCCGCCGAAGACCAGCGCGACGCGCGGCTTCGCAGCGGACGGGTTCGGGGAGGTCTGTTCGATGCTCATATCGCGATTGAGACTACCGTGCGACGTGTTTCCGGGACGTCAGCCGCCCCGGGAACGGTGCCGGCCGCCCTCCCCGGCACCGCCTCAGCGCCGTTCGGCCTTCGCCGAGCGGGACATCAGGGCCTGCAGCGCCTCCTGGGTGGGCCGGCCGTTGTGCACCACGTCCACCACCGCCTCGACGATCGGCATGTCGACCCCGTTGCGCCGGGCCAGGTCGAGCACCGACTCGCAGGACTTGACGCCCTCCGCGGTCTGCCGGGTGGCCGCGATGGTCTCCGCGAGCGACATGCCCCGGCCCAGGTTCATGCCGAAGGTGTTGTTGCGCGACAGCGGGGACGAGCAGGTCGCGACCAGGTCGCCCATCCCGGCGAGCCCGGCGAAGGTGTGCGGGTCGGCGCCGAGCACCTCGCCGAGCCGGGTGGTCTCGGCCAGCCCCCGGGTGATCAGCGTCGCCTTGGTGTTGTCGCCGAGGCCCATGCCGGCGGCCATGCCGACCGCCAGGCCGATGACGTTCTTGACCGCCCCGCCGAGCTCGCAGCCCACCACGTCGGTGTTGGTGTACGGGCGGAAGTACGGCGTGTGGCAGGCCGCCTGGAGCCGCTTGGCGACCGCCTCGTCGACGCAGGCCACCACGCTGGCTGCCGGCTGCCGGTTGGCGATCTCCTTCGCCAGGTTGGGCCCGCTGACCACCGCGACCCGCTCCGGGCCGACCTTGGCGACCTCGGCGATGACCTCGCTCATCCGCTTGGCGGTGCCGAGTTCGATGCCCTTCATGAGGCTGACCAGGACGGTCTGCGGCTCGATCAGGGACGCCCAGCCGGCCAGGTTGTCGCGCACCGTCTGCGAGGGCACCGCGAGCACCGCGAAGTCGGCCCCGGCCAGCGCCGCGGCGGCGTCGACGGTGGCCGTGATGGACGACGGCAGCCGGACGCCGGGCAGGTAGTCCGGGTTCTCGTGGGTGGTGTGGATCGCGTCCACCAGCTCCCAGCGGCGGCCCCAGAGCGTCACCTCGCAGCCCGCGTCCGCCAGCACCATCGCGAAGGCGGTCCCCCAGGACCCCGTCCCGAACACTGCGACCCGGGTCACCGGCCGGCCTCCTCGACGCCGTCGCCGCCCTTGGCGCGCCGCCGCTCGGCCACGGCCGCGGCGGCCCGCTGCCGGGCGGCCTTGCGCATGTCGAAGCGCTCGGCGGGCGGCTCCTCGCCGCGGATGCCGGCCAGCACCTCGGTGATCGCCGCCATGATGTCCTCGGTGGCGTCGTTGAGCACCTGGGCGGTCAGCTCCTGGCCCTGGTAGCGGCTCAGGTCCACCGGGGGCCCGGCGGCCACCGTGACCCGGTGCCGCGGGAAGAGGTTGAACCTGCCCTTCCCGTAGCCGGCCCGGCCGTACGGCGGGATGATCTCGTGCGCGCCCCAGTGCGCGACGGGGATGACCGGCGCCCCGGTCATCAGCGCGACCCGGGCGACGCCGCTCTTGCCGGTCATCGGCCACAGGTCCGGGTCCCGGGTGAGCGTTCCCTCCGGGTAGAACTGCACGCACTGGCCGTTGTCGACGGCGTCGATGGCGGCCCGGAACGCCTGCGCGGCGTCGGTGGACTCGCGGAACACCGGAATCTGGCCGGTCTTGCGCAGCATGAATCCGATGAAGGGAATCGAGAACAGCGAGGACTTGCCGAGAATGCGCGGCGGACGCCCGCTGTTGTACTGCCAGTGCGCGTAGATCACCGGGTCGATGATCGAATTGTGGTTCACCGCGGCGATGAAGCCGCCTTCCTTCGGAAGGTGCTCCCAGCCCCGCCAGTCGGGCTTCACCAGGGCGGTCGTCACCGGCTTCACCAGCACGGCCGCGAAGCGGTACCAGATGCCGTAGTCGGCGTTGCCGAACTTGGCGTACGAGCGGCGGGCCACCCCGGCTCCTCCTCTTTCCGTGCGGCACGTGGGGTGCCGCGGTCATGGCCTCCCGGTGCCGCGCACCGGTGTGGACCGGCGCCCGGGCCGCGGGCGCGGACCAGTGTCGCCCGGCTGCTCACCGGCTGTCGAGCGACCGCGCCAACGCGCCCGGCAGGCGTGATCAAACGCACGTCCGCACAGCTCGGACGGCCTGGCGAGGGCTCCGGGACCGGCGTCACAATGACGCCGATGACCCAGGACACCGTACGCCCCAGCGGGCCCGTCGCGCCCGCCGCACCCGCCGCCGGCTGGTCGCTCGTACTGCCGCTCAAGCCGCTCGCGCTGGCGAAGAGCCGGCTGGCCCCGTACGCCGGAGCGCACCGGGCGGTCCTCGCACTGTCCTTCGCGCTCGACACCGTCACCGCCGCGCTGGCCACCCCGGGCGTCGCCCGCGTCCTGGTGGTCACGCGGGACGCCGCGGCCGGCGCCCGGCTGGCGGCGCTCGGCGCACGGGTGGTCGCCGACGAACCCGGCGGCGGCCTCAACGCGGCGCTGGCACACGGCGCCTCCGCCGCCCGGGCGCTCGCCCCGCGCTCGCCGCTGGCCGTCCTCTCGGCGGACCTGCCGGCCCTGCGCCCGGCCGAACTGGCCCGGGTCCTGGGGGCGGTGCCGCCCGACGGCCGGGCCTTCCTGCCGGACTCCCCCGGCTTCGGCACCACCCTGCTGGCCTGCACCCCCGGCCGTCCGCTCGCCCCCGCCTTCGGGGACGGCTCCCGGGCCCGGCACGCGGCCGGCGGGGCGCTCGAACTGCGCCTGGCGGGCGTGGAGTCGGTGCGCCGCGACGTGGACAACGGCACGGACCTGGGCGAGGCCGCGGCGCTCGGCCTCGGCCCGCACACCGGCCCGCTCTTCGCCCGCCTGGGGCACGCCCCGGGGCCGGGCCTGCCGGCGGCTCCCGCCTGACGGCGACCGGCGGGCGCGCCGATCGACGGACAAGCCCCGGGACTGTCGGTGCCGCTCGATATGCTGCTGCCATGCAGGCCACCGCGTTCACCTTCGACCCCGCCACCCGGGCCGGCTCCGTGCTGCTCGACGACGGGACCCCGGTGCCGTTCGACGCGGCCGCCTTCGACGCCGGCGGCCTGCGGCTGCTGCGCCCCGGCCAGCGGGTGCGGATCCGCACCGAGGGCAACGGCGGCACCCGCCGGGTGGTCTTCCTGACGCTCCAGACCTTCCCGGACCCAGCCGACGGCTGAGCGGCCCCGCGGCCCGGCCGACGGGGCCCGGCCGACGGCCGCCCCGGATTGCCGACTGAGCGCCCGGAAACCGAGAGAGCCGCGGCGACCCGTTCCCCGTGCGTCACGGAGGGGGGTGCCGCGGCTCAGGGCCGAAGGCCGGAGGCCGTCCGGGGACCGCCGGGCGGGACTACTTGGCAGTGGTCTTGCGCGCGGTGGTCTTGCGGGTGGCGGTCTTCTTCGCCGGAGCCGTCTTCTTGGCCGTGGCGGTTGCCTTCTTGGCGGCGGCGGTGGTGGTCTTCTTGGCGGCGGCCGTGGTGGTCGCCTTCTTGGCGGCGGTGGCGGCCGACTTCTTGGTCGCGGCCGCGGAGGTCTTCTTCGCGGCGGCGGTGGTCGCCTTCTTGGTGGCGGTCGCCTTCTTCGCCGCGGCGGCCGTCGTCTTGGCGGCGGTGGCCGTGGTCTTCTTGGCGGCGGCCGTGGTGGTCGCCTTCTTCGCGGCGGCCTTCTTGGTCGCGGCCGGAGCGGCGGCGGTCTTCGCGGCGGTGGTCTTCGCGGCCGTGGCAGCACGCTTGGTGGCCGCGCGCTTGGCGGCCGGGGTGGCGGCGACGCCGCTCTTGCCCGGGGTGAGGGATCCCTTGGGGGCCTTCTTCACCGAGGGGCCTTCCTTCGGCAGCTTCTTGCTGCCGCTGACCAGGTCCTTGAAGCCCTGGCCGGGACGGAAGCGGGGCACCGAGGTCTTCTTGACCTTGACCTTCTCGCCGGTCTGCGGGTTGCGGGCGAAGCGCGCGGAGCGCTCCACCTTCTCGAAGGTGCCGAACCCGGTGACCGAGACACGGTCACCGGCCACAACGGCGCGGACCATGGTGTCGAGCACTGCGTCGACGGCCTCTGCGGCAGCCTTGCGACCGCCCAGCTGCTCGGCCACCGCTTCGACAAGCTGAGCCTTGTTCACGTCTTCCCCTTCGGAAACGGGCGCCGGATGATTCCATCCGTTCTTTTCGCACGTTAGGTATGTATCTGCGGACTTTCAATTACCAAACGCGCGAATCACCCTAGTGTCGCAATGGATTTGCGCGTCGGCGACCTCAGGCGACGGGCGGGCGCCCCTCGTCGAGGTCATGTACAAAGCGACTCAACCGCCTTGCCGCCTCCGGAAGATCGCGCTTGGCGGTCTCGGTGACGATGAGGAGTTGACGGGTGAGAGCGGTCTTTGCATCGGCAGACACGTTCAGCGCATGCACGCGGGCGTGAGCTTGCTTCAACCGCTCGGCCACAAGCGCGTAGAGCGCTGCGACTTCCTGGTCGTCCGGCCCCTCAGCTGGTGCGGAGGTGACGTCCGGCCGATCGTCAATTCGGCGTTCGGATCCCCGGCCCACGGACTCCGGGGCCGCGGGTTCGCCGCCCGCGTACGGAGGTTCATGGTGCCGGTGCATGTACTGATTGTGCCATCTACCCGCAGTTGTACTTGCGCGGGGCCCTCTCCGGCAAAGCCAAATGGGCAATCCGGGGCGGGCCCCGGCGGTAACTCGTGCTCCGGAACGGCGGATGGCCCGCCCCCCCGAAGGGGAGGCGGGCCATCCGGCGGATCGTCAGAATGCTTGTTCTGAGGGGATCTCAGGCCACCGGCAGAGTACGGGGCTTGAAGGCGGGACGGGTGGTCTCGAAGGCCGCGATGTCGGCCTCGTTCTGCAGAGTGATGCTGATGTCGTCCAGCCCGTTGAGCAGCCGCCACCGGACGTTGTCGTCCAGTTCGAAGGAGGCCGTGACGCCTTCGGCGCGCACTTCGCGGGCCTCCAGGTCGACGGTGATCTCGGCCGAATGGTCACTCTCCGTGAGCGCCCAGAGCTGTTCCACGGTCTCCTGCGGGAGGACCACCGTCAGCAGGCCGTTCTTCAGGGAGTTGCCCCGGAAGATGTCGGCGAAGCGGGACGAGATGACCGCGTGGAAGCCGTAGTTCTGCAGCGCCCAGACGGCGTGCTCGCGGGAGGAGCCGGTGCCGAACTCGGGGCCGGCCACCAGCACGGTGGCCCCCTGGCGCTCGGGCCGGTTGAGGATGAACGACTCGTCCTTGCGCCAGGCCTCGAACAGGCCGTCCTCGAAGCCGGAGCGGGTGACCTTCTTCAGCCAGTGCGCCGGGATGATCTGGTCGGTGTCCACGTTGGAGCGGCGCAGCGGGACGGCCCGGCCGGTGTGGGTGGTGAACTTCTCCATGGTTCTCAGGCCTCCACAGCCACGGTGCTGGTCAGGTCGGAAGGGGCGGCCAGGCGGCCCAGGACGGCGGTCGCCGCGGCGACCTGCGGGGAGACCAGGTGGGTGCGGCCGCCCTTGCCCTGCCGGCCCTCGAAGTTGCGGTTCGAGGTGGAGGCGCAGCGCTCGCCGGGGGCGAGCTGGTCGGGGTTCATGCCCAGGCACATCGAGCAGCCCGCGTGCCGCCACTCGGCGCCGGCCGCGGTGAACACCTTGTCCAGGCCCTCCTCGACGGCCTGCAGGGCGACCCGGACGGAGCCGGGGACGACCAGCATCCGCACCCCGTCCGCGATCCGGCGGCCCTCCAGCACGGCGGCGGCGGCGCGCAGGTCCTCGATCCGCCCGTTGGTGCAGGAGCCCACGAAGACCGCGTCGACCTTGACCTCGCGCAGCGGGGTGCCGGCCTCCAGGCCCATGTAGGCCAGGGCGTTCTCGGCGGCCGTCCGCTCCTGCGGGTCGGCGAAGGAGGCCGGGTCCGGTACCCGGGAGCCCAGCGGGGCGCCCTGGCCGGGGTTGGTGCCCCAGGTGACGAACGGGGTCAGCTCGGCGGCGTCGATGAAGATCTCGTGGTCGAAGACCGCGTCCTCGTCGGTGCCCAGGGTCTCCCAGTACGCGACGGCCGCGTCCCAGTCCTCGCCCTGCGGGGCGTGCGGACGGTCCTTGAGGTAGGCGAAGGTGGTCTCGTCCGGGGCGATCATGCCGGCCCGGGCGCCCGCCTCGATCGACATGTTGCAGATGGTCATCCGGGCCTCCATGGACAGGCCCCGGATCGCCGAACCGCGGTACTCCAGGACGTACCCCTGGCCGCCGCCGGTGCCGATCCTGGCGATGACGGCCAGGATCAGGTCCTTGGCGGTGACGCCCTCGGGCAGCTCGCCCTCGACGGTGATCGCCATCGTCCGGAACGGTGCCAGCGGCAGGGTCTGGGTCGCCAGCACGTGCTCGACCTGGCTGGTGCCGATGCCGAACGCCAGCGCGCCGAAGGCGCCGTGGGTGGAGGTGTGGGAGTCGCCGCAGACCACGGTCATGCCGGGCTGGGTCAGGCCCAGCTGGGGGCCGACCACGTGCACGACGCCCTGCTCGACGTCGCCGAGCGAGTGGATCCGGACGCCGAACTCGGCGGCGTTGCGGCGCAGGGTCTCCAGCTGGACCTTCGAGACCGGGTCGGCGATGGGCTTGTCGATGTCGAGGGTGGGGGTGTTGTGGTCCTCGGTCGCGATCGTCAGATCGGTGCGGCGGACCTTCCGCCCGGCCAGCCGCAGCCCGTCGAAGGCCTGCGGGCTGGTCACTTCGTGGAGCAGGTGCAGGTCGATGAAGAGCAGGTCGGGCTCCCCCTCCGCGCGCCGCACGACGTGGTCGTCCCAGACCTTCTCTGCGAGTGTCCGTCCCATCGGATTCCCTCCAGCCGGCCGCGTTGCCGGCCTTCTCGTGTCGTCGAGGTCGAAGTTGCCGCCACCCTGTAGGGGGCACGGTCCGCGCGACCTGCACGCCGGATCGCTGTCCACGATGCGGACACCTTGGTGAGGCCGCATCCTGGATGTCTCCCGGGCTGCTGCATCCAGAGTGGCGCTTTTCCCGGAAGATTGAACTTGCGTCTCGCGGACTGAGACTGCAGTCTTAGGGCATGGACAACTCTAGCGGCGTCGGCGTTCTCGACAAGGCCGCTCTGGTGCTCAGCGCACTGGAGTCGGGCCCCGCCACGTTGGCGGGGCTGGTCGCCGCCACCGGTCTGGCGCGCCCCACGGCCCACAGACTCGCCGTCGCACTCGAACACCACCGTCTGGTCACCAGGGACATGCAGGGGCGCTTCATCCTCGGCCCCCGTCTCTCCGAACTCTCCGCCGCGGCGGGCGAGGACCGGCTGCTCGCCACCGCGGGCCCGGTCCTGACCCACCTGCGCGACGTCACGGGCGAGAGCGCACAGCTCTACCGCCGCCAGGGCGAGATGCGGATCTGCGTAGCCGCCGCCGAGCGGCTCTCCGGCCTGCGGGACACCGTCCCGGTCGGCAGCACCCTGCCGATGAAGGCCGGCTCGGCGGCCCAGGTCCTGCTGGCCTGGGAGGAGCCCGAGCGGCTGCACCGCGGCCTCCAGGGCGCCCGCTTCACCGCCACCGCCCTCAGCGGCGTCCGGCGGCGCGGCTGGGCCCAGTCGATCGGCGAGCGGGAGCCGGGCGTCGCGTCCGTCTCCGCCCCCGTGCGCGGCCCCTCCAACCGGGTGGTGGCCGCCGTCTCGGTCTCCGGCCCGATCGAGCGGCTGACCCGCCACCCGGGCCGGCTGCACGCCCAGGCCATCATCGAGGCCGCGAACCGGCTGACCGAGGCCCTCCGCCGCAGCTGATCACCCCGGAACACCGGGAAGGGCCCCGCTCGTGGAGCGGGGCCCTTCGGCCGTTCCGGGTCCGCGGGGAATTGCGGAACCCCGTCCGGAGCGGAACCCCGTCCGGAGCGGAGCCCCGTCCGGAAATGCAAAAAGACCCCGGGAACCGGGGCCTTCCTTTTCTGGCTGGGGTACCAGGACTCGAACCTAGACTAAATGAACCAGAATCACTCGTGCTGCCAATTACACCATACCCCAACACAAAGCAAGGGCCGATGGGGTGACCCACCGGCTTCCTGCTCTGAAGTACCCCCGACCGGATTCGAACCGGCGCTACTGCCGTGAGAGGGCAGCGTGCTAGGCCGCTACACAACGGGGGCTTCCTGGCGATCCCTTGCGGGATCCGTACCCCCGACCGGATTCGAACCGGCGCTACTGCCGTGAGAGGGCAGCGTGCTAGGCCGCTACACAACGGGGGCTTTCCAGGTGATCCCTTGCGGGATCCGTACCCCCGACCGGATTCGAACCGGCGCTACTGCCGTGAGAGGGCAGCGTGCTAGGCCGCTACACAACGGGGGCTTGATCTTCATTTGTACTGCGGTACTTGCGTACTGCGCTGGGGTACCAGGACTCGAACCTAGACTAAATGAACCAGAATCACTCGTGCTGCCAATTACACCATACCCCACCAGAGTTGAACCCTCGTCGGGATCTTCTCAGGCGTTGCGCCTCTCGTTCCGTCCCGGCCGGGGGGCTTTCGCTCCCTCGTCCGTTCCCTCCCGGGCGGCGCAGAAAGAACATTACCCGACGTCTGCCCTGGCTCCAAAATCGATAACCCCAGGCAGCCGCCGGGCGGCCGTCCGGTGACGTCCGGGTACGCCGCGGGCCCGGCACGAAGCCGGGCCCGCGACCTGCTCCACGACCCGCTCAGGCGGCCGGGGGCGCCTCCAGGGCGGCGTTCAGCCGGCGCAGCGTCTCGGGGCGCCCGAGCAGCTCCATCGACTCGAACAGCGGCGGGGAGACGCGGCGGCCGGTGACGGCCACCCGCAGCGGGGTGAACGCGAACTTGGGCTTGATGCCCAGCCCGTCCACCAGCGCCTCGCGCAGCGCGGCCTGGATCGGCTCCGGGCTGAAGTCGCCGAGCGCCTCCAGCGCCTTGACGCTGGCCTCCAGCACCGGGCGGGAGTCGGCGGTCAGCGCCTTGGCGGCGTCGTCCGGGTCGACGGTGAAGTCGGCCGGTTCGACGAACAGGAAGCCGGCCATGTTCACGATCTCGCTCAGCACGACCATCCGCTCCTGGGTGAGCGGCGCGATCTTCGCGAGCAGGTCCAGCTGCTCGGCCGTCGGCTCGGCCGGCAGCAGGCCGGGGGCCTGCAGGTACGGCACCAGGCGGCGGACGAAGTCCTCCGGGGCCAGCCGGCGGACGTGCTCGGCGTTGATCGCCTCGCACTTCTTCAGGTCGAAGCGGGCCGGGTTGGCGTTCACCTTGGCGATGTCGAAGGCGGCGACCAGCTCGTCCACGCCGAAGAGGTCCCGGTCCTCGGCCAGCGACCAGCCCAGCAGGGACAGGTAGTTGAGCAGGCCCTCGGGGATGAAGCCGCGCTCGCGGTACAGGTTGAGCGAGGCCTGCGGGTCGCGCTTGGAGAGCTTCTTGTTGCCCTCGCCCATGACGTACGGCAGGTGGCCGAAGCGCGGGGTGCCGCCGTCGCCGACGCCGATCTCGGCGAGCGCGGCGTACAGCGCGATCTGCCGCGGGGTGGAGGACAGCAGGTCCTCGCCGCGCAGCACGTGGGTGATGCCCATCAGGGCGTCGTCCACCGGGTTGACCAGGGTGTACAGCGGCGCGCCGTTGGCCCGGACGATGCCGTAGTCCGGCACGTTCTCCGGCTCGAAGGTGAGCGTGCCGCGCACCAGGTCGTCGAAGCTGATGGTGCGGTCGGGCATCCGGAAGCGCAGGATCGGCTCGCGCTTCTCCAGCTTGTAGACCGCGACCTGCTCGTCGGTCAGGTCGCGGCAGTGGCCGTCGTAGCCGGAGGGCTTGCCGGCCGCGCGGGCGGCCTCGCGGCGGGCGTCCAGCTCCTCGGTGCTGCAGTAGCAGTGGTACGCGTGGCCGGCCTCGTGCAGGCGGCGGGCGACGTCGGCGTAGATGTCCATCCGCTGGGACTGGCGGTACGGCTCGTGCGGGCCGCCGACCTCCGGGCCCTCGTCCCAGTCGAAGCCCAGCCAGCGCATGGCGTCCAGCAGCTGCTCGTACGACTCCTCGGAGTCGCGGGCCGAGTCGGTGTCCTCGATCCGGAAGACCAGCGTGCCGCCGTTGTGGCGGGCGAAGGCCCAGTTGAAGAGGGCGGTGCGGACCAGGCCCACGTGCGGGTTCCCGGTCGGGGACGGACAGAAGCGAACCCGGACGGCCGGGTTTGAGTTAGCCACGCTTGATCACCTTGTTGGTGAGAGTGCCGATGCCTTCGATGGAGACGGCGACCTCGTCGCCGACGTTGAGCGGGCCCACCCCTGCGGGCGTGCCGGTGAGGATGACGTCGCCGGGCAGCAGCGTCATGGCCTCGGAGACGTGGACGATCAGCTCGGCGACCGAGCGGACCATCTGGGAGGTGCGGCCGGCCTGCCGGAGCTCGCCGTTGACCGTGCAGGTGACGGCCAGGTCGGCCGGGTCCACGTCGGTCTCGATCCACGGGCCCAGCGGGCAGGAGGTGTCGAAGCCCTTGGCCCGGGCCCACTGGCCCTCGCGCTGCTGGACGTCCCGCGCGGTGACGTCGTTGGCGCAGGTGTAGCCGAGGATCACCTCGGGCACCCGGTCCAGCGGCACCTCGCGGCACATCCGGCCGATCACCACGGCGAGTTCGGCCTCGTGGTGGACGTCCGAGGAGAACGGCGGGTACGCGATGTTCTCGGTCGGGCCGATCACCGAGGTCGACGGTTTGAAGAAGGTGAGCGGGAGGTCCGGGACGTCGTGGCCCAGCTCGGCCGCGTGCGCCGCGTAGTTGCGGCCGACGGCCACGATCTTGTTGGGGAGCATCGGGCTGAGCAGCCGGACGTCCTGGAAGCGGTAGCTCTCGCCGGTGGGCTGGGGCTGGCCGAACGGGTGGCCGGCCAGCGCGTGGACGACCAGCGAGTCGGGCTGGGAGGGATCGCCCTCCACGACGCCGAAGGAGACGCTGCCGGCGGCAGGGCTCCCTTCCCGGACGGAAAACCTGGCAATGCGCACGGCTGGGCTACCCCTCGCTTCGTCGGCCGCCCGGGGCGCGCCCGGGCGCTGGTGGGCGCCCCGCCCGTGGTGGGCGCGGTCCCGTCAATCGTCGTCCAGGCTATCGCGCGCGGCCCCGGCGGACCGCTTTGCCCCTGTTCAGCCCGGTCGGGGCGGGAGCCGCGGGTGCGGCCCCGGGAAGCGCGAACGGGCGCCGCGGCCGCCCCCGGGGGGTGGCCGCGGCGCCCGGTCCCGGCGCGGTCCGGTCAGTCCTGCGGGACGGCGACGACCGGGGCGACCATCAGCTGGGTGCGGCGCGGGTTGGCCGTGCTGGTCGGCAGCTCGGTGGCGTACGTGACGACGTCCTCGGGCTTGCGGGCGCCCGGGATCGCGGCGAAGTCCGCGACCGAGGCCAGCGTCGTGCGGCGCGGGTTCGCCGTGGAGCCGCAGGACAGCGTGGACTGGGTGGCCTTCTTCTTCGCCAGGGACATCGAGAGCACCTCGTGGTAGCGGCCGGGGATCGCGGCGGATCGGCACCGGCCTGAGTGATTCCGATTGATTCGGAGGGGTTCTGGGCAGGCTGATCGGGGCCGTGCTCCGGAGACAGCCCAGGTTACGAGATCTCATTCCACAGGCACCGTGACCAAAGCTATACATACGGCTGTGATTTTGCTCACAAATTCATGAGCAAAACGCAGATATCCGACATATCGCCGCATCGGAATTTCCCGACATACGGCAGATTCCGGGCATTCCGGAAGGTCTGTGACTCTTTTCGATCTAGGGCTCGCTTGGCATGTATCCGGCGAGTGTCCGAAAAAGGCGGTATTCCGGTCCGGTTACCGCACAGTCAGTGAGACCGCGCACGCGGTCGGTAGCGCCGGGAGGTGTGCCCTGGCGGCCCTTGTTGGGATTCCCCGGCTGTGCTGGAATGCCACGGACCGTGGGTAGGGAGAAGTCCACCCCGGTGACCCGCTCACCCGGACCGGCCGGGGAGCGGATGGAAACTCGACACCGTCCAGGCCGCGGCGACGCGGTGGGACGCCCGGTCCAGAGGTTGCGACGCCAGTGCAGGGACGTTTCAAAAGGGGTAGCGGCGCCGCGGGAAACCCGGAGTCGCGTGAGCCTGTGGCAGCCCCCCAGCAGGCGGCGGCCCCCGGCGGCCCGGCCGAGCCGGTGGCGCCCGAGGCCCCCGGCCGCCCGGACGGCGACGGCCAGGAGCGCAAGTCCACCCGGGACAAACTCCGGACGACCCTGACCAGGCGCCGCGCCACCGGTCTGAGCCGGCTCGCGATGCGCAACTGGCGCATCCGGACCCGACTGATCGCGCTGCTCGCCCTCCCCGTCCTGGTCTCCCTCGTCCTCGGTGGCCTGCGGATCCAGACCTCGATGGAGGCCTCGCAGCAACTCGCCCAGATGGCCAACCTCTCCGACCTGGCCAAGAAGGCGACCAACCTCGCGGACGCGCTGCAGAAGGAACGCGACATCAGCGCGGGCCCGATCACCGCGCGCCCCAACGACCCGCTCGACGACGACATCGTCACCGCCCGCAAGGAGACGGACGACCTCAGCCGCACCTTCACCGCGTCCTCGGACAAGTTCGAGAACCTCGAGCTCTCCGGCGGCAAGGCGCTGCTCTTCCAGATCCGCAAGGACCTGAACTCGATCTCCGACGCGCGCAACACGCCGTACCAGAACAACCAGAACATCCAGTCGACGATCACCGCCTACGACGTGATCATCCGCGACCTGCTCTCCATCACCCAGGACATCGCGCTCGCGTCGAACAACAAGGACCTGGTCGTCGCGACCCGGGCGCTCCAGCAGTTCTCGCTCGCCAAGAACGCCACCTCGCAGCAGCGCGCCCTGATCAGCGCCGCGCTCGCCAACCCCAAGGGCCCCGACCTCAGCCTGAGCGACGAGTCCTTCGGCATCCGCCTGCGCGCCTCCTACGACAACGCGCTCACCAGCTTCAACAACATCTACACCGCCCACGACCTGGACAACCTGCGCGGCCAGCTCAGCTACAACTCGGTGGTCGCCGACGCCGACCGCTACGCGCGCTCGATCCTCCAGCAGAGCGGTATCCACCAGACCGACCCGGTGACCTACAAGGACTGGTACGAGAAGGCCAGCGCCAAGATCACCGCCGAGCGCCGGATCGAGTCCAAGCTCATCGAGGACCTCGACGGAAAGGCCCAGGACCTGCAGTCCCAGGCCGACACCGAGGCCATCATCATCGGTGCCGCCGTCGCCCTCGTGCTGCTCGTCGCCCTCGGTGGCGCCGGTCTGATCGCCCGCTCGATGGTGCGCTCGCTGACCCGCCTGCAGGCCGCGGCCGAGGACGTCGCCGAGCGCCGCCTGCCCGAGCTGGTCAAGACCCTCTCCGAGAGCGACCCGCACGACGTCGACACCACGGTCGAGCCGGTCGCCGTCGACTCGACCGACGAGATCGGCCACGTGGCGCACGCGTTCGACATGGTGCACAGCGAGGCCGTCCGCCTCGCCGCCGAGCAGGCCCTCCTGCGAGGCAACATCAACGCGATGTTCACCAACCTCTCCCGCCGCAGCCAGGGCCTCATCCAGCGCCAGCTGTCGCTCATCTCCGAGCTGGAGAGCCGCGAGGCGGACCCGGACCAGCTGGCCAACCTCTTCAAGCTGGACCACCTCGCGACCCGTATGCGCCGCAACGGCGAAAACCTCCTCGTCCTCGCCGGTGAGGACCCGGGCCGCCGCTGGACCAGGCCCGTCCCGCTGGTCGACGTGCTCCGCGCCGCCGCCTCCGAGGTGGAGCAGTACGAGCGCATCGAGCTCGCCACCGTGCCGTCGGCCGAGGTCGCCGGCCGCGTCGTCAACGACCTCGTCCACCTCCTCGCCGAGCTGCTCGAGAACGCCACCTCGTTCTCCAGCCCGCAGACCCGCGTCCGGGTCACCGGCCACGCGCTGCCCGACGGCCGCGTGCTGGTCGAGATCCACGACACCGGCATCGGCCTGAGCCCCGACGACCTCGCGGACATCAACGAGCGCCTCGCCAACCCGCCGACGGTGGACGTCTCCGTCTCCCGCCGCATGGGCCTCTTCGTGGTCGGCCGCCTGTCCCTGCGACACGGCATCCGCATCCAGCTGCGCCCCAGCGACTCCGGTGGCACCACCGCGCTCGTCATGCTCCCGGTGGACGTCACCACCTCCGCCGACCGCCGCGGCGCCGCCCGCCCCGGCTCCGCGCAGGCCAAGCAGCAGCGCGGGGTCGCCCCGACGCCGCGCCAGCAGCGCCAGGTGCCGCCCGGCCAGGGCGGCCCGGCCGCGCTCGGCCAGGGCCAGGCCGGCGCCCCGCAGGGCGGCCGCCCGCAGCTCGGTCAGGGCGGTCCGGCCGCGCCGGGTGGCCCCGGTGCGCCGGCTGGCCCGGGTGCGCCCGGCGGCCGCGCGGGCGGTCTGCCGACCCGCCAGGCCGGTCAGTCGCTGCGCGAGAACCCGATCCCGCAGGGCCAGGGGCAGCAGCCCCAGCAGGCCCCGCAGGGCGGCCTGCCCCAGCGCGGCGCCAACCGCCAGGGCCCGGCCCAGCAGGCCCCGCAGTCCCAGCAGCCCCAGCAGGCCCCGCAGGGCGGCCTGCCGCAGCGCGGCGGCAACGGCCAGGGCCCGGCCCAGGGCGGCCCCGGCGGCCTGCCCCGCCGCGGCCAGCAGCCGCCCGCCCAGGGCCGCCCCGGCCAGGAGCGTCCGCGCCCGAACGGCGAGTTCGAGGGCGCTCCGGGCCCCCGCACCGGCGAGCAGCCGCAGCACGGCCGGCCGGGTCGGCCGGGTGCGCCGCAGCAGGGCGCCCGCCCGGGCAACCGTCCGCAGGACGGGCTGCCGCAGCGCCGGCCGGTCCCGCAGGGCCAGGGCGGTCCGCAGGGCCAGCCCGGTCCGCAGGGCCCGGGTGCGCCGCAGGGCCGCCCCGGGCCGCAGGGCCAGCGCCGCCCGCAGCGCCCGGGACCGGACATGCCGCAGCGCGACCGCCAGCCGCAGCTGCCCCCGCAGCAGCAGCCCCAGCCGCTGCCCGCGGCCGAGCCGGCCCCGCTGGAGAGCACCCAGCAGCTCGCCCGGCCCCGTTTCGAGGCCAGCCAGATCGACCCGCGCGACCCGCTGGGCCTCGGTCTGGTGGAGCCGGTGCTGCCGAACGTGCCGAACCCGGCGCGTCCGGAGCAGGTGCGCCCCGAGCAGGTCCGTCAGGAGCCGGTCCGTCCGGAGCCGATGGCGCTGCCGACCGGTCCGTCCCAGGGCGCGGCCGACCAGCCGTGGCAGCCGCAGGACGCCGGCCAGCAGGGCCAGCAGCAGGCGCGGCAGCGGACGTACCAGCCGCGCCGGCCCGGCACCTCCGCCCCGGAGCTCCAGCAGCAGGGCCAGGCCCCGCAGGCCCGCCAGCCCCAGCCCCAGCAGGGACAGCAGGCTCCGCAGGCACCGCAGGGACAGCAGGCCCCGCAGGGCCAGCAGCAGCCCCCGCAGCAGCCGCAGCCCGGCCCCGGCGACGCCCCGTGGCGCCCGTCCGCGAACGACGAGCGCTGGCGCCGGGCCGAGCAGGTCCGCGAGCCCTCGACCAACGGTGTCACCATGTCCGGTCTCCCCCGGCGGACCCCGCAGGCCAACCTGGTCTCCGGTACCGCCGAGGCCTCGCCGATGACCGGTCCGCAGGTCTCCCGGGCACCCGAGGAGGTCCGCGGCCGGCTCACCAACCTGCGCCGCGGCATCCAGCAGGGTCGCCGCGCCGGGGCCGAGCAGACCAACCCGTCGGGCTTCCAGCATGGTGCCCAGCAGGGCGGATTCGATAGTTTCGGTGGCCGGACCGACGGCAACGGCGCAGAGCATCAGGAGCGTTGAGTTGAATCAGATGAGCCAGGCCGCACAGAACCTGAACTGGCTGATCACCAATTTCGTGGACAACACCCCCGGGGTGTCCCACACCGTGGTGGTCTCCGCCG